>JANQHN010000170.1 GCA_028282665.1 Phycisphaerae bacterium | reverse complement strand
GTTCAAGTCCGCTACAAAGCAAGGGTATCCAACCAACCTTACGACGAGTTGCTGAGGGCTGTATGGGTCTTTGGAAACCCTTCCAAAGGTACACACATTCACATCGCGCGCACCCGGCACTATATCGAACGATTCCACACAATCCCGGTACCAGCCTTATGCGTAGCCAGTGACGGCACTTTGGACGTTCAGTTCACGAACATCAATCCATTCGAAAACGAACGTCAATGGCCTATCGTCGTTGAGTTCATCTCCGATGCCGCTCCCGAAGTTCTGTTCGTCGTGGGTTCGTTTGAGGGGAACCTTCTGCGACTCATGGCGCTGATCATGTGCAAACTTGCGTTTCTAGCTGCAGTAGGCGTGTTTTTCTCCAGCGTTTTTTCCTATCCCGTAGCGTGCCTCGCATCATTTACGGTGTACGTATTGGCGGCGACGCGACAGTTTATTACTGAATCGCTCGACTGGATCGGTCGAGATGTCACGACATCGCTGGGTTCCCTGGAGGATTTCGTTTTCGCCTGCATAAACTACCTGTACAAGGCGATCACCGTGATCATTCCCGACTTCACCTACTATGACGGCGTAGACAACTTCGTCTCGGGTAAAAACGTTACGTTGATGTGGGTGTTGGAGGGCATTGGTTATCTAGGCATTTTACAAACCGGATTGGTGCTTCTGCTTGCGATCCTGATCTTCCATCGACGGGAAGTGGCTGAAGTATCGGTTTAGCACCCGTTAGACTATCGGAATTCGTCATGGCTGAGGTTCTCAACTATACGCTACCTGAACATTTAAAAGCGCGTCGCGCGGCGCAGCGTTACGAGAACACGGTGCAGATCGTTTGCATTATCCTCGCCGTCATATCGGTTGTCGGCGCGGGATTGCTGATGGCACCTATCAACGAGATGCGGCAGGAATTTCAATTGGTCATCGACCCGGAAACCGTCGCCGGACTTCCACCGGATATTGCGTTGCTGGGCAAGTTGGGAACGTTTCGAGCCTTGGCGATCGACTGGGCAAGCATTCGCGCGGAAAAGCTCAAGGAACAGGGAAAGACCTATGAAGCCCTCGAATTGCACAAGACCGTCTGCAAACTTCAGCCGCGTTTTGCTGAAGTATGGATGAATGCCTCCTGGAATATGTCCTACAACATTTCCGTTTCGCAATACACCCCTGAAGCCAGGTGGCAGTGGGTGATGAACGGCATCAAGCTCCTGCGGGATGAGGGCATCCGGTACAATCCTCGGTCAATCGGCATTTATAAGCAGATTGCCTGGACGTACTGGCACAAGATGGGCGACTTTCTGGATGACGAACACCGAGCCTATCGCCGAGCACTCGCAACCGATATGGAGCGTATTTTCGGCGCATTCCCTTTATCTCTCGAGGAAGGCGATCACCTCGAATGGTTCGAGAAAATCGTCAACGCACCACGCGATTTTGATGCGTTCGTCGCAAATGATATTGAAGTGCAGCAACTGCTTTCCGATCTTAAGTATCTCGGTGTCAACGCCGACGAAGGTCTGCTCGCGATCGTCGCCCGTCGGATCCGCCCGGAGCTTGTGGCCCAGGATTTAGTTGTCGCTAAGGTAGAAAATCCGCAGACCAGCGAAGACCGCGCCGTCCTAGTGCTGCGTAAAGAACAAAATCAAGGTGCAGTCAATCGCTTGCTGGCGGCTCTTCGCTCTAAGATCGTTCGTGAAGAACTTCATCTCGATTTGGACTTGATGCAAGAGCTTACAACCGAACATTACGGCCTGATGGACTGGCGATCTCCTTATGCGCACGCGTTGTATTGGTCCCATCTGGGCGACAAGATGGGTAAAGGCCGTGCGGGTTTGAGTGAAGCGGACAAGATGAACACCGCCCGCCTCGTTTTTTATTCATTGCATGGTTTGGTCACGCGCGGTCGCGTGGTTTGCATTCCCAACTTCGATGACGTATTTTCTTCCTACGTTGAAGAAACTGCCGACGTTCGCTTCATACCAGCGGCTCATGACGCCTTTTTGTACCACGCCGAAGAACAGTGGAAAAGTGATCCGAATTGGGATTCGGAACGAGGCATCAAAGGGACGAGCTACTTCAATGGCTTCGTAACTCATATGCACAAGTGGATCGAACTGCTCTACTACGAAGGTGGAGAAAAGAACCTTAAGTTAGCCCAGCAGTACTACGACTGGCTTCATGACAACAATCCGCATCCGGACGGATCGATCCAGGAAATGTACACCGTCGGACTGGACGATTTCGTCATGGGAACGATCAAGGAACAGATGATGACGTACGCCCAAGGCGTGCCCATCATTCGCAGTTTTCTCGCTCGCGGCTTAAAGCACCTCTCGCTGGGACAGTTCCAGGCGGCGGACCGAGCCTTTACGCGGGCAGAGTACTGTTACGGTATTTGGCAAATCGACACAGTTTCAGATCCCAACGAT
>JANQHN010000078.1 GCA_028282665.1 Phycisphaerae bacterium | reverse complement strand
AAAGATTGGCGTACGGACAAGGTGCTACGCAGGCTGGAGGCGGTGCTGATAGTCGTTGCGGCGGATACGATCCTGATGATCAGCGGCTCGGGCGATGTGATCGAACCATCTGATGGCGTCATCGCAACGGGAAGCGGCGCCCCCTATGCCACAGCCGCAGCCCGTGCCCTGTTCAAGCACACGGACTTGTCCGCGGAAAACATTGTCACAGAGGCAATGCACATAGCCGCGGATATATGCGTTTACACCAACCATAAAATCGCGGTCGAAGTATTGAGTTCGTAGTCCGTCACGCCGGTTATCATGCAGACCCGCACGAATCACGCACGACGAAGAGATAGATCATGCCAAAAGAACTGACACCGAAAGAAATCGTATCAGCGCTGGATCGACACATCGTAGGCCAGGATGACGCAAAGAAAGCAGTCGCTATCGCTGTGCGCAACCGCTGGCGTCGACAACAATTGCCCGAAAATTTGCGTGAAGAGGTCGATCCGACCAACATCATCATGATAGGTCCGACCGGTGTTGGTAAAACAGAAATCGCGCGAAGGCTGGCGAATCTGGTCAACGCACCGTTTATCAAGGTCGAAGCTACAAAGTACACGGAAGTCGGTTATCACGGGCGGGATGTGGAGAGCATGATTCGCGACTTGTTGGATCTTGCCATTCACATGGTACGCGATGAGCAGACTGAAGTTGTGCGGGCGGAGGCGGAACGACAGACTGAAGAGCAATTGCTCGATACACTCATGCCCCCTTCCTCGTATGACCTCGATGATCAGGACGCAGACAGCGACACGGCGCAACGGCGTCACCGTTCACGCGAGAAGATGCGCGAGCAACTCCGGAAAGGTGAATTGGAAGATCGCACGGTCGAAGTTGTAGTTGAAACGAAGCCGGCGCAGATTGGCATCATGGGCGGCATGGGCATGGATCAGATGGACCCGGAGATGACTAACTTCCTCGAAAAGCTCATTCCTTCGCAATCCAAGCATCGCAAAGTGCCCTTGCGAGAAGCGCGTGAAATTCTCTTTCAGCAACAATGTGATCGACTGATCGATCGTGAGAAAGTAACGGAGATGGCAATTCGCCGCACCGAGAACAGCGGTATCGTCTTTCTCGATGAGCTTGATAAGCTTGCCGGCGCAGACAAAGCGCACGGCCCTGACATTTCGAGGCAGGGTGTACAGCGTGACCTACTGCCGATCATCGAAGGCTGCACGGTGCAAACACGACACGGTCCGGTGAAGACGGATCACGTGCTCTTCGTCGCCGCTGGTGCATTTCACGGCAGTAAGCCGAGCGACTTAATGCCTGAATTGCAAGGCCGGCTTCCTATTCGCGTCGAGCTTAACGACCTGACGCGCGAGGATTTTGTCCGGATTCTCACCGTGCCGGAGAGCGCGCTGACCAAACAGCAAATTGCGCTCATGAGCACAGAAGGCGTAAAGCTGGAGTTTTCAGATGACGCAATCGACGCCATGGCGGACATCGCTTGTCGCCTGAACGAATCGACGGACAATATCGGAGCCCGCCGACTAATGACTGTAGTCGAAAAGGTCATGGAGCAAATCAGCTTCGATGCGCCCGACCATTCGGGCGAAACCTACACTATTGATGCCTCCTACGTCACCCAACGGCTGGAGGAGATCGTCGAAGATCGAGATCTGAGCAAGTTTATTCTGTAAGCCCCAACGAGGCATAAACTATTACTGAAAAACAACTTACACCCGATCATAAAGTGCTGATTAACGATCCATGCCACTCTTCCGAAGCAATTTCACCAAAGGGTGACTGGTCTGTGACGATATCTTTGTTTATACTACTCGTTCCATTCATTTTTTGAGCGTTGGACAAAGTGGATGTTAATCTCTGGAAGGAAGGTTTGGTTAGCTCGTGATTAAGGTGAAACCGCGTGGGAATGAATCGATCCAGCAAATGTTGAAGCGCTTCAAGCGTCTTTGTCAGCGTGAAGGACTGACACGCGAAATCAAGCGAAACAGCTACTACGAGAAGCCCTCGGAGCGCAAGCGTCGTGAGTCGCGTAAGGCTGCCCGCAAGGTGGACCGCGGCTAAAACGAAGTACCCACGATCTTCAACAACCGATCCGCTCGCACGCGCGTCGCATCGACCCTTCGATTCCGCGACGCTTTTTTCTGCGCCGACTGCCCTCTCCTTCTCATCCTTGCCGCCATCCGGTCGCCCTCTTAAGATGACGATCAGATCGACGAATCGTCGTATCATTTGATTACCGTTGGAGATACTTCATGCATGACAAGAAGCTCGCCTTGGTTACTGGTGGATCGCGGGGCATTGGACGCGCGATCTGCGTTGACCTTGCCAAGCTCGACTACACCGTCGTCATCAATTACCGCGAAGACATGGGCGCTGCGGAAGAAACGCTACAACTCATCGAAAAAAACGATGGACGAGCTGATCTCTGTCAGGGAGACATCTCCGCCCGATCACACCGCGATTTGATTGTCGATTACGTCATGGAACAATTTGGTCGAATTGATCTTCTCGTCAACAACGCGGGTATCGCGCCGAACGAACGCAGGGACATCCTCGAAACGGAGGAAGAAAGCTACCACCGCGTTTTGAACACGAACCTGCATGGACCGTATTTTTTGACGCAGCGCGTTGCAAGAGAAATGGCGAGCCTCCGTCAAGAGCAACTGATCGATACGGCCGCCATCGTCAACATTTCTTCCCTTCGTCGATACACAGCTGCGGTCAGCTATGGCGAATACTGCATCAGCAAGGCAGGATTGAGTATGATTACCAAACTCTTCGCTGTGCGACTGGCGGAATACGGCATCGGCGTGTACGAAATCAGCCCGGGCGTAATCGAAACGGATATGACACGCAGCGATACCGTTCGCGACTATTACGATAAGAAGATCTCGGCCGGTCTCGCGCCGATCAACCGTTGGGGCAAACCCAGCGAAGTCGCCTCCGCCGTGAGTGCAATTGCACGAGGGGATTTCCCCTTTTCCACCGGAGAAGTGCTCAATGTAGATGGCGGATTTCATCTACGTCACCTGTAAGCCGGTCGGGCGTACACCCCGAAATGATGACTGTCACCCAGCCAAGCGAATTCATCCGCATCGTTCTCGTCAGACCCAAATTCCCCGGCAACATGGGTTCAGTCGCGAGAATTCTCGCCAACACCGGACTGTCTGATTTTGCGATTGTCAAACCTGCAGTTCCGGTTGATTCCCAAGACGCAAGACGACTCAGCGCCCGAGCGGAGCCCATCTTGCTTGCCGCGCACATTGTCGATGAATTATCTGACGCACTGGGCGGAATGACACAAGTCGTCGGCACAACTGCCCGCAAAGGTTTGTATCGAGAGCAACATGCATACACGCCCCGCCAATTCGCGAAAAAATTCGCTCACACACACCGTCCCACAGCCATTCTCTTCGGCCCGGAAGACCAGGGACTTTCCAACGAAGATTTGCTTCATTGCGACGCTACGCTCACGATCCCCACGCATGAAAACTACCCGAGCTTGAACCTTTCACACGCAGTGATGGTTGTCGCTTACGAATTGTTCGTAGCGTGCCAAAAAACTGAAATAGTCCCGGCGAAGAATCATGCAAATTCAGAGCCCGCTGACGCAGCCGTTCTCGATGTCATGATGAAGAAACTAGAGAAGTCGCTGACCACAATCGGCTACCTTGACCCCGACAATCCGCAGCACCTGTTAATTGCACTGCGCACAATTCTCGGCAAGGCAAACCTTACTCGACAAGAAGCTCAGATTCTCATCGGCCTGGCTCAGCAGATTGAAACGCATGCGCAAACGGGCCTGCCACATCGTCAATCCAGGACGAATCGACAGCGCGATTGATCGTCACGCACCCCACTTTCATAACCCGCTGTGCAAATCGCTGATCTCCGCCTGCTCGTCAGCCGAGAAAATTGGTCGCCCTCGCGAACTAAATATCTGATGAATGCGTAGCGCTTTCTCGATGTGCTCTTTGACTTTCGAGCGATACGTCGTTGTCTGATCACCAGCGTCAATCGCCGCCTTGTACGCCTTCGCCAAGTGCATAAGCGTCTTCGCCTGCGTGGTCAACGCACGAACAGCGAGTTCGCGTTCGGCCAGGCTCATCGCAGCCAGTCGTACCTGAGCACCACCACCAGGCTGCACTTCACCATTCAGATCAGCTAACAGGTCATCAAGCCCATCAACCTGACTGATAATATCGAGCCCGCGCTGCAAGTCGCTGATTGCGGCAGCATAATCTCCGACCTTAAGATGAATCAATCCGCGCGTATCGCGCAAATGAAAATCTCGCGGATGAAGCTCAATACCTTGCTCCGCAAGTTCGAGTGCTTCATCAAGCAAAGCCCGCCGTTCCGATTCACCGACCTGATCCGATTGAAGGGCGACCATCCACGCGGCATCGTTCATCGCCGTACTGTCGTATTGATCAATCTCCAAAAGCGACTTAAGCGCCCGTACGCCGCTTGCGAGATCTCCGGATTCATAGTGAAGCAAGGACAGTTCTCGATAAGTCTTGGTGAGTAGGCCCGCATGTTTGTCGTTTGAGGCATCCTTCACGATGGTTTGCAGGTACGTTCTGGCTCCATCGATGTAAGCCTTGTCTCCCGAGCGGAAGAGCAACTGTCCCGCTGTGTACAGTATGTCGAAATGCCCTTCCGCGTTTCCGGGTGTATTCTCCACCACACCCACGATCTCCGCGTACCTGTCCGTACGCGCGAAAAGGCGCAAACGAACAATCTTCGCCTGGGCATAGCGCCGATCCGTAGGAGTAAGCAAGGCATCCGCTTGATCAAGTCGTCGAGCCGCTTCCTCAAAATTCGACGTATCCATTTGAAGATTGGCCAATTCTATCAACACATACGCAGATTCCGTCGCCGCCCCTTCGTCAACAAACGCATTGAGTTCCGCGATGGCTTGACTTACCTGTTCACGGGCCTGCCGCATGAGTTCCTCGGCTCGCCCAGCTTCGCCGCGCATTCCATACGTCTGGGCTTCTGCCTGATACGCTTCCGCCAAAACGCGAAATACCTTCATCCTAAGAATGACGACGCCAGGATCATCAGGCGCCAGCGTAGTGAGGCGATCTCTTAGTTGCACCGCTCGCGGAACCTCCCCCGTCCCCAAACTCAAGTCCGCCGCCATCAAGCCTGCGTCCACATAGTTGCTGTGCTGTTCAAACACTTCGATTGCAATGTCTCGGGCGATCGCAAGATTCCCCAAAGCTAGTTCAACACGAGCTCGATCCAAAAGAAGAATCGGCACATTTGGCACATACCGCAGCCCCTCCGCCACGTGCACGCGGGCATCTTCGTACTTTTTCATGGTCAATTCAAGAATAACAAGCTGGTGCCAATTGTTCGCGTCTTTCGGCTCACTGCGTGCTGCCGCGATCAAATTCTGTCGAGCTTCCTCGACCGATTGATCGGTCTGTTGCAGAACCTTGTCATAAGCGAGCATCTGCAGGACAAGCGCGTCGTTGGCGGCCTCCTTTTCAAGCTGCGCGAGCAGGTTCCGCCCGGCTTCGCGTTTCTCCTTGTCATCACTACTGATCAACATGCCCGCCGTTCGTTGACGAATTTTGTTCCAGGCCAAACGCTCTTCCGCGTCATCCTTCGGAGCCGGCAATCCGGCAGCATGCCTCCACAGCGCCAAGCAGTCCTCCATACGGTCAGTGGTCAGGTAGAACATGCCCAGCACTCGTTGGCCGCGGAACTTGTACCCCTCCAATTCGGTGAGACGTTTTAGGTCAGCCTCTGTTTCCTCCAGCCGATTCATCCTGCTGAGCAACATCGAACGTAGAAGATAAGCGTCAGCAGAACCTTTCGTCTCAACCAGGTCGTTCATCAACGCGAGCGCTTCATCTCCTCGATCTTCCAGTTGAAGAATAGCTGCTTGTGTTGCCTTTAATCGTGCAGTCTGCGCGTCCGTTAGACCGAGTTTTTCGATTTCATTAAGCTCGTCGATCGCCGCTTGAAAGTCTCTATCCTGGTTGTAGCGTACCTCGACCAATGAAATGCGCATCGGCACATCATTTGGATTGGCCGTCACGCGATCCTGCATCAGCGAGACGACATCGCCATACGCACTCTCATCGTCACCCAACCGATTGATGGCCATGGCGAGACGATAATCGGCCAGTTCCTGCTGGCTTAGCCGCGATTCCATCGATTGAATCAAAGTCAACGCCTCTTGATTTCTCTGCGGATCGCTTTGCAACAATCGAAGCAACGGACGGAACAACTTCAAAGACCCCGGGACCGCGGTTAGTCCCCGTTTGTACGTGCGTTCCGCCTGATCCATGCGGTAGTTCCGCTCGTGCAACGCGCCGAGCACGGCGTAGGGCATGGCGTCGTTTGGCCGCTGAACGATACAGGTTTGAACCATTCCCTGTACCTGCCGGTCGAGTTGCCCTCGCTCATCCAGACTCATGGCTCGCCACTGCGCATCTTCCAACTGGTAAGTCGCCTCATACAAAAATGCGACGCTGCAATCATCCTGTTCGACCCCCGAAGCCTTTTCAATTTCGCGCATCTGTGCAATAGTGCGCTCCACTTCCTGGGGAGTATTCCGGATCTCGGTTTGGGTCAGGTAGAGTTTACGTAGTTCGAGGTTCCTGGGCCGTCTTTTGAGTAACTCCCCAAGAGAACGAAGCGCCTCATCACGCGGACCGTACTGAAGCTTCAAATTCGCCAGGAACTGCTCGACCAAAAGCATATCCTGGTTCTTCAACTCCACCATCGCACCTTCCAAAAGCCCGATCGCCTCATCGGCCCGATCATCGGCGATAAGCAATCGCGAGAGCATAATCCAAGCACCGGCGCTAGCGGGCAACGCCTCCGTAGCTCGACGATAGGTCGCAATGGCCTGTTCACGCTGCCGCGTACGCAAATGGAGGGCGGCAAGAGTTCGATACGCCGGGAAGTAATCGGGATGTGCCTCGATGAGCGCTTCCGCACGCGCGATAGCCTTCTTGGTCAGGCCAAGCTGCCCCTCGGTCTGGGCCAGCATTCGCTCGACAAACCGATCACCGGCTGCCTTCTCGAGCAACTTCTCAAGTTGAAACGCCATCTCGTTAAGCGAAATACCACCCAGTTCTTTCTGAGCGAAAAGCTTAATGGCAGCCGCCTCACCCTGCGTATCTTCTAGCTTCGATGCAAGACCAACGACTTCCCGCCAGTGCAAATCCGTCCGCGCTCTCTCCGCCACTTTACGCAGCAAATCCATCTCCATCTCGGTTGATTCGCCCGAGAGTTGGACATAACGTTTGTAATACTCCAAATACTGATCAGTCTGCCCTAAGTCTCTATAAGCCAAACCGATAAGGCGATAAGCGTCTGCGAACGGCGTGTTTCGACTAACAGGACCACGCAAAGTTTCCACCACATCGAGCGGACGTCCTTCCGCACCTGCGAGCATTGCAGAGAAAATTGCGTAATCGTCCGGTGTAACCGTCGGCCCGACAGTCTCGTTGAGGTACTCACGGTATTCGCTCAAAAACTCGGTGATGTACGCCAAACGTTCATCGGCGAGCGCGTCATTGTTGCTGCTGAACGCATCATCCACATCCGAAAACGACAACCGCAAGGCCGTAGGCAAAAACCGCCGCCAGTAATAGTCCGCCAAACGCAAGGGATCGTCAGCGTCTTCTTCCGGTTTGGCAGCCTGGATCAATTCGAAGCGATCCGCCTTGCCTTCTCGCGCGGGGTCGAGCATTGCAATGCGCGCCGCAAAATCCCATTTCGCAAAGGCTATATCCCGACTGTCGATGTGATGCTTAAAAAGCAAAGATGCGTCGTCGACCAACTTGTTGAATCGCTCATACACGGCCTTTGCCTTGTCCAACTCACCCAGCGCAAGCCACTCCATGCCCACTGATCGATGAACCAACGGGTCGTCCGTCTCGACAGAGGATGCTTTTTCCAACAGCGTTCTTGCCCGCCCCAAGTCTCCACCCGTCAGTCGGATCATTTCCGCAAGCATCGCGTGCGCTTTCGCCGAATCGTTGTGCAAAGCTAGCGCTTTTTCACGCCATGCGATGGCCTTTTTAAAGTAAACCGCCTTGGCATCGGGCGTATCAGCCTGACTCGCCGCACTACGCTCCAACTCACTTAGCAGGTAGAACGCTTGCAGCGTAGCATCATGCCTTTCGCCCCCCTCCGCATCTTTGACGATCTCCTCGAGAATAATGCGCGCGCCCACCGCGTTATCACGAATCAATTCAACTCGCGCTTGCCACACTTTGCGAGTGGCAATCTGCTCGGAAGTAGAGGCTTCGGATGTCGAAGCGCGACTTTGTTGCGCCAACTTCCAAGCCTCCAAAGTAGTCACGCATTTGTCACGTTGACGAACGGTCAAGTAGAGGCGAACAAGGTTCTCAAAGAGTTGATCATCCTGCGTGCGGTGATCGCGTAGAAGAAGTC
>JANQHN010000314.1 GCA_028282665.1 Phycisphaerae bacterium | reverse complement strand
GGAACACGCAGCGGGGAATGTTGGCGATGGCGAGTACATTGAGTACGACCACAAACCAGGCCCACCCGTAGTTTTTGAAGTTTTCAATGGCGGAGGGGATCGTCGCCAACGTGAAGATAGTGGTCAACAGGTACATAACCAGGAAGAAACCGAAAGTCGTCCACATCCACCCTATGATACGCTTCTGAAATTCGCCGGTTGTTTTCAGGTAGAGGTAGAGCGAACCGTGCATCGCGAACATGGCGACGGCGAATACGCCGACCATGATAGGGTAGGGTTTGAGCAGGTCGAGCAGATTACCCGCGAATTCCATGTCTGCGCCAATCGGGATACCTTTCATGGCGTTCCCCACCGCTACGCCGAACAGGAATGTTGCCAGGGTACTGGCGCCGAAGAAGGCGAAGTCGAACGCGCCGCGCCAAGTTTTCGATTCGCGCTTGCTGCGGAATTCCATGGAAACAGCGCGAAAAATCAGGGCGAACAACAAGAGCATGAATGCAAGATAGAAAGCGGAAAACGCGGTTGCGTAGGCGTGCGGAAAAGCGGCGAATAGTGCTCCGCCGAACGTGACAAGCCACACTTCGTTGCCATCCCAAAGCGGCCCGATCGAATTCATGACGATTCGCCGCTCTTCGTCGGATTTCGCACCGAGGTGGAGTATCCCCACACCCAGATCGAATCCATCCAAAATTGCGTACCCCATCAAGAGTACGCCCAGCAGGAAGAACCAAAGCAGATTGAGGTCCACGGTTACGCCTCCCCTCTGGTGTTATCGTTCGTTGATTCGCCACGCGCATCCGTCATGGAGTCAGGCGACGCGGGGTCCGATCGACTTGTTGCAGTTTGGACCCACCCTTTTTTGGCATCGGCGGCTGCTGCTTCGAGTGAGGCAACCGATTCGGGGCCCGCCTTGATTTTGGAATCCAGTACATAAATCCAGACAAGGAAAAGCAGCAGGTAGATCACACCAAACATCAATATGGAAATCAGGATTTCCGTACTGCTCACTGAGACCGAGGCTGCGTCTTTTGTTTTGAGTAGGCCGTAAACGATCCAGGGTTGTCGGCCTACCTCTGCCGCAGCCCATCCCAATTGGGATGCGATGATGGGGAAAACCACCGCAAACATGAGCACTCGCAAGAGCCAGCGCGTTTCGAAGAGTTTGCCAAGAACGTGATAGATCGTCGCAACGACACTGATTAGGATAAACAACATGCCCAACGCGATCATCCCGTGGTAGAACTGGAAGCTCATGTTCACGGGTGGCCAGTAATCTTCAAGCGTTTCGCCCTCAGCCATTTCCCACCCTTCGGGCACGATCACGGGGTCGTCCAGGGCGGTGACGGGCTTGGTCGAGTCCCCGTGAACCAGGAAGCTGAGCATTCCAGGTATCGCCACGCCCCCTTTAACCTCGCGCGATTCTTCGTCAGGCCAGCCGAACAGGTAGAGCGGAGCGCCGCCTTCTGTTGTATTGAAATGCCCCTCGAACGCGGCTAGTTTCGCGGGTTGCGTGTGTGAGACGGTTTCCGCCTGAAAATGCCCCGAAACGAGCACCAGTAGGGACGCGATTAAGCTGAATGGCATCGCAATGTTCATGCACTTGCGGGCAAATTCTTCATGTCGCTTTCTGAGCAAGTAGAACGCACTGACGCTGAGGACGAAGAATCCTCCGATCAAAAAAGAACTGAGCAAAGTATGAAGGAGTCGGTCAATCGTGGATGGATTAAAGACGACGGCCCAGAAATCCGTCACTTCCGCCCGTCGCATGATGCCCTCGCCGACAATGTGATATCCGGCGGGGGTCTGCTGCCAGGAGTTTGCAACAATGATCCATACCGCAGAGAAAATAGAGCCCAAAGATACCATCAGCGTTGCAAAAAAGTGCATGCCGGATGAGACGCGATCCCATCCGAAGACCAAAACGGCCAGGAAACCTGATTCAAGGAAGAAGGCGAAAATTCCTTCGGCTGCGAGGGCGGAGCCGAAGATATCACCCACGTAGCGCGAATAAGTAGCCCAGTTCGTACCGAACTGGAATTCCATGACAATCCCTGACGCTACACCCATCGCGAAGATGAGCGCGAAGATTTTAGTCCAGAATTTTGCCATTGATTCATAGATACGGTTTTTCGTGAGAAGGTATTTACCCTCCATGATGACCATCAACAGCCCTAGTCCGATTGTGAGCGGTGGGAAGATGTAGTGGAATGCTATTGTGAAGGCGAACTGCACGCGGGAAAGTAGCACAGGGTCCAGATCCATCGCTAATCGCTCCTCACACGTTAGGTTGGATGAACGGGCACCGGGACCGGTTTGCCCTATTTAGTTACCCTAATTCACGAACGCTTGGCGGACAATTCGCGACAAATCGACCCGTATCAAGAGTATACGTATCCCGACTTGGGTAGCAATTCGCTAGTTGCCACGCGCGGTTTTTGCGCCACGTTGATCGAGTGTTTGTGCCCGAGTTTGTGAATAAGCGATGGGTATTTATCCCAAGATGGCCGCCTGTGATGGATGGAGCAAAGAACGTGCCAGCACGCGCCATCCTTCCTGCAACTGTTTCACTCGTTAAGGCGCTCATGATGTGAAACGGGAAGTACGATCGCAAACTCATCACAAGTTGTTCGAATCTCGATAAGCGGTATGCAGTGCCTGCCACCGGTTCGTTAAGTGAAATCTCAGGAATGTTCGGCGAAGTGCCAAACTACGGCATTGCAGGCTTAGAGTCGATTCTGGAGAATGCCCAGTTGTTAGCGCGAAATCCCTCAGGCGATGCGTATACGCACGGTGTTTGCTGTGATTCTGTAACGTTCTTGCTTGTTCGAATGTCCACGCGATTTGATCGCGGAGGCAATGCAATGGTTGTGAGGGAAATACAGCCGGTGATCGATAACGATGCTCAGAGGACAAAGTAGGCGCAGTAGGTGTGTGTATGCAGGTTGTCGTCCATGTTCTATTTTCCCAGTTCAGTTCGAAGCGCATTTTCTAAGTGGGGTGACAGAAATTCGAATCCGGCAGTTTGAAGTTTGGCGGGAGTGACGCGAGTTGAAGCCAGCAGGAGATTCTCGCCCATCTCGCCGAAGATGACGCGGACGGCGAATTTCGGAATGGCGGCGATGGTCGGTCGGCGCAGAACGCGGCCGAGTGTCTTCGTGAATTCGCGATTGGTGACCGGATTGGGAGCCACCGCATTGATCGGGCCGCTAATGTCTTCGCGGAAGAGTGCAAATTGTAGTACGCCTACCAGATCGTCGAGAGAAATCCAGCTCATGTATTGCCTGCCGTCGCCAATCACGCCTCCTGCTCCGGCTTTGAATGGCCTTAGCATTTTTGCAAGTGCTCCGCCTCTGGATGAAAGCACAACGCCGATTCGGGGGTGAACCACACGGATTCCCGCATCGCGGGCAGGGCGGGCAGCGGATTCCCATTCCTTGCTTACCTCGGGGAGAAATCCCGATCCGGACATGCTGTCCTCGGTGAGGGGTTCGTCACTACGATCGCCATAATAACCAATGGCTGAAGCGCTAATGAAAACCGAGGGTTTTCTACTTAGCCCGGCCAAAGCCCGCGACAACAGGGAAGTGCTGTGTATTCGGCTGTCGCGAATAGCGCGTTTTTTGTTTGGTGTCCAGCGACCTTCCGCGACGTTCTCACCTGCGAGGTGAATCACGGCGTCAACGCCTTCCAGATCACGGGCGTCGAGTTCTCCTTTTTCGGGGTGCCACTCGATATCGTTAGTATCGTCATGCGGTGCGCCGCGCACCAGTCGGTCCACCCGATGCCCTGCGCTGGTGAGAAAGGCCGTGAGT
>JANQHN010000291.1 GCA_028282665.1 Phycisphaerae bacterium | reverse complement strand
AGCATCAGCCGCCTCGCCTGGAACTCGTAGAAACGCGAGGCGCTGTGTGTCTCGCCGTAGCTGTTGCGGGACGGCATCCACACTTCAATGTCAAACTTCTCTACCTGCCCCATGCCCAAATCGCCCGTACACACGTTCACCACTCGATACGGCAGTTCGAGTGCCCGCACCACGTCTTCCGCATTTTGCAGGATTTCCATGTGGAACTTTTTGCTCAGTTCGATGTCGTTTCGGCAAATGATTACCTGTTCAACTTTGTCGAACAGATGAATGCGGTACAGACCCGCCGTATCCTTGCCCGCCGCACCGGCCTCCCGCCTGAAGCACGTGCTTTGGGCGCAGAACTTAAGCGGCAAATCATCCTCGGCAAGAATCTCGTCCATATGCAATGCTGTCAGTGGCACCTCGGCCGTACCGACCAGCGACAATTCATCACGTTCACAAAGGTACGCCTGATCCCGCCCCCCTGGGAAATAACCCGTGCCATACATCACTTCTTCACGCACGAGCACCGGCACAATCGTGGGGGTGAATCCGCGCTCGACCATCATGTCCTGGGCTAGTCGAAGCACAGCTTGATGCAACAACGCGCCATCACCTTTGAGAACGTAATTTCGCGTTCCAGATAGCTTCACCCCCCGCTCGATGTCGATCAGCCCCAGTTCGGCGCCTAACACGACGTGGTCCTTGGGCTTAAAGTCAAATTGGCGGACTTCACCGAATTTGCGTATCTCGACGTTCTCCGTGTCGTCTTTACCGATTTTCACGCCCTCATCCGCCGGCTGGGGAATAGTCAGCATAAGCTGATTAAACTCGTCGACGATCGGCTTCTCCTGGTCCTCGAGCGTTTGAAGCTGTGGTTTGATTTCGGCGAGTTGGGATTGGATCGCATCCGCTTCTTTCCTGATGTCATCCGCGTTTTTGCCGGATTCAACGGCCTTTTTGTACCAGGGCGACTTGGGATTGCGCATTAGACCAACCATTTGGCCGTTTTCTTTAACCTGAGTGCGCAACGCCTCAAGTTGCTGTTGCAAATCACGCCGCTTCGCATCAACTTCGAGAAGTCTGTCGACGTCGCAGGTAATGTGTTTGTCGATGGCGGACTGTTTGACCAGGTCCGAGTTTTCGCGAATAAATTTGATATCCAGCATGAGATTAAGGTCCAATTTTTTGGGCACGAAACCAGAAAGAGGGGTTTAGCGGGAAGGGTCCACGCCTGTCAAGCCCGACGGGCAAAGGGGTGAAAGGTGGATCGTGGTTGAGTATAAACGAACACTGGTTTGGCGATTGTCGCGTGGATTTGTTTGCGTACTTGCGTCTCCAGCCGGGATTCGGTTAAGAAGCGTAAAAGTTGGTTGAACAAACAGTTTGGCAGGTGGTGTTTTGGCGTATTTTGTTTCGCAATTAACAGGTGAGCGATTTTCAGCGGATGATGCCGTCTGGTGCGATCCGCAGGGAGGCCTGCTGGACCTGATAACGGAGCAGCCATTTTTGCATGAACGGATTGTGACCGATGATTTTTCGATGTGGCGCTATCGTCACGCAATCCCCATCGACGATGACGAGGCGATCATCTCGTTTGGCGAAGGCATGACTCCACTGATTGAAGTGGAGTTTGCCGGTACTGCCATTTTAGTGAAGCTCGAATACCTCTTTCCTACCGGTTCTTATAAGGATCGTGGCGCGTCCGTATTGATTAGCCAGGCTCGACGCCTCGGTATCAATAGAGTCATCGAAGATTCATCGGGTAATGCCGGTTCAGCCATAGCCGCTTATTGTGCTCGCGCGGGGATGGATTGCGACATCTACGCACCCGCTTCGACCTCACCCAGCAAGATCACTCAGATCGAAAAGTTCGGCGCAACCTGCCACCAAGTGCCGGGATCAAGGGATGCAACGGCCGAGGTCGCGAAACAGTCAGCAAACAACTGCTTCTACGCAAGTCACGTCTGGAATCCGTACTTTCTTCAAGGCACCAAAACGTTTGCGTTTGAAGTGTGTGAACAACTCGGCTGGACCGCACCTGATTGTATCATTATCCCAACTGGTAACGGAACCTTACTGCTCGGTGCGTACATCGGGTTTGGTGAGTTGGTCGACGCAGGCGTGATCCAGTGCATTCCGCCGCTGATCGCCGTTCAATCCGCAGGCTGCGCTCCGCTTTACAATGCCTGGTTGCGTGATGCGACCGGGCCGGTTCTTGATGAGACGCAATCAACAATGGCCGAAGGCATCGCCATTGCCGATCCGGCGCGCGGTTCTGAGATTTTGGCGGCTGTGCGCGCAACCGATGGTGAATTCGTGGCTGTATCAGAAAACGAAATTCGCACCGCCCACCAACAATGCGCCGCCCAGGGACTGTTCGTTGAGCCAACTTCGGCAACGGCGATTGCGGGATGGCAGAAACTTGAGCACAATTACGGTATGCCGGTCATACCGCTCACGGGAAGCGGCTTGAAGAGCGGGCTCCGTTGACAGGGCGTTCTACTCACGCCTGCCGGGCTTGACCTTTCGGGACAAGCCCGAGCCCCCGCTTCGACGTATCTTACTTCCCTCCGAAGTCACTTTGTCACAAGGATGAGTTGCGTACTCGCCCTACTAAGTTCGACTCGTGTCACGATTCCGGGCTTATGTCGACGAGTTCGATTTCGAAAGTCAGGTTTTTACCGGCAAGTGGATGGTTTGCGTCGAGCGAGATGGTCTTCTCCGTCTTCTCTACCACTGTTACGATGCGAGAACTTCCATCGTCCTGTTCGACTTTGAGTTGCTGACCCACGTCGGGATCGAGGTCGTCCGGCAGATTTTCTCGCTCGACTTCAATCACCATTTCGGGGATATGCGGACCGTAGCCGCTTTCCGGATCGATTTTGACTATCTTGCTGTCGCCCGGTTCCATGCCGACCACCGCCTGCCGAAATCCCTCGATCACTTCGTCCTTGCCCAACGTAAACTCAAGCGGAGCCTGGTTCGCGGATGTGTCGAAGACCTCACCATCGTCGAGTTTGCCTGTGTAGTGAACCCTCACGAGGTCCCCATCTTTGGCCTGTGTCATGATTGCCAGCCTTTCTCAAGTCGGTTCGCCGTTACCAGATCAGACTCGCACACGCATGCCACGAGTTAATCGACGATTGGTCTTGTGTGTGGATATGCCAGTTTATGTTCGTCGCGATGCACATCGCGCTCATCTACAACCTCCCACAATCCACAGGGGCTGTCAAAGAGAAAGCGAATAATCGCACCCGATAGATTCAAGCATGTATTCAAACGATTTTAAGGAGCTTCTCCGGATCGGTAGAACGCACTGCCCGCATCTTGCCGCCAATACGAACGACGCTCCGCAAACGTAAGCCTGCCTTGTTGACCGCCCGCACGGTAAGCAATGATGCGATAAGGCGGGCGAGATTCCACGTCGAAATAAGTGAGCTGTCCGCCCCATGTCAATTCCACGCGAACCACCTCAAACTCGCCCGCAGGGGTAAAAACGGTGCGCCCATCCCGTACCGTCAAGGTCGCCCGCTGCACGCGCGGCTTAACTTCTTTGGTTGAGCGTAGCGGTGAGAGTACTTTGATGTCTCTGGACTCCCCCTCGGCCGCCACGTCACGCGCGACTACAAACAACGATTCATAAAGTAAAGGCAACCCATCGATGTGCCAATCTCTGTCGCCCTCGCCGGGGAAATACGAACGACTCTCGTACGTCGTGCCTATGGGCCCAAAGCGAATGTATTTGCTACTTGTGCCGCACCATTCCTGGCTCGACAGCGCCAGTTTTATTGGAACAAGCCCCATCCGTGTCAGATACACCGATGTCATGTACCGGTAGTTGTAATTTTCAGTCGGCACCTCTTCGGCAATGTTGAACTTAAACGACTCGACAGCGTTTCCGCTACCGTCATTTGTTTTCACTCCAGTGACGAGGTCCATGTGCTGTTTGACGAGAATGTGGACGCTGGTGTATTCACGCTTCACGTCGTAAATCACGTCCTCCGCTTCGTAGTAGCAAAGCTCAGCCAAGCCATCGTCCCAGACGTCAAGTTCGCCCAGCGTGTGATACGGAGAACGAACGGATCTTTCCTGAAAGAAGGAGATCGTCGACTCATCCAGGTTATGACAGCCGACCAATGCAATCACGGGCAAAACAATGGCACTAAGGAGCAAACAACGTCTCATCACAGCGCGGGTACTCCGTACGTTACCTGGAGCAAATTCCAGCCGGGGGTAGTGCCCGACACAGTGTTTTGTACTGCCGGCAAGTCGACTTTGAACGCTACGTTTGGATTGAAACTGCTATAACAGAAAGATCCAGCCAAGTCCGCAACAAATAACGCGGGCTTACTCGTTAGAAGTTTCGAAAGTATAGGCAGGTTGTTCGGATTCGACATCGTAACAGGTATGTTTCATTGGAGCACACACTCGCTTGTACAAACGAGTACCGCAGGTACAAGCCTAAAGCCGAAAGCGCAGATCAGGGGTTGCCTGGACCACCTCGCCGAATCCTGCTTCCCGCAGCTTTGTCGCCAACACCGCCCGCTGGTCCTCCTCACCGTGCACGAGGCATACACGGCGCGATTCGTCTGCAAGCGGCGTGAGAAACGTTAAGAGGTCCTGCTGGTCGGCATGGGCGCTAAATCCGTGAATCTGCACGACTTCCGCACGAACCTGATATTTCTCATGGAAAAGGTTAATTTCCTTGGCTCCCTCCGCAAGCCTGCGTCCCAGCGTGTAACCGGCTTGATAACCAGCAATCAGAATCGCATTTTTCGGATCCTCTACATTGTTTTTGATGTGATGCCGGATACGCCCCGCTTCACACATGCCACTTGCGGAAATAATCGTGAAAGGTCCCTTTTTGTCGTGCAGCGCCTTGCTTTCTTTCACATCGCGTACATACGTACAGCACGACGGTCCGAGCAATTGCCCCGACGTCGCTTTGAGCATCTGTGCCTGGTCATCGTAACACTCCGGATGCATCATAAAGACCTCGGAGGCGTTGCAGGCAAGCGGACTGTCGATGTAGACGGGATAGCCCGGGATATTCCCTGCCACGATTTCTTCCTGGAGGTGATAGGCGATGGTCTGAGTACGCCCAACCGAAAATGCGGGAATAATCACCTTTCCACCGCGGTCGTACGTCCGCTTCACGATTCCGATCAACGACTCGCGGGCTTTTTCGGCCGACTCATTTTGCCGATTGCCATAAGTGCTTTCGCAGATGATCGTGTCGCATGCGGGAAAAGGTTTCGGATCGCGCAGTATGGGCTTATTCGGTCGGCCCACGTCACCCGAAAAGTACAACGACGGCGCCTGGCCATCGCGTTTGGCGAAATTGACCTGCACACCCGCGCTACCCAACATGTGCCCCGCATCCTGAAATGCAGCCAACACACCTGGTGTGACTTCGAACAATTTCCCGTAGCTGACGGACCGCATCAGTGAAACGGCGGCGAGCGCGTCTTCCTTGTTGTACAGCGGCTCGATCGGGTTGAGCCCCTTCCGCTTGCGCCGCTTGTTGACGTAATAGACATCCTCCTCCTGAATATGCGCGGAATCGGCGAGCATGATGCCGCAAAGGTCGCGGGTCGCCGGCGTACAATAGATCGTGCCCTCAAATCCTTCCTTTGCCAGACGTGGCAACTTGCCGGAATGGTCGATGTGCGCGTGAGAGAGAATAACCGCATCGATTTCCCTGGGCGGGACCGGAAAGTCGCGGTTTTTCATTTCGGCGATTTCACGCCGACCATGATACAAGCCACAATCGAGAGCAATCCACTTACCTTCGAAGTGGATCATGTGCATTGAGCCGGTGACTTCTTCGGCTGCGCCGTGGAACAGCAGTTCGGGCATATCTTTTCTCTCTTGGCGATGCGGAGTCTCTGGATCGAGCAGTCAAGCGCGTATCGAGTGTAACACGCATCGGAAGGAATGACCACGACACCTAAGCGCGGTTTGGCGTCTATTCAATTGTGATTTACTATTTGCGTACCCTGGCCCCGCCACGGATAACCTTAAGATCTTCTTCCTTAGCGAGTTCGATGATCTCGCCCGTCGGTTGGCCTGCACGATCAAGAATCTCCACGACGGGGCGCGTGTGTGACCCGGGTATGGCGCGAACCACCCGAGCGTTTACACCATTACTGAGTTCGACGAAACTGCCAACTGGAAAGAGAGAGACGGTATCCAGAAATGCTCGTACGATCCGATTGTCGAGTTTGGCTTGGCTACCAGCAAAGAGAACGTGCTTCGCCGCTTCGTAGGGCAACATCGCCGGCCTGTGAGGGCGAGGTCTGGTCATCGCCGTATAGGCATCGGCCGCAGCCACGATCCGAGCAAATTGATGTATTTGCGGCCCGGTTCGTCGGCGCGGATAACCCGTACCGTCCATACGTTCGTGAACCTGATACGCAATGATTTTGGCGGCGCGCGGTACGCCTGAGATTTCTTCGAGCAGTTCGATAGTGTCAATCGGATGTCGCTCGACGAGTGTACGCTCTTGCGGCGTGAGCTTGCGCGGTGCGAGCCGGATCGCGAGCGGCACTTTGATCATGCCTACATCCTGAAGCAAGGCCCCCACCCCGATCTCCATGATCTGATCGTGATCCAAACCCATTTGATACGCCATCGCGATACTGAGAAGCGTCACATTCACACTGTGATCAAAGAGGTATTCGTCCCGAACGTCGCTCATGCTCAGAATCAGCGGCAATAAATCGAAGTCGAACGCCGCCATTTTGACGAACCGCCCGATGGCAAGCCGCACCTCGGTTTGCGATACGCGCTCTCCCGGCCTACGTTCCGCACGCAATTGCTCACAAATGTCGGCGATGCCGGCACTGGCGGCGGCATGCCGTTCCAAGCCAATGGATGCATTCGCCTTCAACCCATCCAACGCGAGGGTGGGTCGACGCCAAGATTGAACGGGTTTAATGATAATCGGTCTTTGCAACTCCTCGCCGAGCCGTTCATCAAGCTTTCGACTTTGCTCAGTGTGGATCTCTTCGGGCAATTGCGGCTCGTCGGAAACTTCCTCCGACTCGGCGGGCGCGGGTGCGTCCGGCTCGGGTTCGCGCAGCGTAATTCGTTTGATGCCCCGGTCGCGAAGCAACTGCAAAAAGCGCGGCGTAATTCGGGTTCCCGCCGCCAATAACAACACACCATCCTGATCCAAGATGTCCTTGGGCAAACAAAGTCCACTTAGAATCGACGCATATAAATCGTTCTTGAACTGGCGAACGCTCAGATAGCTCTCAGGCTCGTCGTTATCCTTAAAAGGGTTGATGACAGTTGGCGCAGGTAAGTTGTTCTCGCCCGTGTCAACCGACTGACCGAGCGAGTCACCTTGTAAGACGCGCGTGCTGTCCTGAGCAGACCTTGATGGCTTCTTTCGAACAGGTGGGCTTTTCGTCGCGACGGACCGTGACCTGCCTCCGTTCACCGATCGCGCTGTTCCTGCCGCGGCCTTTCGGTCAGCAGGCTTTCCCGATCCGGGATAAACTTCCCCCACTGCCTTGAGCTTGTCCATGTCCACGCCGGTCAACAGATAACCTGCTGGAAACAGTTGCTCGCCATGCCGGTCATGCAGCGCCATAGGCAACCGCATGCCTTTGCGAAATCGTTCTATCGGTAAAGGGTTTGGCACCTTCGACTCACAACGTCAACATCAAAATGCACGTCCCGTAAACTTCTGCGACCGAGAATGCGTACACCTGCGAATCGGCATCACCTGCCTCCCGCTTGAACATCGCGACTGGCCTTAAAACGGAATCATCCGGCGCCCAATCTCGACCCAACGCAAGCCTTTACTCACCTACGCAGCGCAGTGTATAAGGGAGATTGTCTGCCAAGCCGGAGAATGGAATACCTGATGTTATTTTCGGACGTATTGGAGGAACTTCATGTCCGCCGAACCTGTCATGGCTTCACCGCCTCATGTTTATCACAAACGACGAGCGGAATTTGCGAAACAACTTCGCAGACCGATATTGATCTTCTCCGGGCATGGGCAAGCGCGGAATTACCCGGCAAATCCATTTCCATTCCGCGCGAACGGCAACTACTTGTACCTTGGCGGCCCGCCGCTCGAAAACGCCGCCTGGTTCATTGAACCGCTCAGCGACGGGCAATCAGGTTGCACGCTGATACGAACGCCGTCCACGCTGGATGACCGAGTATGGATGGGTGAGATGGCGAGTGACGAAGCTTTGTGTGTCGCAGCAGGATTGAATACGTCGCGCCTTGCTTCACCCGAGGCAACCGCAAAACTGCTCTGCGGGCGCACCACGGCAGCGATCATCCCTCCCTGTCCTGCAACGATCGCCTGGGCACAGTCGCTGCCTAATGTCGAAGAGGCAACGCCGGACGAATTACTGCCGCTTATCGAAATGCGACTTTGCAAAGATGATCATGAACTTGAGGCGATGCGCAGGGCAGCGCAGATTGCCTGTCGAGCGCACATCGCTGCGATGAGAATGTGCGCGCCCGGCCAAACGGAATCAGACGTGGCTGCGGCGTACGGAGCCATGCTCGAAGCGAATCGCTGCGCACATTCCTTCAATCCCATCATCACGATCAAAGGCGAAGTACTTCACAGTCATGGGCATCCCCACAGTTTGGAAGAAGGCAGGCTTCTGCTGGTCGACGCCGGCGCGGAAGAACTCACCGGATACGCAACAGATATGACGCGAACATACCCGGTCAACGGTCAATTCACTGAAGTGCAACGCGCAATGTACGACATCGTTCTCCGTGCGGAAGAGAAAGCCATCGCCGCTTGCAAAGTCGGCGTACGTTACCGCGATATTCACGACCTTTCCGCAAAAATCATAATAGAAGGCCTCGTCGATTTGGGCTACCTCAAAGGAAATGTGAACACGTTGCTCGAACGAAGGGCGCACGTACTGTTTTTCGTGCATGGCGTGGGTCATCTAATTGGCATCGACGTTCATGACATGGAAGACTTCGGTGACCTTGCGGGGTACGCGTCGGGCAGGACACGCCGCGATCATTTCGGCGACAACTTTCTTCGCTTGGACCGCGACCTCGAAGAAGGCATGACGGTAACCATCGAACCGGGCATCTACTTCGTCCCCGCGATCTGGGAAAACAACGAGCTGTCGGGCAAATTTAATGATGTAGTGAATCGCAAAAAGGTCGAGGCTTTGCTTGAAGCAAACTTCGGCGGCATTCGCATCGAAGATACAATCAACCCGCGCAAGGATGAGTCGCCGGAAATCTTTACGGCCGCAGCCCCGAAAGAACCGGAAGCAATGCTGAAGATTGTGGCGAATTAGCTCACAGCCACAATAAGTTTGACTTATCGGCTGCAATGCACAAGCAGGAAGAGTTCGTTGATTACTTCGGTACGATGGCGGCTGAGTTGGAATACCGCGTGCTTGAAAACTCGCAATCATTGTCAGACGAACATGAATGCCGATCAATCCGATCAATCCGATCAATAACATACCGTCTTTGGATCAATCGATAAAACCAAGTTCGTCCCACGCAACGACGTCGCGGCGACATTCGTCGCGCGCCAGGACAAACGGCATTAGCCGGGACGCGAAGCGACCGAACTCCTGTATCGAAAGAATTCCATCAATAAATCCAATTCACCCGGAGAACGGACGAACATTACCGGACAAATCGAACGTTTGAAACACCTTTCACAGTACAGCCTGTAACCTAAAAACTTGCTACAGCGACGATTCGGAGCAATCTTGCGCGTCAGCAGAACAATGCAGGTCCAACAGATACCTCACAACGAGAACAGTTTTGGCGAGAGTAGTACCCGACACTGCGTTTTGGCCTGCTGCCGAGGCGCCGTGCCGGCGATTGAAACGGCTATAGCCCGAAAATCCGAAAGTCCAAACGTCCGCTTCTCACCCAGATGATCCCCATCTTAGAAATGTCCGATTGGATAAACGATGAATTGCTGATTCATCAGGCCGATTCCGTGTAACCCTGAATAACGAGACTGCGATGCCTGTACTAAGACGGATCAATCGAAATGACATTGAATTGCAAAAACCATTGCCGTTTCACTTGCGGCGAGAAGACGGCGAGATTCTCCTTGAGGCCGGTACGGTACTCGACAAAATTACGGTTACGGTGTTACCGGAAGTAATGTACGCCGAGGAGGGCAAGGACAATCTGAAAGAGTCGACAGGAGAAACGTGGCAAACTCAATCGCCGGAAGATCCGAACGCGATGAAAACCGAAGTGTCCCTTAAGGCTGTACAGTCTGGCGCCAAAGACTCCGATATGGCAGTTGATGATACGTTCGACCAAATGAATTCAGACCAATCAGCGGCGCTGATAATTACTCAGCTTCATTCACGGATTGGTCGAAATTCGCAGGTTCCCAATGAACGCCAATTTGAACGTAAATCCTGGGAAGTACCGCTCAGGATATTGATCGAAACGGACGTCGAACAACGTGAATTGAACGTAACCACCGTAGATATTTCACAAGGCGGATTCAGTTTCCTCTTTAGGCAGTATATCTCGATTGGAGCCCGCGTAACGACTCAGTTTCTGATGCTGCCAGGCAAGCCAACGCTTCAGGGAGTGGTCCGAAACTGCCTGCACA
>JANQHN010000154.1 GCA_028282665.1 Phycisphaerae bacterium | reverse complement strand
GGCTGTGTAGGGCTTAGCGTCGGGGGGCTGAGGCGAGAATCCCTCATTTGGGCTGGGAACTTCGTCGTGGTTATCGTTCAAACTTACCACCCCCCGAGGCTTATCGTCTGTTCTGCATCGCTGAGATTGACCGACTGTGCACAGGGTTTTAGCCCTGGGTTTTGATCGAAAGTACCATTGCTTCCAGCAGCATTTTTTGATCGTACCCCGACAGCGTCGCAAGTCGCCGAAAACTTGTCAGCCAATCAACCCCTTTAATGTTTCACCAATGGTCGCCGGTGAGTCTGCGATCTGTACCCCAGCCTCTTTCAGCGCTGCGATCTTCGAATTCGCGGTTCCCTCACCGCCGCTGATGATCGCGCCCGCATGCCCCATACGCTTGCCCGGAGGAGCTGTTTGCCCCGCGATAAACGCCACGACCGGTTTACCGATGTGCTTCTCGATGTGCTTGGCGGCGTGTTCTTCGTCCGTACCGCCGATTTCGCCGATCATGATGATCGCATCTGTGTCTTCGTCCTTCTCGAACATATCCAGCAGTTCGATGAAATTCAGACCCTTAACCGGATCGCCGCCAATGCCTACGCACGTCGTCTGCGAAATGTCACGTGACGTACACTGCCACACCGCTTCGTAAGTCAGCGTGCCGCTACGCGAGATGATTCCCACGCCTTTCGTGCCATCTTCCTTTGGTTTGTGAATGTAACCTGGCATGATGCCGATCTTGCACTGCCCCGGTGTAATCACGCCTGGACAGTTCGGGCCGATCAGAAGCGTACCTTTTTGATCCAGGTATTCGCGTGCTTTGACCATATCGAGTGTGGGCACGCCTTCCGTAATGAGGATGACGAGCGAACAACCTGCGTCGGCCGCTTCCATCGCAGCGTCGGCGGCGAACGGAGCGGGAACATAAACCATGGAAACATCGGCACCAGTCGCGGCAACCGCATCATGGCAATTATTGAAAACAGGGAGGTCGTGTTCGGATTTCGTACCTCCCTTGCCCGGCGAGACACCACCGACCATCTTCGTCCCGTATTCGAGGCAGCGGGCCGTGTGAAATGCGCCAGCCTTGCCCGTAATGCCCTGACAAATCACCACCGTATCGCGATCAACCAGTATGCTCATCGTTCGTCATTGTCCTTGACATTCGTTTTGGGTTATTCGTCAACAAGCCAAATCGCCACACACACCACGTGGAGCATGATAGCGTAGTTTAAACGAGGGCTTAAAGCCTATCACTTAAAAAGGCAATTGTCACGAACTTGACAGGGCTTGTCCAATTTCAGCGAATGTGCGGCTATCGATTGGAGGACGCATGATTCCAGTGAAAAGAGTACGTTTTCAAGCAGTCGCCTTCGACCGCAGTTCCAATTCGGGCGTGGCGTTCAAAGTCGACTTTCTGGCGTGCCGAACAAGGTGGTCGGACGCTGCACCTGGCTAGAGCTTGCTCTAGGCGGTGCAATTGAGTTACGCAACGGTTCGTCTAAGATGAAAAATAAGCTTGGTAGAACGACCATTTCACGAGGAAAAACCATGAAAATGGCCCCAAAGCGTATGCTTTCCGGTGTTGCATCGTTGTTTTTCGGTGTGTTGGTCTTCGCTTGCCTGGCGGGTGTTACGGATACGGGTCGTGTTTGTACTGACAAAGGTGATGGCACTCGGACTCGATGCAATCCCCCTGGGCGTGAGCGAGCCGGGGATGGTGTGGTACATCTCCAAACGGACATGGTGTACAGCTTGCCGAGCGCTTCACGGTTGTGCGATTCAATGGAAAGCCTGTCGAAGCGTCGGGTGAAGATCGGCGATTGTGAGCTTTATTGTGAGTTGGCTGGTGAAGGCGTTCCGCTGGTGTTGATTCATGGAGGTCCGGGGGGCACTCATCACTCCTTCCATCCGTACTTCAGTCGAGCTGAGCGTTTTGCCGGCGTTGTCTACTACGATCAGCGCGGATGTGGGCTTTCCGGTTACGTGGAAGGGGATGGCTACACCATTGACCAAGCGGTGAATGATTTGGACCGTTTACGCAAAGCATTGGAGATTGATCGCTGGATCGTTTTGGGGTGGTCGTACGGTGGGTTATTGGCGCAATGTTACTCGGTTAGATACCCTCAGCGCACGGCGGGCTTGGTATTGGTCAACTCGAAGCTTGCAACGTGGAGTTCGTTGAAGCCGAGTCGGCAGCAGCGATTTCTGTCTGCGCAGGAGCGAGAGCGTATCAGGGACATCTTAAACACTCCCGAACTATCCACACCCCAGAAGCTCTATAACAGGTTTTTGAATGGCGATTGGAAACGGCAGCACTATTACAAGCCGACAAAAGAGGAGATCTCCCGAATAGCGCTTTATGAGTGGCAGTCCGCTTCGGGTTTCCGGCATGCGATCAGCTCCAGTGTTCAACAGGTTGATTTGCGTGGCGCTTTCAGGAATTGTCCGATTCCCACCTTGATTTTCGAGGGGCGTTGGGATTTGACTTGGGGTACGGATAAGCCGGATAAACTGCACCAAAATCACCCACATGCCCGGTTGATTTTTCTTGAGCAATCTGCCCATAGACCGTTTGCGGACGAACCGGAACAGTTTTTCTCCATGCTGGAGAAATTCATTCGAGATCTTCCCGCGATTCCGCAAGCCGAACTCGACGATTGGAACACGCACCTGATTCGCTGGCGGATAGAGCGGTCGAAATCAGTGGAACACTTGATCCGATCGGTCGATGAAGGCCAAACGGCCTCCGCACGGCTTGTCGGGGCTTACGCCAAAAAGTGGCTTGAGAAATTAGGGGCGCTGGATGATGCCTATCCACTAAAGCGGGTTGGCTTGGCGCTTTACGATATGCAGCATTACGCTGAGGCTTTGACCGTGTTTCAGCGAATAGAGAACAACCTCGACGAAAAATCGGGAGCCGAATTGGCGGAGGCATTGATCTGGCAGGGGCATATGCTTGATCTGCTCGGTCGACGCAACAAAGCAATTCAGATCTATCGCCGCGTGGTGGCACTCAACGAATACTCCGCAATTCGTTGGGACCAATATGGTTTGTCTTATGTGTACAAACCTTATGCGCTTGAACGCACACGAGTACCTTTCACGCGTCTCGAAAATATTGGAGACGAACTCCGAGCTGATTAAAAAAGATTTGGATCTTGTGTGGCGATTTGCGCGTCAGCAGGTGATTGCTGCAGTGGCAACAGCCTCCGGTCTGTTGCGTTTTCTGGCTGTGGAGGTGATCTTCGCGACTGTGGATGCGCTGCTACATCAACTAAAAACGCTTCAGGAAACCCAATTCCTGTGCTATTAGCGGTTTTGAGTGAGGGATAACTCCTCGCACGCTTGGTTCGCGGCACGTTCGGCGGCCTCGGCGCTGGCTTCAGCGCGCTCTTTGATCCGGCGTGTATCTTCGCGG
>JANQHN010000164.1 GCA_028282665.1 Phycisphaerae bacterium | reverse complement strand
CCGAGCTATGGGGCCGACCTCGATGCGTAGACGTTTTCCGCCAGGCACCACCTCAGCCTTTATGATTGTCCCCATCTTTTCGATGATGCCGGTAAACATGAAGCTTTTCCTTCGATCGACGGTTAAGATTTGGTCAATGCTAGGAGTCGTGGCAGGCGTGTCAAGCAATGCCGTTTGTGGGCATCCGGTGTTTCTTGCCGGAGAGAGAGCTGCGTGAGCGGCCGTTCCGGGATTTCTAACAGGTTAATTGTTTTATCATTTCTTAAAGGGATGCTAAACGATTTTGGGGCGCTTAGCGCATAGACTGATATCAGGACATTGGCCGGCGCGGATGTCTGGAACACCGAAGACAGTCGACGGGATGGAGGTTTTTGCGGATGGTGCGGAACAAGGGAATAAGCAGGCGTGCGATGTTGGGTATGGGCGTGGGCATTCTCGGCGGGCCGGCTATTGTGGGGCGTTCGTTGTTTTCGTCTAGCGCAGGCGCTGATGAACGTGCCCGTGTTAAACCATCCGGCAGGCCCAAGAACATCATTTTCATGATTGCGGATGGGATGAGTACCGGCGTGATCTCGCTCGCGGAGCCCTTTTCCCAGTTCGTACGCGGCAGCGGTACGCATTGGTTCGCTTTGCAGCAATCCCCGCAAACGATACACGGTTTTTTCGAGACTCACTCACTAAGTTCCATGGTGACTGACTCCGCCGCTGCGTCTACTGCGTGGAGCTCGGGTTCGCGCGTGTTTAACGGGGCAATCAATGTATTGCCCGACGGCACTAAGCTGACACCCATCGGGCAACTCGCCAAGCAGACAGGTCGGCGTGTAGGACTGGTGACAACGACGACGATCACGCATGCCACTCCGGCGGGCTTCGCTGCGGTTCATCCCGATCGCAGCGCACAGCACGACATTGCGACGCAGTACGACGGTGTGGTGGACATTTTGATGGGGGGCGGGCGTGAGTTTTTTGATCCTGAGCGTCGAGTTGATGGTCTGGATCTGGTCGAAAAATACAAAGCCGCGGGGTATGACTTTTGCGACAGGCGGGATCAACTGTTGAGTTCGGGGAAGAAGCGGAAGCTATTGGGGCTGTTTTGGGAAGGTCATTTGCCGTACACGCTCGATTGGCGTCATCAGTCCAAGATGGAAAGGGCAGTGCCCACGTTGGCTGAGATGACGCGAAAAGCGCTCGGTTCGCTCAAAGACAGCGATAAGGGATTTTTGCTACAGGTTGAGGGCGGAAGAGTGGATCACGCAGCGCATGCGAACGATGCCGCAGCAATCATGTGGGATCAACTCGCCTTCGATGATGCGGTGGGGGTGGTCCTGGATTTCGTGAAGGATCGGGATGATACGCTCGTGGTTGTAACCTCGGATCACGGTAACGCGAATCCGGGCTTGAATGGCATGGGTGGCAAGTACAAAAAGAGCGACGAGTGTTTTGAGCGTTTGGCGCAAGCGACGGCCAGTTATGATTACATTATTCCTCGCTTGCGAAGTGAGGCGAAGGAAGACGGCGGGATCTCGCGCGAGGCGGTGATCGAGACGATCAAGTCGATGGCGGGTATCGAACTCGCTAAGGAAGACGCGGATCTGATTGCCGCAGCTTCGAAGGGCAGGCTTCCTCAGGACCACAATCACCAGCATAGCAACTTCGTTGGACTTTTGGGGCAGCTTTTGGGAAATCATACGGGCATCGGCTGGACGGGCGTCACACACACTGCGGACTGGGTGGTGATTTCCGCAGTTGGTCCCGGTGCCGAGCATTTTCGTGGCTTAGTGAGAAATACGGATGCCTTTCGGCTGATGACAAGCTTATGGGAAATCGATCACAGGAATCCTGCGATGTCGCGCAAATTGGCCAAACCCTACCTCGCGGCGATTTTGGATGAAGAAGCACACACGTTGGCGCATGTGTAAGTTCGGTTGCGGAAAGGTAACTGCCGTTGCATATTTTAGGACGTCTGGGCTTCTCGGACGAACGATTTGATTGCGGTTTGAAAGCGGCCTAAAGTCGGTTGCACGTAGAGGGGGAACCATCAAGGTTGTGTGCAACCCGGATTTACCGCGACCATCAGGAGGACGCGCGTTGCAGCAGGAAAGAAGCAAAGACTCGCTTAAGACGTTGATCCATCTTCATACGAATTATTCCTACGATAGCGACATCGCCATCGAAACACTGGCTCGTTTCGCGGACGATGAGGGAATTGACTGCATCGCAGTGACGGATCATGACACCATTGAGGGAGCGTTGCATCTTCGCCGCGTTGCAAACTGCCGCGTCATTATCGGTGAAGAGGTTACTACGCGGGATGGTCATTTGATCGGACTTTTCATTACGGAGCACGTGCGGTCGGGCTTGTCCGCGCGGGAGACGGCCCTGCGTATCAAGGGCCAGGGCGGGCTCGTACTTGTACCGCATCCGTTTACCAGGGCGTTTGGTTGCGGATTAGGTTCAACGATTTTCGACATTATGGATTTAATCGACGCGGTTGAAATCAACAACGCCCAACACTTGCTACCGATTCCGGATACCCATGCCCGTCGATTCGCTCGCAAACACAACATCGTCAGCTACGTTGGGGCGGATTCACACAAGGAAACCAGTATCGCACCGTGTTACCAGATGATGCCTTTATTCACTGGCCGGGATGATTTCATCGCCGCGCTGTCACGGGCGGAGTTGTTTCCCGGTCGTCATCCGCTTGCTTACTTTGCGGAAATGGGCTACCAACTTGCTCGTTACTTGCTGCTTAAACAGCTCGCTCCGCACGTGGGGGCAAATGCGAAAGTCAACGGTCTGGGCGAAGCTTCGCTATCGTAGGGCTGTGGCAAGTGAGCGGGACCTGCGATACATTTCGTTGATTACTACTTCAAGCAGCGGCACCTATAGCAGTTTCAATCCAAACCTAACGTTCAAAGTCGCTTTCCGTCAGTACAAAAACGGTGCTGGACGTTACACCTGGCTAGAGCTTGCTCTAGCAGGAGGGAGTCATTGTGTCACCGCTCCCGTGGTGAGCGGGAGGTAATTGGTTTCTTGCGCTCCTTCTTCTCAGTCCACCGGCCAAACGGCTCGGGTGACGTGCCTGGCGACGTCCGCGTCGAAGTAGTTGATCGCCATACCCGCGTCCACGACGATGCCTTGCGCATTAATACCGCTCGAACGATCGCTAAGCAGGTACACCGCTACATCCGCCACTTCCTGCGTCGCGACGGCTTCCTTGCGTGGGATCACCTGCTCTGCGAAGAGGTAACTATCCAGGTAACCCGGGATACCCGCGGACGAATTTGTCTTCAACAGACCCGCGCACACGGCATTGAATCGCACGCGCGAAAACGCGCTGAACGACTTCGCCAAAAACGCCACCGAACTGTCGAGCGCCGCTTTCGCCGGGGCCATGTAGCCGTAACTCTCGACGGCCATTCGCGTCGTTGAAATCGAAATCGTCACCGCGCTGCCGTTTTTGTCCAGCAGATCCTTAAATGCATTCGAAAGTGAAACCAGCGAATGGCAACTCGCCGCGACGCATTGCAGGAAATCCGCCTGTGACACTTCGTGAAACTTGCCGCTGTAGTTCTCGTAATTGGCGAAGGCGATGGAATGGACCAAGCCGTGCAAGATCTCGTGCTTTTTACCCACATCCGTTGCGAGCTGTTTGACTTGCGTTTCATCCGCCAAGTCACACACGTACACCTCGCGGCTGTCGAGCAACTTCGCGACACCTTTACGCCGTTCTTCGGTGTGGACGCTGTAGAGCACCGTCGCACCGGCCTCTTCCAGCGTACGCGCGACCAAGTACGCCACGCTGCGCTTGTTTGCTACGCCGGTTACTAGATACGTTTTTCCCTCAATGTTTAGGAAGCTCACCGCATATGCCCCTCGTTCGCTACCCGCGTCGCCGCGAACTCGACCCGCACAACCTGCTTACCGTTCAGGGTGACGCGACCTGTCATGAAATATGCACCGTCCAGTTCTTCATCCAGCGTCACTTCGATATCCACCGTGTCACCAGGTTTTGTCATACGCTTGAAGCGAGCGTCCTTGATCCGCGTAAGCACCGGAGCGGCCTTTTTGTCCGATACATCGGCTAAGCCAGCTTCGCCCAGGCGATGGGTGATGAGCAACGCACCCGCCTGAAACGTCGCTTCGCACACGATCACGCCCGGCGTAATTGGGTAGCCGGGGTAATGACCGCGAAACAGGTCCATCTCCGGGGCGATGCGCCAGCGCGTTCGAATCCACTCCGCCTCCACCGCCACGATCTCATCCACGAAGCGAAACGGTGGACGGTGGGGGATGCTGTCGATCGTTAGCTCGTCGCTCATCGGGAAATCGTCTCCTTTGATTCGCTGTGCAAGTAGCTGTCGACTTCGTTGGCGACGATGACACCGTAGTTAATTGCGCCCAACCAGCCCGACATGATGATACCGACCGAGCCCGCGTGGAACAGGCCCGGTACCTGCTTGGGCAGATCCATGCTCACCTGTAAACCTTCGAACTTCGTGCCGAATGTCGCGCCCATCACCTGATGCGTGTAGAACTCAAACGTCCTCGGTGTGGATGCTTCAACATGATCGATCTTTCCACGAATACCGGGCAGGTATTTCTCTAGCGCATGGATCGTATCGTCGATCAAATGTTGTTTGTTGCGCTTGTATTCTTCGTCCGAGAGGTTGGCCCAGTCGTCATAGTTGGCGTTAGTGGAGGAGACGATGGCGTAGCGATCGGAACCCGGTCGGATGCTCGGGTAGTACATCGAAAACGTGCGCGATGTGATGTTCTTCGAGAGCAACGCTTCAGAATTGAAATCCTCTCTAACCGACGTAAAAAGTAGATCGCCGATGAACGGAATTGCCTCGCCCTTCTTCAGACCCATATAGACTTGAGCGCTGCTGTTGTTCAAACGTACATCTCGTGCCTGCGCGAGAAAATTGGCACTGAGGTGCTCCTTGTCCACGAAGTCGATCACGGTTTTCTTAAGATTTGCGTTGGAAAGCACGGCGTTACCGCGGATTTCCTTCCCGTTAACAGAAACGCCCACAGCTTTGCGGTTTTCGACGATTACCTTCTCAACCAGCGATTGACGTCGCAGATCCACGCCATTTCTCGCGAGTTCTTTCTTCATCAGGCGAATGAGCAGGTCGGTTCCGCCTCGAAAGATAAACACTCCTTTGCTCATGAAGTTGGAAAAGACAATGCCGTACGTGATCGCTGGGTCATCCAGCGTCGAGCCGTTGGCGTAGGCGATGGGTTCCATCAGGAGTCGCCAAACGTCGGTCCTGCCGGGAAAGAATTTCTCGAAAAGCTCCCGCGTCGTCATCGTCTGATCGTCGTAGAAATCCATGCCGCGGGCCGTGTCGAAGAACGCTTCTACCGTTTCGCCTTTGATACCGAATTTCTCGATTAGGATGTTCGTGAAATCCGCCCGGTCGAATGTGGTTTCGAGGGTGAATTGCGGGTTGTCGAAGCGGATGCTCTTAAGCTGAACGATGGAGTCGGCAATTTCTTTGGACCAATATTTTCGACAACTCTTGATCATGCCAACGGGAAAGCCGTGCAGTGAGATGTCGAAGATGTGCCCGCCTTTGCGGTTGAACCACGTGGCCATGCCGCCGAAGTTGTAGTGCTGTTCGAGCAGCAATACCTTTCTGCCGTTTTTGCCCAGGTAGTTCGCGGCGGTCATCCCCGCCAGCCCCGAACCGATCACGATCACATCGTAATGGTTCGCTAATTCCTGCAACCGATCAACCGCCATGTCACCTTCCCGGATTCTTGAGCTGTCAGCCGAAAAAAGATTATTCAGTGTTCGTGTACCGTTGCTACGCCGTTGTGCACCAGCGCCAGTACTTCTAAAAATTCGCCATCCTGCGCGAGCAGGAATCCTGGGCGATGTCGCGAATTCCGCTCGTTTAGAGAACACTCCAAAAGCAGTGCCACAGTCCTACCTACCACCCGGCAGGAAGACCGAATAGGCAGGATACTTGCTCGCGTCAGGTAATGAAAGCTCGCAACCGACTAGGTGGGATCAACTCGAATTCCGTCGGACAGCCGGTAGCTGGCAATTGTGGTCCGGGTTCAATCGCCGGAGTTCTCGCCAACCATGTCCAAGTAAGCTTGGGCTTGCTTTGCCAGCCGCTTGTTGTGCGATTTAGTGTATCGCTTCGCCTGATGATCGATGGCCTCACCACCAACAATGTTGTGTTGCACCAATGTATTGAAGATGCTTGCGGCCGCATCTTTCTCCAGCATGCCCTCATCCGCAAGCCGCAAAGCGAACGTCTCAAGGGCACGCTGTGTCCATTCGGTGTCTGCGTTGCGAAGAATGCTATTGATTAGATGAAGCTGAAACGTTGGTGGGACTGCCCCGGCGGTCAGAAAATGTTCCAGTGATTCGGCGATACCGGAAGAACCGAACTGCTCTAGATGTGTTTGAATCGCTTGCCCTACCACGTAGTGGCTTTCATCGGTTCCCGCGTAAATGAACTCCTGCAGCCGAGGCTTGAGGTTTGGAATTTTGTAGTACTTCGCCAGTCGCATGGCCGGGATCAGGTGATTTTGGCCGTTCAGCATGTGATCGAGAAAAGGAGTCAACTCAGGATACGTTTTGCCCTCGTTAGCGAGTGTGAGCAGCATCAAACAGAGGTCGCCATTTTGATCGTGGGATCGCTCATTTATTCCCGAAACAACGTCCTCTCGCACCGTGGCATGTTTGTCGATCATATCTCGCAAAGACTGAAACTCGTCGGCACCAGTATAGACGGCCCCGATCTCGGCGAAGCTTACAGCTTTGTCCACAACGGCCGTATGTACCCGCCAGAATTCCGCAGGTGCTTTATCCGTAGCGATATTGACGTTAACGCTGATGGGCTCGTCGTCACGCGAGCAGCCTGATAGACCAGCCGCGCACATAGACCCGATTAGGACTGACATTGTGATAACTGAGTTGCAACGAAACATAATCACAGTCCATTCCGTGAATCGATTGGTCGGCTGAATGCCGATGAAAAGCCAGTAATGCGAGGAGTTGCTGTCGCTATTTTGCTATCTGATTGCCGGCGACTGATAGCTAATCTCTATTCCATCCCATATGCGTTCGCGATCAGGATTCCACTAAGCATCGCGCCGACGATACCTAAAAAACCCTGATCGGTCCCGCAGATGGCGAGATTCGCCAGCGGTGTGCGGCCGGAATGTATTTTGCGTGGCGAACCATACACCGCTCCGCCCAAATGCCCCGTATAACGTTCGATGGTGGTGGGCGAAAACACGTCCCGCTCGATCACGTGTGGGCGGAAATCAGGGAACATCCCGGCAACGATTTCGGAAGCTTTGTCCGCCCATTCGTTTTTGCGGACGGCGTACTCAGCAGGTGACATTGTCCGCCAGCGATCGTAATTGGCTAGGTTGGTAACGCGGACGATGCCTTCCGGCAGAGCGGCGCCCGTGAAGTTGCCCGGCATGCATAACACGCCGCTAGAAAGGTCGTACGCACCATCCGGACGGGCGTAAGTGAATCGATCTTCGGTGTTATAAAAGACGATCGTCGGCATGATGCCGAACGCCGATGGCTCGACATTTACGATGCTCACCGATTCCAAAAACGAAAGTCGGTCTTCTGTTGAAACGCCTGCTACGGTTCCGGTTGAATTCGCCTCACCAGCACATAGCGCCATCGTTTCATCGAAGCCAGCCGAAGAGAGCACCAAGTCCGCCTCCACGTGTTCGCCGTCGTCCAGTTCGATTGAAGTAACGCGATGCCCATCATGATGGATACGCTCTACGCCGCAGCGCATCCGCAGTTTTCCACCCAGCGAGCGGTACTTTTTGACTAGCACTTTGATGATTGTCCGCACACCGCCTTCCGGGCGGGCGAATCCCTCGCAATAGACGCTACGGAACATCACGACAAACTGACCGAGAGGCATGTCATGGGGCGTGGGGCTGCCATAATACATGACTGGACAGAGGATCATGTCGATCAGGATTTCATCGTTGAGGAACGATCGCAGATATGCCCGTGCGGAAGATTCACCATCCTCACCGTCCAACACGTATTCTCGAGAAAGCACATCTTCCACCACTTTGTAAAATCCACCTGCTTCCTTAGGAAACGCTGTGGCGACGCTTTCGATAAAATCCGCAACATCGTTGGTGAATCGCAGTGTGCGTCCAGGAAACCGCACTTCGGAGTACTTCTGTGGATGCAGCTTCAGTTCTTCGCGGGATAAACGTAGTTGTCGCAGGATGCGGTTTAGCGGTTGTCCGCCGCGATGTCCAGGCGGAGTGTAGTTGGTAAGTGCATGCAGGCCGACGTCGTACTGCCGTCCGCCGAGCGTGTAGTAGGAATTCAATCCGCCGTAAGCGTAATGCCGTTCAAGAATGAGGACGCGCTTGTCAAAGTAGGCGAGCCGTATGCCGGCTGACAGTCCCGACATACCCGCACCGATGATGACCGCGTCGTATTTCATACGGAAAGAAACAGGCCGATTTCAACTCGCCGAGAGGGTAGTGGGCAACATTCCCACGAAAGCGGGAATCCAGGCCGGATGACGAGGATGCTTTCGCTGGCTTGCCGCCTCGTGCAATCCATGCCACTCTCAGACAGTCATCTACGACGTCAAATGCGCTTCGAGTTTTGGACCGAGGTATTCCGCACAGCTGTCGAGTGACTCGAGGCGTGGGTAGTCCTCTTTGGGGACCTCGACTTTATACCGTTTGCGTAGTTCCATCACGATGTCAAGGAAGTCCATGGAATCCAAATCGAGTTGATCACGAAGTCGCTTCGCCGGATCCACGTCTGAAATGTCCGCGTCAGGCGCGACCGTTGCGATGATGTCGAGTACGATACCCTTTACCTTTTCGTCTGCCATCTCGTCCTCAGTATTGTCCGTTCGTAACAAATCTCGCCCGGAAAAAACTACGCGCCCCACCGTTTCACGATGACAGCCGAGTTGGTTCCCAACATGCCGAACGAGTTATTGAGTATGTAATCCACGCGGTCCACAGGCCGCGGCTCATTGATCACTAGGTTCGCGATCTCACATTGCGGATCAAGTTCATCAACGTTGATGGTCGGGTGCACAATACGATCCTGGAATGCGGGGAGATTTCCCGCGAGTTCCAAGGCACCCGCTGCACCCATCGCATGGCCGATATAGCTTTTAGTATTGTTAATGTATACCGAATCGCACCCCGCGAACACCTCCTTGAGGGCGATTACCTCCTGAATATCGCCCATCTCCGTTGCGGTGGCGTGCGTGCTGATGATATCCACGTTACCAGGTTCAATGCCCGCGCGATCCAGGGCGAGATGCATGCACTGCGTCAGCCGATGCGGATTGGGTAATACGGGGTCCGAAGCGTCGGAATTCATGGCATAACCCACGATTTCGCCCAGGATGGTCGCTTTTCGCTCAATGGCGTCGGGCAAACGTTCAAGGACGTACACACATCCACCCTCCGAAACGACGATGCCGTTCCGCGATTTGTCGAAAGGTCTGCTTGCCTTGGTGGGATCTTCATGCCACGCGAGGGCGTTTTCACTCTTGAATGAAGCGAAAATGCCAAACGAGCCGGTCGCTTCCGATACGCCACCCGCAAGTGCCAGATCCACTTCGCCCAGTCGCAACATATGAACGCCCTGGATCAGACCCGCATTTCCGGCAGCACAAGCTGCTCCAATCGTATAATGAGGTCCTTGAATATCCAGCTTGATCGTCACCTCACCCGCCGGATTGTTCGCTACCGTGCGGGGATTGTGGTGGTGCGACCAATAGCTGGTATCGTAATCGTATTCCTTAATCAGGGCGATTTCGTTTTCCGTTTCGACCGTGCCATGTTCGGTGATGCCCAGGAATACACCGACCCGCGAGCGATCGCGGTCTTTGAGGTAGGCACCGCTGTTTTGAATCGCCTCAGCCGCACAGTAGATCGCGATCGAGCCCGCACGCGTACCGCGGCGTCGTTCTTTTCGACCCTGGTGCTTGCTGTCATCAAATTGACACAGACCCGCTAGCACCCCTTCCATATAACGTGTTTCCGTCCGGGTTACGCCGGATAGGCACGACAAAAGCTTGCGGCGGAAAGAATCTAGATCATCCCCGATCGGAGATGTCAGTCCCACTCCGGTGATCACGATACGGTCTTCGTCACGCACGATATTAACTTTCCGGCAGGTGGCGAATCTACCTCTACGGAGACGGCGATCCTCCACAGACCGCCGAGCCGCAAAATCTTAGCAGAAATTCGAGCGAATGGAACTTTCGACAATCCGGGCTCTTTGAAGCAAATGTAACCACCTAAGGAGCAGCCAAGATTCGGCCTATTTGCTCAGAACATGCGTTTTTAGGCATTCAACGGTTTCAGCGAGTCCTTCTTCCATTCCGACGATCACCTCATAGCCTAGATCTTTTTGGGCGGGTTCAATGTCAAAATAATGGTCGTGAGAGAGTTGTGCAGCTAGAAATCTGGTCATGACTGGTTCCCGAGGATATCCTGTAATTGCTTGCATTGTTTCGAGCAGCGCCCCACGTCGGTACGCCGCTTTGTACGACATTTGACGATTCACCGGCGGAGCGCCGACCGTTTCAACCACACGGCCAAGCCAAGACCACAGATTTACCGGCTCCCCTTGACTAATGAAGTATCCCTGACCCACGCATGGTGCTCCCGGCTCCAAAGCCTCAGCTGCTTTCACGTGGGCGTGGGCGACATTTACAATGTATGTCACGTCCACCAGGTTTGTACCATCGCCCACTTGGATAAGTTGGCCTGCTCTTGCACGATCGAGCGCCCTGGGGATCAAATGTGGATCGCCCGGACCCCAGACCAAATGAGGTCTGAGCGAAACGGTGAGCAGTTCGTCATCGGTTGCTTCCTGGACTATTTGCTCCGCAATCGCCTTAGTACTCGGGTAGTGGGCGAGATGCCGGGAGGGAAACGGTTGATCTGGTGTCGGGATGAATCGGCCGTCCACGCCAAACATCACACTGGGCGAACTGGTAAAGATAAGCTTACGCACGCTTGCCGCGCGGCAGGCATGAATGACCGATCGAGTGCCCTCAACGTTAATTTCCCGGAACGTGCGTTTCGGTCCCCAAATCATCGCAAGGGCGGCCACGTGAAAAACGACATCGTGACCCGCGAACGCTTGGGTAAGGGCGTCACGGTCGCGGATGTCTGCGCGGACGCAGGCTATGCCTTGTGCTTCGAGGTCGGGGTAATGGCGCCGCCCCAGTGCGGTCACCTCATGGCTTTGCGATTTCAGCAAACGCGCTATGTGCGATCCGATAAAGCCTCCACCGCCCGTGATGATCGCTTTCATGAGAGTTGCTCCGCTGCCCAAGCTCGCAATTTCTCGCGGTCTATTTTGGCATTGTGTCGTACATCCACCGGCAGCGAAGGGTGAAACAGTACCTGCTCGATGCGTTCTGTCACCGGGTTTGTTTTGGCGAGTTTGAGCATTCGATCGCGAAATTGTGCAACCGAATTACCGGTGCGGGGTAGTTTGGCCGCTTCCGGTTCAATGATGATGACAGGTGTTTGCGATCCTTGTGGTCCGGGACCTACCAAGGCGCTGCGGTAGACGTCTTCGTGGCGATTGAAAACGCCTTCGCACGCAACAG
>JANQHN010000427.1 GCA_028282665.1 Phycisphaerae bacterium | reverse complement strand
ATCTGGATCGCCCTGTACCTGGTGCTCAAACAGCTAAGGCGAGTGCGTGCAGAAGAGTTCGAAACCAAAGAACTGCAGCGGGCTCAGGAGGGTGGCGCTGCAAGCGCCATCTTCGAGGATGCAGGCGAAGAACTCGCGATCGAGCGCAACAAACTCGTCAACTTAGTTAAGTACATTATGCCTGTCACGACGCTCACTGTGTCGTTGGGCATTTTTTTCTGGGAGTTTTTTGGCTGGGGATGGTCTTACACGACCGCCTTCGACGAAGGCGGCATGCTGATAACCAAAGAACCGCAGAAGATGGCGATCTTCGTCATTTTTGCGGGACTTGCCGCATTTTTATACGGATGGGTCACGAGGGCGTGGTCGAAGATTCGGGATTGGCAGTTGTTGCACGCCGGAGCCGCGTGTATGTCAGCAGTCGCGCTGGCGTGCCTCTTACTCGTCGTCGCGCTGGGTTGGACTTCGTTGTCACAGCGCGGCGCACCTTGGATGGAACCGCTTGCGGCGATCATCATCCGTTTGATGCTCGTCATCGTTGGCATCGAATTCGCAATCAACTTCATCCTTGACTTTTACCGCCCCAGACGAACGGCTTTTATTCCCAGACCCTCCTTCGACAGCCGCCTCCTCACGTTGGTCATGGAACCCGGCAGCTTCGCCAAGTCTATCGCCGATGCGATTAACTACCAGTTCGGCTTCGAAGTCAGCCGCACGTGGTTTTACGTATTTCTCCAACGATGGCTCTTGCCACTATGCGTAGTGACCATCCTGATCATCATGGCCTTGACTTGTGTGGTGGTCGTCGGTCCCGGCGAACGGGCGGTTGTATTGCGGTTTGGTGAACCTTGGGATGAACCCGCCGTACTCAATCCAGGCATCCACTTCAAAATGCCTTATCCGGTTGATGTCGTTTACCGCGCTCCGGTTGAAGAAGTGAATGAAATCGTGGTAGGTGAAGCCATGAGATTTGGAATGGAAAGCGAGGATGAAGCCATCCTCTGGACAAAGTCGCACAAGCTTGTGCCCGAATTGATGATCCTTGTCGCATCACCCAACCCCGAAGAGGGGAACCCCTCCAACAAACCGAACGAACTCGCCGCGGTCACCGACGTGGGCCAAAGCGTCGCGGTCAGTGTTGTGATGGTATCTATTCCTATCGAATACCGGATCAAGAACATCAAATCCTACCTTTTCCGCTACGAGAATCCCGAGCGGGTGATGGAGGATGTGGTCTACCAGCTCGTATCCGATTTTGCCGCCGGCGTGGATCTTGATCAGTTGATAGGTCCGGGGCGAAAAGATTTCAATAAGCAGCTTCGTACTCGGTTTCAGGAAAGCCTGGATGAACTGGACCTCGGCATTGAACTGGTATTTGTCGGCATTCGAGGCGCGCATCCCCCCCCGGACAACGAAGTGGCTAAAGCGTTTCAAGGTGTCATCTCCGCCGAACTTGGTATGGGAGCGACAATCAACAACGCGAAAGGCGAAGCGCATCGAGTGTTAACAGCGACAGCGGGTTCGGTAGAACGAGCTATGTTGCTTGACGAAGCCATTCAACGCCGCGATTCGCTCGAAAGTCAGGAAGAGGTAGATCAAAAAGCGCTCGCTGCCGCCCAGTTCGAAGTCGATCGGCTTCTTTTGGAAGATCAAATCTCCGGTTTGCCACCATTGGGTGGGGAAGCGGCGGAAATGATCTCGGAAGCCTGGGCTGACCGTAGCATGCGTATCAGCAACGCGATCAGCAAAACGCTGACATTTGGTGCGGAGCTTATCGCATGGCGGGCATCACCGGTGCTGTATCGCGCACGTAAAGAAATGGATATTTACTACGACTTGCGCAACGTTCGGAAGTACATCATCGTCGGCGATACCAATTCCGTCATTATTGAGTACCAGGACCGTTCGCAGGAAGGGTTGGACCGCGTTTTGAAAAACACCATCCAGGAAGAATTAGACAAACAATAACGTTTTGAAAAAAGCCCAGTCGGGTGTAGCGACCCAGTCTTTGACCGACCCGACAAACAGCAATCGGTCGGACAAATCGCAAGGCATCAAAAACTGCTGAAGGGATCATTGGGAGACCCAGGCTGATGAAAAATATTGGAACGAAGCTCGCAGGATTGTTTCTGTTTGCCATCTTGGCGTTGTACCTGTGCTCGTATCAGGTGCGGTTCACCGAGACGGCCATTAAGCTGCGGTGGGGTAAACCGCATGGCGAGCCGATTGATAAACCGGGCCTGTACTTCAAGTATCCCGAACCCATCGAGAAAGTCGTCAAATACGACAAACGCACGCGCATTCTCGAGGACAAAGCTGAGGAATCGCGTACGCGTGATGGCCGGAACATTCTGCTGACGACGTATACACTCTGGCAGATCAAAGACCCCGCGAAATTCCTGCAACGTTTTCCGGACGATGTGGAGAATGGCGCCAAAAAGCTGCGTACCTCAATTATCACGCACAAACAAGCGGTAACCGGTAGTCGCTCCCTGGAAGAGTTCATCAGCACCAACCCGAATGTCAGGGCACTCGATGAAATCGAACAGGAGATGATGCAAGCGGTACAGGTGGAAGTCAGCGACGCATATGGTATTGAGATTGTTGCATTCGGCATCAAAAAACTAGGCCTGCCGGAGTCGGTCACAACGTCGATCTTCACACAGATGAAATCAAACGAAGAGAAGAAGGCGCAAAAGTTTGTTGCCGAAGGCAATGCGCGAGCGCGCAAGATCATTGCCGAAGCAAAGGCAACGGAAGCCCGGATTCTCGCCGCCGCCCAGCGGAAAGTCGCCGAAATCACTAACGAAGCACAGCGTAAAGTCGGCGAATACTACAAAGAGTTTGACCAATACCCACAGCTTCGCATCTTCCTGGACAAGCTGCGTACGGCGCAACAGGCGCTCAAGAATCGTTCTACCATCATTTTGTCGACGGAAGACGAAAATTCGCCGCTAAACGTATTCAGCCAGGAAATGCGTGACCGCGTGCCGCAACTTGACGGCCTTACGCACTTCGACGAGGACGTGGAAGGCAGCGTCGACACCGCATCAGGGCCGGCTGCTTCGAATACTCAGGGAGGCTAAGCGCGATGCATCAAACGCATGACGAACACGCACATCGCGATCTGATGATTGAGGAGGAGCCGCTGGACGCTGTCAACCAGGCGCTCTCGGATGCGCTGCGGGTCAGCTTCCGTATCCTCAAGGGCATCATGATCGTGCTTCTGTTTTTGTACCTTTTTTCAAATGTCACTTGCATCGAGAGCCACGAGCAAGCGCTTCGTCTCCGCCTGGGTGCCTTGATTGGCGATGTGTATGATGCAGGTCGCGTCACCGCTTTCCCCTTCCCTTATGAAGAGATCATTCGCGTACCGACGCGCAAGGCGAGCGAGATCGTCATCAACAGCCACAATTTTTTCCGCACGCCAAACGAGGAAGGGCGCCCACTGGACAACATCTCCCGTTCACTCAGACGTGGGTTGAATCCGGTTACTGACGGTGCGTTGCTGACCTCCGATCAGGGATTGGTCCACGTGCAGTGGCGTATTATCTATGGATTTGAAGATGCCGCTGACTATGTCAGCAACATCCACAACGGCGAGAAGATGGTCGCGGCGGAAGAGTTGATCCGCACAATCGTCGAAACAAGCGGCGTGCATGTCGCCAGCACGATGACCGCGGAGGAGATCATTCGCACGAAAGTCTCCGATACGCAGATGAACATGAAGCGAGAGATCAACGAACGACTTCGTGCAATTAACAGTGGTTTGGTCGTCGAATCCGTAGAGATGAGTGAGTTTACGCCGCCCATTCAGGTTCGCGGCGCATTCAATGAAACGCAGCAGGCGGAGAACCAGAAACAGACGAAAATCCGCCAAGCGCAGCAGGACAAGGAAAAGAGCCTTAACGAGGTCGCGGGCGCCCCCTACCGTGAGCTCGAAAAGGTTTTCGCATCGCTGGATGAAGCAGAACTTACAGGCGATGAACAACGGTTAGCCGCTTTGCGGACGGAGATGGACCGATTGCTGCTCACAAAGGTCGAGGGGGTCGCGGGCGAGCGCGTCAAGCGCGCACAATCGGTCTATTCGCGGATTGTGGGACAGATTAAGGCTGATCTGGAGTTGTATCAGACATTGATACCCGAGTATGAGCGCAATCCCAGACTGCTGATCGCCAGATTGTGGGAGGAAGCGCGGGAGAAAATCCTGACGGACAACACGATTACGAAGATCTACCGTCCTTTCGGCCTGGCTCAGATTCGCATTCAGATTTCTCCCGACCAGGATCTGGATCGCATCGAAGAGATGCGTAAACGGCGGGAAACGGAGGAGGATATCACCAGCGGTATCTACGAAAATCACCATGTTCCCGTGGGCGTGTTCGAGAGTTAGCAGTAATTCAACGAGCGTAATTGATGGCTAAGAAGATACTCCCGGTGGTCCAGACCGCCGGCTTGTGCAAAACGTTCAAGGATTTTTGGCGGCGTCCGAAAGTGGAGGCGGTCAAAGATTTGAGCATGGAAATTTACCCGGGCGAGGTTTTCGGCCTGCTTGGCCCAAACGGTTCGGGCAAAAGCACGACCATCAAAATGCTGCTCGGATTGCTGTATCCAAGCCGAGGCAGGATCTCCGTATTCGGCAAGGCGCCGACGGATGTCTCTGTTAAATCGCGCATCGGCTTCCTTCCTGAAGAAACGTATCTTTACCCTTTTCTCGTCGCCCACGAAACGCTTGATTATTACGGTCGCCTGTTCAGGCTGCCTACACGCATTCGTAAAGAACGCACGGAAAAACTGTTGGATATGGTCGGACTGCGTCACGAAGCGAAACGCCGATTGGGCGAATACAGCAAAGGCATGGCGAGGCGCATCGGCCTTGCCCAGGCGCTGATCAACGATCCGGAATTTTTGATTCTAGACGAACCGACCGCGGGTTTGGATCCGATTGGCACAAGACAAATCAAGGACGTGATCCGCGAACTCGGCAAGAAAGGAAAGACAATCCTCCTATCCAGTCACGTGCTCGCGGATGTGGAAGATGTTAGTGATCGCGTCAACATTCTGTACGGTGGACAGCAACGCGCCGCGGGCGACGTCAGTGAGCTACTCAAAAATCGCGAGGTGACGCAAATTACCGTACCGACGGTAACGGACGAAACGGTTCAGCGTATTCGCGAGCTAGTCGACAGACTCGAACAGAAAAACATCCTGGAAGTCTCGCACCCGCGCACCAAACTGGAGGATTTCTTCCTTAAAATCGTCGAAGAGGCCCAGGCAGCAAGAGTAAAAACGTACGGTGCGATGTTGGGTGGCGCGGTGCCGGAATTCCTTTCGACCGCCACTTCCAAACAACAGCTGGACGTGGTGGATTCATTAGTAGCGGCGGCGGAACGCAGACCGGAGCCCATCGCTCCCAATGAGGAGATTCCCGCTGCGACAACGGATCAGGCAGTGGAAGAAGCTTCGAAGAAACTCATCGATGCGCTGACCGGAAAGGAAGCATCGGCCGAGACTGCGCAGGATACGGAGAATCCGGCAGCGGAAGAAGCCACATCCACGAAGATCGACCCCCTCTTCGAACCGAAAAGACCCAAGCCGCAAACGAATGTTGATCGTAGCGTACTTGATTCCCTATTGGACAAAGCTGAAGACAAGGACGAGAACTAATCGTGGGACGCATC
>JANQHN010000393.1 GCA_028282665.1 Phycisphaerae bacterium | reverse complement strand
GGCAAACTCAATGGCTTCGCCCTTCGTGTACCGGTAGTCAATGGCTCGATCGTGGACCTGACGGTGGCGCTTAATAAGTCGGTGACGGCGACCGACATCAATAACGCCATGCAGGCGGCAGCGAATGGCCCGCTCAAGGGCGTCTTGGAGTTTTGCACTGATCCGATCGTCAGTAGCGACATCATCGGTAATTCGCACAGCTCTATTTTCGATTCGCTCAGCACGATGACAATGCCCGCAGACGGCGGAAAACTGGCGAAGGTTGTTTCATGGTACGACAACGAGTGGGGCTACTCGGTGCGTACGGTCGACCTGATCAAGAAGATGGCGACGATGTAGAGAGATCATCCGTATTGGCGCGGATTGTTGATTGCCGTTTCCCGTTCCTGTAATGGTGCCACTACTCTTTTGTAGCGCATCATTAGATGCACCGGGGCGTAAGCCCGGTGATTTGGAGTGGCGACGATCTACCGAAGATTTGACTGGTTAAACCAAATCGCTAATGGAAACAGTGGTGTCGGCCGTGCCGATCGGCGCCTGGAAGACGGAATTGGAATCACAGGGCGGGGCTCATCTGCGGCGGCGGGTGGAACCCGCCCTACCTGTTTGGTGAAGGAACCATTGATGAAGAAGACAATCGACGACATCAACGTATCCGGTAAGAAAGTGCTTGTTCGTCTCGATCTGAATGTTCCGTTGGACAAGAGCGGTGCGATTACCGACGACCGCCGTATTCAATCTGCCCTGCCCACCGTCAAGAAACTCCTCGCAGATGGTGGCTCGCTGATTCTGATGAGTCACCTCGGTCGCCCCAAGGATGGCGGCCCTGAAGACCGCGAGAAGTTCACCCTCGCTCCCGCTGCAAAACGCATGAGTGAGTTGATCGGCAAGGAGGTGAAGCTGCTCAACGATTGCGTTGGCCAGAGCGTGAAGTCGGCGGTGGCTTCGATGGGGCAGGGCGATGTGTTGCTGCTTGAGAATCTGCGCTTTCACCCTGCCGAAACCATTAAAGACAAAAAAGCGAAAGGCGATCCTGCGCTTCGAAAAACGAAAGATGATTTCGCCGCTGAAATTGCGGGCTTGGGTGATGTGTATGTCAATGACGCTTTCGGTACTTGCCACCGCGACAACGCGAGCATGTACACCGTGCCCGCGATGATGGAAGGTAAACCTCGCGTAGTTGGCTATCTCGTACGTAAGGAATTGGAATTCCTCGGTGAAGCGGTCGCCAACCCTAAAAGACCTTTTGTGTGCGTGTTGGGTGGAGCGAAAGTGTCGGATAAGCTGGGCGTGATCGAGTCGTTGCTAAGCAAATGCGACACCATTGTGATTGGCGGAGCGATGGCGTACACATTCCTTTCGGCTGAAGGCGTGGATGTTGGCAATAGTTTGGTGGAACCCGATCTTTACGACACTGCTAAAAAACTTAGAGTTGACGCTGGCGACAAACTGAAACTCCCGATGGACTCGGTGGCAGCTGGCGAAATCGCACCGGAAGCCGCGGCGCAAACTTGTGATGGTGCGATTCCCGAGGGCATGATGGGGCTGGATATAGGTCCGGCGACGATCGGTGAATACAAGTCGATCATCACGTCCGCGAAAACGGTTGTTTGGAATGGTCCGATGGGCGTCTTCGAGACTCCGCCCTTCGACCGCGGTACAATGGCGATTGCAGAGGCGATGGCTCAAGCGACCGCAGGCGGCACGGCGACGATCATCGGCGGCGGCGATAGCGCGGCGGCGATCGACAAAGCGGGCCTGTCGGACAAAATGACCCACATTTCCACCGGTGGTGGAGCGTCGCTCGAATTCCTCGAAGGCAAGGAATTCGTCACCATGAAGGTCATCGACAACGCCTGACCGACGACCTCGATCGTCCCTCAAGGCCGCTGCTTCTAACGGTGACTGCATCCGATGCGGTCGGTTTCAGCCAAACGCACCGTCAATCGCAGCACGGATGACTGGCACGGCCTGAACCGCAGCGGCAAGCCGTGAGAATTTTTGTAGTCACAGCACACGCGATCCGAGCACTCTTGCGTTAGTCCGACCGCAAGCATCGCGACCTGCGAGATCCAACAAGTGAAGAACACCCCACTGAGCAATCCAGTAGTTCGTGTGGCCCCCTCCTTGCTGTCCGCCAATTTCGCGAATCTTGAGCGCGACATGCGGATCGTTGAGGATGTGGGCTGTGAAATCCTGCACTTGGACATTATGGACGGCCATTTCGTTCCGAATATCAGTTTCGGCGTACCGGTGACGAGATCCATTCGCCAGGCAACGAGCCTGTTCCTCGATGTCCATCTGATGATCAGCGACCCCCAAACGTACGCCGAACCATTTGTCAAAGCCGGCGCAGACCACATCACTTTTCACGCAGAAGTCGCAAGCGGTAGTGGAAAAACACCGGATATCATTCGCGACGATCTGGTCGAGCTTGTGGATTGCGTACACGAATTGGGAGCGACGGCGGGCGTTTCGATCAATCCGGACACAGAGGTGAGCGCAATCGAGGCGATTTTGGATAGGGTCGAGATGGTGCTGGTCATGAGTGTCTGGCCGGGCTTCGGCGGGCAGTCCTTCATTGAGGGCGTCTTGCCAAAGGTGCGACAACTGCGCGACCGCATGCGACCGGATCAACGGGTGCAGATTGACGGAGGGATCGATGTGGACACGGTGGAGCGGGCTGTGCAGGCGGGAGCGGATCTGCTAGTGGCGGGCTCGGCGGTATTCGGTAAAGCCGATCCCGGCGCTGCCATGACGAAGATTGAGCGGATTGGCAGAGCGGTTCAAGCGGTTTGAGGTTAGCGCCGGAACCGAATCTGGCCCGATTGAGCGAGGACTCGACGCCACTTGCCTTCCAAAGCTTGTCGAGGGGGTACCCGACTTTGGACTTCCTCTTACAATGTTCCCAGGTATGGCCTAGGCAAGATAACCCAATAAAGGCCGGCAGGCGATTCCGTAATGTGTCGCTTCGCCGTCGAGATCTGGATATTAAAGACATGACCGCGATGGAAAAAACCGGCGTTCCGGCAGGACTTTGGACCAGATGCACCAAATGCGGGCACATGGTGTATGAGAAGGAAGTGGCGGAAAACCTGCACGTTTGTCCGGAATGCGACCATCACCGCCGAGTCGATGCGCGCACTCGGATCGCCCAACTCGTCGATCCGGATTCTTTTGAGGAATTCGCCGCCGACATCACACCTCAAGATCCCCTCAGCTTCAAAGACCGCATTCCGTATACGGAACGCGTGAAGCGCGAACAGGAGAAGACCGGCGAAAAGGAGGGCGTGGTTGTTGGGAGGGCGTACGTCCGAGGTCGTCGTGTGGTGCTGACTGTGATGAACCCGTCATTCATCATGGCGTCCATGGGGCAAGTGGTCGGTGAGAAAATCACAAGGGCAATGGAAGTTGCTGCCGAGGAGAATTTGCCGTTTATTGCCGTAACGGCGTCGGGCGGTGCGCGAATGCAGGAGGGCATGCTTTCTTTGATGCAAATGGCAAAGACTTCTGCGGCAGTCGGCAAGCTCGATGACATGAAGGGACTATATGTTGTAGTCGCGACCGATCCGACCACTGCCGGCGTAGCTGCGAGTTTCGCAAGCTTGGGCGATATCATCATCGCCGAACCGGGCGCGATGATCGGGTTTGCCGGTCCGCGTGTCATCGCGAACACAATCAACGAAGAACTGCCCGAAGGCTTTCAAACGGCAGAGTTCATGTTGGAGCACGGATTCGTGGATCGCATCGTTCACCGTGCCGACCTACGCAGGGAAATCGCACGCATCATCGACTACGCGGGCAAATAGAATCACATAAATACCTGTTTATCATCAATCACTTTTTGGCGTGAAGACATTTCACAGATTGGTGAAAGAAAATCTTTGCCACAAGCCGATGACTGTTGTAGAACTAAGATCAAAGCGGGTTAGGCACAACCCGTTTTGTTGGCTCCCTTCCGGTTCAAGGTCGATGCCGCAGCAATCAAGGATGGTCAAAACGCTCACTGCTCTGGTCATTTCGATGACCGTCGCAACCGGGCTTCTGTCCTTGATGGACCCCACGAATGGTGGTGTCGAGTCCGCCGCCCCCCAAGATATGCTCGCGTATGCTCGGTCGATTGTTGTCGATAAGACTGCAGTTAATCCGGAGCGCTGGTTCGGCATTTCCGTGGATGCGAGGGAAATGCCTGCGTCAACCGGCGCTTTGCTCTCTGCCAACCTGGACCGCGACAACGCGCACTTCCTTATCGATTTCGGCGGGCGAATTCATCGCCTTTCTCGATGGGTGCGACAATCGCCCCTTGCGGATAAGCCCGGACAAGTTCGCATCGAAATTGCCCAAAGCGGATTCGGCGAGCGTATGACCGTTGCCCAGTCGGAGGCGCTCGAATCGCTAATCCGCAGTCTTTGTGCTGAAATCGCAGGTGATGATGGCGAACTGCCCGTCTCGCTCGATGAAAGTTGGGCGCGAGCTTACAAATTGGACGCGCAAGGCACTTTCCGAGTTTCGGCCATTGACCCGCCTTAACCGGCTCACCT
>JANQHN010000319.1 GCA_028282665.1 Phycisphaerae bacterium | reverse complement strand
GTACGATCCTCAAAACGCAACTCCGCTTCCGCTGAGTCCTGATACCAGTAGTTCACCTGTTGCAACTGAATGGCACGCAATACTTCGCCCATCGCCACTTTCTCAACCAATTCCGGATGCCAGATAAGCTCTTCGTAGGTGTTCTCGTACTCCTCCGGCACCAGCACAAAATTCTCAACCGGCTCATCGGTCCGCAAGAAGACTTGTGTTTCAGACGGCATATCGTACACAATACGACCCGGCGATTCGGAAACCAGTTCGATCTGCGGGTAGTCGACCCCGATTCGCTGGTCCTGCCCCCAGTTTTCGACCATCGGCCGTTCACCGGAATAAAGCAACACCATGCGTCCGCCCCTTGCGGACGAAACGATTATACCGTCCAAGTCTTCTCGCTGCTCCGCGTAACGCATGCTGTCCAGCAACAACCAAGCCACGCACCACCGACGATTGTGGCTGGAAAGCTGAGCGCCGGCGACCCGATCAGTCAATTCCCACTGCTTGGCCGCGAAAGCACCGCCATCGTTATCACGGTCACCATCGGCGGCGTTATCATTTGTGTTACTGTTCACTATGTTGTCGTTCACTAGCGCATTCGGATTGCCGGTGGACAGGCTGCAGGACGTGCTTACAACACCCGCCAGCAGTAAGAGCCCCGCGACTGCCAGCACCATCAGCGCCGTGGACTCGAATTGAGAAAATCGGTACATTAGTGACTTCTCCAAATTTCGAAAGCCTGAAGAGATTGTTGCGCGTTCGCGCCGCCGGAAGCGCACAAACAGCATCCCAACACACTACCTTACACACCATCTTCGTCGGCTGGAATGTGGATCTACATCCAGTATGGCCTGCGGTATCGTTGCCGGGACGACTGAATGTTTTTTGATTGACCGCCGTCGGCAGGCAAACCTATTTTTGGTACTGCGGCTGATATAGCTGAACGGTAAAATCGCCCGGCACTTTGAATCGCGTCACTAGTCCGAAGCCCTGATCGGCAATGCCCTCGGTAAATTCGACACCGCGCGATTTCAATTCGTCGACGGTCTGCCGGATGTCATCGCAATAGAAGGAAATGTCGTGTGTACCGTTTGGCTTGCCTTTTCCCGGCTCGACAGGGTGACAGCCCATGTCAGCTTCCGGCAAATCGAAGATAAGCCATCCCTCCCCCACATCTATGCAAGGAAATCCCAACTTGTCGCGAATGAACGCCCGCAACTCCTCCGGCTTATCCGTATAAAACATTGTGTGCACGCCCTTAATCACTGCATGACTCCCAAAGGCCTACTCAGTTCGACCATAGATTCGCTATTTCTTTTCCGTTTTTTTTTAGATGGGCGACTGATTCCTTCACCAGTTGGCGAAGCGCTTTCATATCCACGTCTTCCAGCTTCTTGATGTAGAGACAGCTCTTGCCGGTTTTGAACTTGCCGAGCTTTTTCATAAGCGTGGGGTATTTTTCGAATCCCGGCATGATATAGAGCGTAAGATTCTGTTTGCGCGGCGAGAATCCGGTCAAAAACCAGTCGCCTTCCCGCCCGCTTTGGTACTTATAGTGATAGCTGCCAAAGCCCACGATGCTGGGGCCCCACATGGCGGGTTTCGCGCCGGTAACCTCCTCCATCATCTTCAAGACCGCTTTGCAATCGTCCTTGCGCTTTTCATCTACTGCATCGATGAACTGCTCGACGTCCTGATTGTTCTTCTTGGTCTTAAGTTCCGTCATGACAGCCTCTTTTCATCGTTATAAACGTTCTCGAGGTAAACGGACTCTTGCATTCCACCAAAAAGATTGTAGTAACTTTGTCCAAATACCCTGGTCTTATGAAGTGAATATTGCGGCATGGGAAGCAAAAGGTAACGTCCCCGGTCCCTCCCCGCCGGAGCAGGGAGGTTTAGGGATAGCTTTTCAAGAGATTGCATTGATGCGATCAATAATCAAATGTGAGAATTCGGCCGTCAGTGAATTTGAAGAAAGCGGGCTTTTGCGCAATCTGAATTCCGGGCATCAAGTCTTCGGGTTTTTTGCCCAGAGCTTTAAGACAACCCGGACAGGCATACACAGGGACACCACGCGACACCAAATCCCGAATCATGGCCTGAGAAGATCCGAACGGTTTCATGTCCAGCCCCGGAGCGTTTTTGAGGATAACTTCTAAACCATGCACATCGATATAAACAAGGACATCCCGATCTTCGGACATCATCTGCGCCATACGCAGCCCCATCAAGAACGAATGAGCCTCCTGTGGTCCTGATTTGATATGAACAAATACCCCGGTCGGTGGCTTCGTTTGCCTGCGCGATGTTGTGGCACAACCGCTTTGCGCGAGCGTGAGAATCAAAGCGAAAACAATCACAATCGGAAAGACTGCGCGAGTCAGCATCGGTTTCCTCCAATCCGGCAGTTGGCGACTTGGACACACGCAAGTTACCGGCTCCGGGCTCACTCGCCAAGACCACGAGAGGATTGCAAGAGGTGTCAGCCTGGATCGCAAGAGCGCATTTCGCTATATTGACATTGATCGACTTGTGTATGTGGTTAATCACATTCTCGAAAGAGACGAGAAAATGCGCATTGTTTTGCTTGCCCTCATCAGCTTGCCCGTGGCCGTACCGCCTGCGGCGGGTGTCAGCCTGAAAGCCATGTACGACGCCGCCCCTGCCGCCCATGGTTACGACAAGTACATCGAACTGCAAACCGGAGTCGTATATACCGGCGGTTTGTGGATCGGCGGCACGTTTAACCGCATCACTGCGGAATTCGAAATCAAAAACGAAGACGTCCGCATTGCGGGGAACGGCGCGATCCTCGATCTGAAAGGCCAGGAAATCTGCATCGCTTACACCACCGGTAGATTCGATATCGAAAACTGCGTGATCCTAGGCGGCAACGTCCGCTACCGTGGCTATGACGGTGATGGAGCGGGACTGTTGCCGCCTAGGATCACGCAGTTTTCGATATCGAATCTACCGGTGGTGTAAGCGATGCAGATTT
>JANQHN010000275.1 GCA_028282665.1 Phycisphaerae bacterium | reverse complement strand
CCTGTGACTGTTCATTTTTCTCCTCCTGCGAGAGCGTGTGGAACATGCGCAGGCTGATCAGCGCAAAGAGGATCGAAATCAACCGTCACAGGAAAACAGTCAAACAACACCATCGCCCAGTTGACCCCGGACTCCGGCAAGCCTCGCATCGCGAGACGCTACCCTGCGACTCGACGGCACACCTTCAACCGCACTATTTTGAATAGCGCGATGGATCTTGCATCTGAACGTCGCAGTTCTACGCATCGAGCAAACGTGCCAAGTGCAAGGACGCGGACTCGGCGAGAGCCTGCAAGTGGTAACCGCCTTCGAGGAAGCTGACGAGCTTGCCGTCGCTATGCTGTTTCGCCATCTGCGTTAGGCAATCCGTCATCCAACCGAATGATTCGGTGTCCAGATCGATGGGCGCGAGCGGATCTTTGCGATGAGCGTCGAACCCCGCATCAACGAGAATAAACTGCGGCGCGTAGCGTTCGATTTCCGGAATGATGGCATCGTCGAACACGGTGCGGTAGTCGTTGTCGTTGCTGTGCGGAGTCATGGTGATGTTGATGGTATGCCCTGCACCGGCACCGACACCGCGCTCGTTGGGAAAACCCGTTCCCGGGTAAAGAGCGTTGGGGTGTCCGTGGATACTGACGAACAGAACACGTGGGTCCGCCTCAAACATGTGTTGCGTGCCGTTGCCGTGATGCACGTCGAAGTCGAGGATCAATACGCGCGTTAAACCATACTCGTCAAGCAAATGCTTCGCGGCGATGGCAATGTTATTGAACAGGCAAAAGCCCATGGATTTCTCGGACTCGGCGTGATGGCCGGGCGGGCGAACGGCGCAAAAAGCGTTGTCGATAGTTCCTGCCATAACTTCATCGACCGCCTTCATGCCCGCACCGGCAGCACATCGGGCGATTTCGAAGCTCTCGCGACAAATGCCACTATCGGGCACGTCAATGTAAGTCAGACCGTTCTCGCAGGCACTTTTAAGGCGATCGATATAGCTGTCGACATGCATCTTACGCACATGGGCAAGGTCGATAGGTTCGAACTCGATGGGCGTGCATGCTTCGATCAAACCACAAGCACGAAATGCCTCGTCCAAGGCGACCAATCGTTCCGGCCTTTCCGGATGCCCCTTCCCCGTGATGTGATCCTGAAAACGCTTATCGTGTGCCAAACCTGTGCGAGCCACAGACTTCCCCCATTGTTTCAAGTTCTATTGATTTTGCTCGGCAGTGACCGTCAAGGCAGCCTTCTTTTATTCTGCCTCACCCTTGCAGGGTCAATGCCCGCTTTTTTCGGTTCCGCACGACCATCGATCAGTTCGAGCGAAACTGCTTTCTCTACCTCTTAACACGATCGATGCCAAGTCGTCAATCATTCGACCGTACAAGCTTGAAATCGCGTCAGCGGATTCATAACCGGCATCGAGGATTCTTCCTAGATCGTCCTCGTGCGGCGGGTTCACTTGGGTAGGAGTGCTTCCTGTATGGACTGCGCCATCGTATTTAGTCCGCCTAATTATTAGAACGAAGGTCACACGATTATTGTCAGCTAGAGCAAGCTCTAGCCAAGTGCAGCGTCCAGCACCGTGTCATGTACTACCGGAAAGTCGACATCGAACGCTACGTTTGGATTGAAACTGCTATAGTCCTATGCAATTTGAAATGCTCACATAACCATCATGCATGCGATTCGTCATCGATCATTCCCACGCAACTCCCCCGAAACGCGATTTTATGATCGTAGAACGCGGCTTTGACACGGCTCACGATCATTTCGCGCTGCCTCGTCCGGTGCGTCGAAGCCGCAGTCCAATTGCAGAAAGGTTCAAACCGATTCCCGCCAGCCATTCCTTAAAGAACACCGACGCCGATTTTACGACCAGTGCCGGCGCCGCGTTTGCTGCGCGAGTCTTGACTGATCAGAGAAAAACAGGATTGTCAAACCGAAGCCCAACGCCCACTTCGTGCGGCGTAGCGTTGATGTTTACCTCAGTGCGTACCACAGTGGCGTAACGACGTTCACCGTTGATGTGGTTGTACTCGGGTAACGGTTGTTCGTCGTCAAAACGGATTTCGTAACGCTGCCCAACCGCCAACCCATAACCGACCGGCGCACGAAGGTGCATGCCTCCCTCGCCCACATCATCTGCATGGCAAGTTAACAGTTCCTGTTCATCAAGGGTATACACCCGTGTTGTCAGTGGCGAAGGTATCCTTCGCCACATCCTTCGCTCCTCCGCGGTGATCGCATCGTTGGCGAAACCAAGATTAACTTCGTGTCGCGTTCGGGGTGCCGTACTGGGGTGCGTAGACATCAGCATCTCCTCTCTTTGCATTTGTCCACTGACCTCGGCAAGCCACACGGGGTTAAAAAAGCGGCGCTGCGGCGCGTGATGGATTGGCCCGTCCTGGCTGCTCCCGGAGCCGATCAAGACAACTCAGTATAATCGATCGGACAGTTTGGTCAAAGAACGTGAAGTGTGACTGTTTATCGGTTAACGGTTGTCGCACTTGCGCGACTGTCGACTCCAGCCTGTTCGCTTTCCAGCGCCAAGCGAATTGCCCCTCGTGATCAGATCTTCTCTCTCAAATTTTCTTCAGATCGAATGAACAGGAAGAAACAAAGCCGTGATCGACCTTAAAATGCGAATTTCCTGAAAGAAAAACGGGCATTGGTGACCAATAGGTAGAAAAGGCGAAAGGAGTGCTGGGAATAATAGGCCGAGAATAGAGTGTCCTTATGCTCGTTCGTAAGATCATTGCAGGCTGCGCTTCTCTGCGGAGACTATTGGAAAAGGAACTCGCACGATGAGTCGAACGCAACGACATTCCCCTGCTGTATTCTTCCTCAACTTGATTTACTTCGTCACGATTGGTTACATCGGTGCGGATCCCGCCGCAGGACAACTCATCGCGCATTTAAATACGGACGAAAAGGTCGACGCCGCGATCGAAGAACTGGTGACCTCCCTGAAAGGGCAGCAAATCAAAGTACACGGCGAACACTACGGCAGCTTTGCAGATGAAATGGCCGGCCATCATGCCGGCGGAGTGACTGCGCTAGCCACCTACTCGTTATTGAAATCCGGCGTACCTTGGCATGACGATTCGATCAAGGCAGCAGTGGAGTATCTTTCCAATCACCCACTGCCCGGTACGTATTCGCGAGCGATGAGAGCGGGGGTGTGGGCGCATCTAGTACAGCATGCCGGCAGTGAAGAAATGCGGCGTACTGCCAAGCGATTTCTCCAAAGGGATACTGAGTGGCTGGTGCGGGCCATGAAATCCGACGGATTTTACGGTTACGATATAGAAGGCTTGGGGGGGGACCATTCGTGTTCCCAATTTGCGGTGTACGGTGCTTGGGCCGCACAGGACGCAGGAATGGAAATCCAGATCAACTATTGGGAGAAGGTAGCCAAGCACTGGCTCGAATA
>JANQHN010000271.1 GCA_028282665.1 Phycisphaerae bacterium | reverse complement strand
AGGCTCTACCTCGATCCGACTTTCGCGCAAATCGCATCGCAGTCGAGCTTCTACATTACAGGTGGTGGCGCGACGTTCCAATTGACTGCGGATGTGACTCCCATCGGGCAGACAAGCCTCGGTTTGAACAGCATCAGCACCGCAAATCTCGGTAACTCCGTGGTCGGCTACCTCTCTACACTTAAGTCAGGTGGTACGAATCAGGTTTCGCAGGGCAACTTCATCTCCGCTCAGACCATTCTCGAAGAGGCAATCAACCAGGTTGCGGTCTTTAGAGGGCGGTTGGGCAGCCTTCAAAGGAATCAGCTCGAAACGAATATCAACAGCCAGCAGGTGGCATTGGAAAACGTCACTTCTTCGGAATCGGTGATTCGCGACGCGGATATCGCCGCCGAGGTCGCCGCATTGACCAGGGCTCAAATCCTGGTCCAATCCACACAGGCAACACTGCAAATTGCGACGAATCAACCGTCCGCAGTGCTCTCGTTGCTCGGATAGTTCTTCAAACACCATTTGAGTTACACACCCGACAAGGCCGATAACCCTAATTGATGACGCGCAGCGCCGCAGGGTAGGCGTGCGCTAAGTGTTCGACCCCAATGGGGGAATTCCTATGGGAACATTCAGCGCCAGCGGACTGATCTCGGGTATCGACTCTGCCGCTTACATCGAGCAGATTATGCAGCTTGAGTCGATTCCCGTACAGCGATTACAGTTGCGGATTCAAGAACTGGACGTTCAGCGTACCGCGTACTTGGATATCTCGGCTCGTCTCCTCGCCGTTCAGAATCTCGCTTCCAACTTCGAGAGTGCGTCGTTTTTCCGAAACTTCGCCAGCACGAGTTCGAACGAAAGCGTGTTGAGAGCGACAGCTAGCGAGTCTGCAAATCCCGGTTCGTATGCGTTCAAGGTTCACAGACTTGTTGGTACGCACTCGGTAGTCAGCCGAGGGTTCGCCGATACGGATTCTACACCAGTTGGTGCAGGTACGTTGGCATTGGAAGTAGGCCAAGGTCGTGTAGATCGCTCTACGACGCTTGATGCGCTCAACGGTGGCGGTGGTGTCGAACGCGGTAAAATCAGAATCAATGATCGCGCTGGCAATGAGGCCGTGGTGGATCTCACGACTGCACTCACGGTCGACGATGTGCTCGAAGCGATCAATGCCGCGGATGTGAACGTTAAGGCGTCGGTGACTTCTGTTGGGGACGGCGGTGACCGCCTGGTCATCGAAGATACCACTGCCGCGAATCAGGTCACGGGTAACTTGAGCATTAGCGACGTGAACGGCAGGCACGCTGCCGCTGACCTCGGAATCGCGGGAACGTCCGTCGACGGACTTTTGGAGAGTCACGATCTTGTTTACCTGACAGGCAATACCAAGCTAAGTACGCTCAATGACGGTGTGGGTGTGGGGCGAGTCGGGTTTGGTACGGATGCGGACATTCGTTTCGACGCAGGTGCCGATGGCTCTTTTAATGTTTCGTTTGGCGATGTGTTGTCATTGGATACTGACCTTCGAATGCTCAACAACGGCAATGGTGCGCGACTTGGCACGATTCGAATTACCGATCGGGGCGGAAAAAGTGCCGAGATCGACTTATCCTCAGCGGCGACGGCTCGGGACGTGCGTGATCTTATACTCGCCGCGGACGTGGATGTGAGCGTAACCACGGTAAACGGTCACTTTCAGATTACCGACACTTCAGGTGTTGCGGGGGATTTAAAGCAGAATCTGGTCGTAGAAGATGTAACCGGGCACGCCGCCGCTGATTTGGGTATCGAAGCGGATGTCGAGGCGGACGCCGTCATTGGCAAAGATGTCTATCGCATCTCAACGATCGGCGATGTGATTCGAGCGATTAACTACAACATGGACAACAACGGGTTGGTTCAGGCGGATTTAGCCGAGGACGGAAACGGAATCGTCCTGCGAAAGTTAGGCGCGTTTGGCGAACCGATTTCGGTGACTTCTTTGAATGGTTCAACCGCAGCGCGCGATCTCGGCATTGAAGACGTCGTGGTGGAAAACGAATTTCATTCGCGCGATTTACTCGCCGGTCTGAATACGGTTTTATTGCAGTCGCTCAACGGCGGAAACGGTTTCGATCTGGGTACCGTTTCGTTCACGGACGCCGTGGGGCAGCAAGCGTCAATCGATTTTTCAGCAACGCAGTCACTTTCTGAAATCGTCGACTTAATCAACAATCAGACTAACCTTTCACTCGAAGCGCGGATTAACGACGCAGGACACGGGATTGCCATTACGGATACTAGTGAGGGCGGTGGCCCGCTGCTGATTAGTGATTCAACCGGTTCGCTGGCATCTCAACTCGGGATTGCCGGAACATTTACGCAGCAGGATATCGGTGCGGATCGCACGATCAGCAGCTCGAACTTGCAACTGCGATACGTTGCCCACCAGACACTGCTCGATGATCTTAACGGCGGAAAAGGGGTGAGCGGGGGCACGATTCGGATCTCTGACTCAAACGGTGGGATTACGGACGTGGGAATCAGTTCGTCGTTTACCACTGTCGGGCAGGTGATTTCTGCGATCAACAACGCCGCCCAGGATCGCGACGGCGATGGTGTTAAAGACATCGAAGCGAGGATCAACGATACCGGAGATGGCATTGCCGTTATAGATCATACGAGCGGTGAGTTTGATCTGACAATCGAGGACACGGGCGGTGGTAGCGCCGCTGCGGACCTTCGTTTGGCGGGGACCGCTTCAGAAGGTGAGAATTTCATTGACGGCTCGTACGAAGTCCGCATCGATATCTCCGCTTCCGACACGCTCGAAGACGTCATCCGGAAAATCAAGGAATCCGCTGTGCCGATTAGCGCTTCGATCTTCAACGATCGCTCAGGCGATAACCCCTACAGCCTTTCGTTGACATCGGAACTATCAGGGCTTGCGGGGGAATTGATGATTGATGACGGCGGATTGGGCCTGGGCTTTACCACGATTTCCCGCGCGCAAGACGCGCTGATCAGTGTGGGGGGGGCGAATCCGGCGACGCCAAATTGATCTCCAGTTCCAGTAACACCCTCGAAAACATCGTGGAGGGAGTGACGGTCGACCTGCTGTCGGTCAGCGATGAGGCCGTCACTATCAACGTTTCGCAAGACGTGGATGCATTGGTGGAAGACATCCGGGATTTTGTGAACAGGTACAACGATGTCCAATCCGCAATCTCGGAATACATCAAGTTTGATCCGGAAACCGAAGAGAAGGGACCTTTGATCGGCGATTCCACGGTGCAGACGATTCGCAATCGGATGCATAGCGCGATCTCGACTGCCTACAACGGTGCCGGTTCGGATTTTGATCGATTGTTCGAGGTCGGCATTCGCGTTAGTGGGAACAACCAGCTGACATTCGACGAGGATCGGTTCCGCGAGGCGCATGCCGAGTCCCCGGAAGAAGTGGAGCAGCTTTTCACTGCGGATGAGTCGGGAGTCGGGGCTGTTTTGAAGGACATGTTCGATGGCCTGACGGACGAGTTTGATGGCCTGATCACGCGTCGCGACGACCTGCTCGAGAACCAAAAGAGCCTGCTAAACGACCGGATCGATCAGCTTAACGTCCTGCTGGACGCCAAGCGGTCGAGGCTCGAAGCACAGTTCGTAGCCCTGGAAATGGCCATTGCGAACATTCAAGATCAAGAGGCAGCGCTCGCCAATTTGCCCAAACCATAAAGGGTATGGCGGATTGATACGCAGGGAATCACGGGCGTCTCTAATAAGCGACGAAGAATCCGCCGTGCTAACACTGCAATCGTTCCTTGGATGTACCATTGAAAGGCAGGACCGGTAACCCGTGGAATTAGGTCATCCGCTACTCGGCGTTTTCCGATGAATCAGTCGCCATGGATAAGCCAACGCTCAATCCCTACTTGCGCGACGCAGTGATGACGGCAACCCCCGAGCAGTTGCAGCTTATGCTTTATGATGGGGCGATTCGATTCGCGCTGCAAGCAAAAGATGCAATCCACGCAAAGGATTTCGAGGGTTCCTATAATAAGCTCACACGCGCCCAGCACATCATCCTGGAGATGCAAAAGGGTTTGAATTACGACGTAAATCGCGAACTTTGCGAACGCGTCTCCTCCATCTACACGTTCCTGTACAACAAACTCGTTGATGCCAACGTTTACAGGGATGCCCAGTGCATCGATGATGCCCTGCGTGTACTCCGAATCGAGCGGGAAACCTGGCAGATTCTGGTGGACAAAGTAAAGACGCTCCGTGAGCAAACCGGAGGAGAGCTGCCTCCTGACGCCTCCATTGATCTTTCCGATGCTCCCGCACCGCAGATCAACCTTTCGGTCGAGGGTTGATTGAGCCCAAACCGCTGAGCGCAACTGAGGATTTGCGGGGATGTACCACGCGCGCTATAGTTTCCACCGATAGGCCGATGTCGAAACACTACCTTCGTGCAAGCGGAGCAGATTTATGAAATCGTATCGCACCCAAATGGACTGGCTTGTGTGTGGCGTGATGCTTTTTGTGGTTGGGGTTGCTGTCGCCCAAACACCCAAGAAAGGCGACCGACCGGCCGAAAACGAATCTGCGGTGGCTCGGTTGAGTTCGCACGAAGCCTTGGAACTCGGCAAAGCCACGATTGCCGATCTCGATTTGGAGAGCGATCCGCAGCGGGTCCGGGAATTAATGGATCAACTTCGCCAGTGCATCACTGTAGTGCAGGCGAACGATACGGCGAATCCCTGGTTTAATTACCTGCGTGGCGCCATGCTGGCCTACGCAAAGCGCCAAGCCGATGCCGTTCAGGCGTTCAACCAGTTTGTGGAATCGACCGAGGGGCGCGATCAGTGGCGCGCGTATCGGTTCTTGGGCGATCTGCTCGTCGACAAATATCCCTCGCTGGCATTGGCTAAGTATGAGCGTGCCAACCTTCTCAATCCTAATGAGCCTCAAGTGCTTTATGGCTTGTCCGTTACCTATACGAAGCTGGGAAAACTTGAGAAGGCATTGGAATTTGCAGAAAAAACGGTCGCTGTTACCCCCGCGATTCATCCAGCGCGGGGCGAGTTCCTCAACTGGTATGCCAATCGACTCGCCGAAGACGAACAATACGAAGCCGCCCTTGAGCAGGCGACGTTGGCGTTGGAAATCGCGCGAAGCAAATATGCGGACGATCCTGCCTCGCGCAATGCGCTTTTAACCTTGAGTTTGCGATTTCAAACCCTCCGCTCCATTGCCCAGGCAAAAGTGGAACAAGTTGGAGATGATGCGGTGAATTACTCACGCGTCGTGGACCTTACGCGGCAGGCGGCGGAAATCCAGCGGCGAATTGTGTTGCTCGATGCACTAAACTACCTCAATGCGGGCATCGAAAACGCCAAAGGTGCGATCCCCGTATCGGTCTTGGAACAAAAGGCCGAGTTGTTAATCGAGCTTGACAGGGTGGATGAAGCACGCGAGGTATACCGGGAAGTTCTGCGACTGAGCCCCGCTAACGAAAAAGCGAAGGCATTCCTGGAGAAGTAACCAGGAAGCATCGCCGCCGGTTGGTGATGGGAGGCTTGGATGTCGGCTGATCCGAATTGTATTTTCTGCAAAATCATCGCGGGACAGATTCCCGCTTCAGTCGTGCATCAGGACGAGCACAGTTTCGCCTTTATGGACATCGCGCCACTCTCCGAAGGGCACCTACTCCTTATTCCGAAGTTGCACTGTGAACGTCTCGCCGACCTACCACCCGAACTCGCCGCCGAGTTGTCTCGTCAGATTCCGCGCATCGGGCAGGCCGTGCTCAACGCTATGGAGGTAGATGGATTCAACGTGCTGGTGAACGACGGCGAAGTGGCCGGGCAACTGGTCAAACACGTCCACTTCCACTTCATCCCCCGCCGCCCAAAAGATGGCCTGGGATACCGCTGGCACGCGGGAGAATACGCTGAGGGGCGGAGGGATCAACTCCAGGCTCGCTATCAGAAAGCTATGAAAGGCTTGGGATCTCGCGTTACCGATTAATACTCGTTCACACGCCTTGTCTTTCCTGTAAGAACTTGTTCGCGTAATCTGAGTTTGCTACTGATCAGGAACCTGTCTGTGCGAGTTTTCCTGCTCCCCCATCACCTGCACCACAATCCGCCGATTCCGCCCCCGTGTGTCGAAGTCGAGGAGCACAACTTGTTGCCAATTGCCCAGTGTGAGTTGCCCGTCTACCAGTGGTACGGTTACGCTCGGACCGATGAGCGACGCACGGACGTGCGAATGGCCGTTGTCGTCGTGCCAGGTTTGTTCATGCAAGTAATTGCCGTGTTCGGGAGCGATTCTTTCCATCCCGGCTTCGAGGTCGTGATTCGCGAGGCCGGGTTCGAATTCGGTGGTAGTGATCCCCGCTGTTGAGCCGATGATGAAAACAACGACCAAACCGTCGCGAATCCGGCCGGCATTGACGCAATTGGCCACTTCGTCCGTAATATTAAGAACGTGGTTGTGACCGCGCGTGCTGATTTGGAATTCGTGAGTTTCGACTGACATTGGTTAGATTGTATCTCGATAGGTGGAGAATCGCGACCACGCGGTTGGAGGCGTGATGGATGGCCTGCTTGGACTACAGGACAGCTGGAGAATCGCACGGTAAGGCGTTGATTGCCTTGGTGGAAGGCATGCCGGCCGGGGTAAAGGTAGATCGTGCATTGATCGATGGCGAACTGACGCGAAGGCAGGGCGGCTACGGGCGCGGTGGACGCATGCGTATCGAGCGAGATACCGTCGACATCCTTTCCGGCCTGCGCAATGGCGTGACCATCGGTTCGCCAGTCGCGCTGCACCTGGTAAACCGCGATCATCGTATCGATGAAGCGCCGCCGGTCCGACGACCCAGACCCGGACATGCCGATTTGGCCGGTAGCATCAAGTGGCTCACCACGGACTGTCGCGAGACGTTGGAGCGAGCATCCGCCCGCGAAACCGCCGCTCGTGTTGCGGCTGGGGCGCTATCGCGGTCACTGTTGCGTGAGCTCGGAATCGAAGTGCTGGGCTACGTAGTAAGCGTCAGTGATGTTGACTCAGACTTCGATGAGACTGCAACGTTCGTGGATCTGAAAAACGCTCGCGACGCGAATGAGGCGTATTGCCCGGATGCAGTAGCGGCGGATCGAATGATCAAAACTATCCGTGAAGCCAAGAAAGCGAAGGATACGCTCGGGGGAGTCGTTGAAGTGCAAGTTCGAGGTGTGCCTATCGGGCTGGGCAGCTCGATGCGGTTTCAAGACAGGCTGGATGGTAGGCTCATGCAGGCGGTGGGGTCGATCCAGGCATTTAAAGGTGTGGAAATCGGTCTGGGATTCGAGGCAGCGCGTCGACCGGGGAGCCGGGTTCACGATGAAATTCACTTCGATCCGAACCTAGTGGATACGCCTTCGGTCGGATTCGTACGCAAATCCAACAATGCGGGCGGGTTGGAAGGCGGCATGACCAACGGGGCGCCGATCGTAGTCAGAGGTGCGATGAAGCCCATTAGCACGTTGCTGCGAGGGATGGCCAGTGTGGACCTGGTCAGCAAAAAAGCCGACCAAAGCACCTATGAACGTAGCGACATATCTGCCGTGCCTGCTGCGAGCGTCGTAGCGGAAAATGTGGTTGCGTTTGAAATTGCCCGCGCCGTGAGAGAAAAATTTGCCGGTGATACACTGCGCGAGATGCAGGTTGCGTACGATTGGTTCCTTACTCAAGCGAAGTCGCTCGACGGGGGAAAAAGCGATACCGCAGAATAGATCGCCAGGATTCCCTTTCCTTCCCAGATACCCAGGATCTAATTGTTTGTCAGTGCTGACAGTACTGGCAAAGCGACATACATATGGCACGGAGCTCGACGAATATATCGAGATATCACCTGGAAATATTGATAAGCAATTTTTTGCGCTTAAAATAATAACATGAATCTACATGATGCCATCCGAGCTGGCCGAACTGAAACCCTGGGTGAGCGGATAAAGCTGCAGCGACAAAAGCTAGGCTTGACACAAAGCGAACTGGCTTTTCTTTCCAGGATCAATCAGGGGTATATCTCCGAGATCGAACGAAACAAAGTCGCCCCCAGACCCGCGACGGTGACGGCGTTGGCGCTCGCCCTCAACATGCCCGAGGGGGTGCTGGTTGGAGAAGGATTGGAACACGATGCTCCGCTGCCTCTAGATACTCGAGAATTACCCTTGTTGGGCTCTATTCCGGCTGGACCGCCGGCTGAAACACAAGAAGAGACGGAGATGTTCCCCGTCCTGCGGCATCACTATTCGACGGAATATTACTGCCTGCGTTTGTCCTGGGATTCGATGGAGCCTACACTCAAACCGGGCGATATCGTGCTCGTTCACTACAGGCCCGATGTCGACCCGGAGCATGTCCAGGGTAAGATCTGTGCCTGCCTGGTGGATGGCCAGCCAACCCTCAAGCGTGTCAGTGTGGAATCCCAGGCCCAGCGTAAAGTCGTCATTCTCCGTGGCGACAACCCGCGTGTTCCGCCCATGCTGATAGACGACAGTCGGGAATTCTCCATCCAGGGTATTGTTTTGCAATTGGTCTCCAGAGAGTTGTAACTCTTTTCCTCCGCGTTGGTTACGATTCTTCCGGGCCGGCTCATGACGCAGCCCGGATTATTGCTAGGAAATATTTTGCTGAATGCTAATCAGGCGATGCAGTATGCGAGGGACTCCTATGAAAATTCAGGAGATCGAGAACGAACAACGATTTATCACGCTTGATCGTTCATATTTTCCCGCGCTCAACGAGCCCAGTGTGCGATGCGCGGACATAGCGTTTCAATTTGGCGTGCCGATGGAGGCGGAACCGGTTCGGGTGTTGAACGATTTGGTCATTCCAATCTGGCGGGGCGGGTTGGTTTTATTGCTCGGGCCTTCGGGATGCGGCAAATCGACTGCACTGGCGGAAATCGCAAAACAAAGGGCTGGAGGCTGCTTCGTGGATCGGGTCTCATTTCCCAAAAGGCGAGCGATTATCGACCGGGTGCGTGCTCAGGGATCGCTGGCGGACGCACTGGCATTGATGAGTTACTGCGGGCTTGCTCAACCTCACCTCTGGTTGCGCTCAATTGACAACCTCTCTGTCGGAGAGCAATTTCGCGCGCGGTTGGCGCGAGCGGTCGGGCTGCACGTTGAGCGTCCCGGCGATGCTCCGTTGCTTTGTGACGAGTTCTGCTCGACGTTGCATCGACGAGCGGCAAGGGCAATTAGTTTCAACCTTCGCAAAATCATTACCAAAGAAAGACTTATCGCCGTAGTTGCTTCAAACACTGGCGACATTCTGGCCGATTTGAATCCGGACGTCGTTGTGCGGATGCGTGGACCTGGAGATGCGACGGTAGAAAGGCGGCACCCTCGCAGGCGCAGTTCGCTTTCGATGATAAAACGCCTGCATGTCGAACCGGGCAAAAAAACGGATTACGAATCGTTTGCTTCGTTGCATTACAAGTCCACCGGCGAACTTGGTTTTGTGGACAAGATTTTCTTGCTGCGCGAGGGCGAGCGTGGCGAACCGTTGGGGATTGTCGTTTACTCGCACCCGCCTTTGGAACTTTCCTTCCGCAATCGCATAACCAACAAGCGTTTTCAAAAGAGCCCTAAGCTGTTGAACCGGTCGGTGCGCATTTTGCGCCGGCTTGTGATTCATCCCGATGTGCGGGGATGCGGCCTGGGGCATTACCTTGTGCGAAAAACGCTGCCGATTGTGGGGACGGAGTATGTGGAATGCCTCGCGTCAATGGGGGCGGTGAATCCGGTGTTCGAAAAGGCGGGGATGGAACGCATTGGTCAATACGAAATCGCCCCGAACCGGAAGGCCGCAGTGGAACAACTTAAAAATATGGGTGTGGATCCGGCATCAAGCGATTTTGTAGGAGAGGTGACTCGCAAGCGGGACGTACGCCGTATCGTGGCTGGTGTGGTCTACGATTGGTATCAAGCGACTACAGCCGGTGGCAAACATCGCGTGGGTCGTCAGTCGCCTGAGTTCTTGGCCCGGATTTTTCGCGGATTGATTGGATCGCAACCTGTGTATTATTTATGGCATCGGAGCAAAATTGCAGGCGTTACGCGTCGAAAAGTTGCATGATGCGACCTAAGGGCTCGAGCTTGTTATTCTAGGTTCGAAATGCCAATTGCCGTAACAAGCGCAAGCATATTGATTTTCGATGCGGCAGTTGCGTTATGATTCAATCTCCTTGCAAAGTGCGCTGGCCGAGGTTGTAGTAAGTGTGCCTTACAACTTTTCCATGCTCATCGAAAACGCGGTACAAGCCGTGAATCGCGCCGCGGATTACCGTTCCTTCACTTCGTCGCATACCGTTTGAATGGAACGATGTGAATCGCCCGTGCGGCACGCCTCGCGTATAGTTAAGTTCCCAGATCAATCGACCATTCGAATCCCAGGCGCGGTACAGGCCATCCAGTTGATCCTTGCGGTATCTTCGGCTGAGTGTGCGTGTGCCATCCGGCTGGAATCTGTTGAATACACCGTGTCGAAGTCCGACTTCATACACGCCCTCAAGTTTGATTCGTCCGTTCTCGTGGTATTCCGTATACGGGCCTTGCAGAGCGAATTCGCCGTCCTTTTTCATGACGAAGGAACGGACAATCTTTAGCGTGCCGTCGGAGTAGCGTACAATTTCGGGTGGAGAGGAGGTCGCCGCGCGTCCGCTCTGTAATGGGTGAGGGACGCCAGGGTGCGGTTCCCTGGCCGGCTGATGACAGGCCGTTACGCCTGCGAGGAATAAAATAGCTGGATACAACCAGTTCGCCCTACAGATAAGCATGTCTATAAAACCGTAGAAGCTCACAATCTCGTGTATGTCGGATTCGCCTTGAAGCTGCCCACCGTCACGGTTGTTCCACACCTTGTACATACTCTTTCATGTACACGACATTTCCTTCCTTATCATACCGCACATATTGCCCGTGGTATTGATCTTCGAGCATCTCGATTTCCTCCATCAACTCTCCAGTCTCGTAATAGAAGTAATCGATGCCCGTGCGTTTCCCCGCTACGTAGCTCAGGTCGGCGAGTTTTGCTCCGCTTTCATAGAACATGAGGCAGTTTCCCTCGATTACGCCGTTTACGAACTCTTCTTTCATTGCGACAGTGCCGTCAGGGTAGTACATCACGTGCAAGCCATGCTTCATGCCGTTGGTGTACCGGTACTCGTGCTGTTTAGTGCCTTGTTGTGTGAATTCGATCCGCCGGCCGTGAGCGACTTCACTGCCGTCATCGCCGATGAGTACCTGATAACGAACGCGTAACATTCCGTTTTCATCGCGCTCTCTCCTCCAAGCAGTCACACTTTCATGTTCGGCCGGTTGCACTGGGGCGGTTTCGGTAGATTGCCGAGACTTTGGAATTGTTTGGTTGCTTGCGGTCGGTGAAGTCGATCGTTTCTTCGTACAGGAGAGCTGGGGAAAAGCCACCAGGCAGGCGAGAATGAGTATGATGAGGGCGATGCGGTACACTGTTTGCCAACTCCTTGTTGTATGATCTACTTGGCCTTTTGATGGACCGACGCGGCGAATTATACCGCAATCGCGACGCTTTGGCGTACGCATTGGTTCGAATGGTTGTTCATAGCAGTTTCAATCCAAGCGTAACGTTCAGAGGCATATTTCCCACGGTGAAATAGACGGAGTCGGACGTTGCATCTGCCTGGAGCTTGCTCTAGAAGCCGGTTACTGGGTTTACGTGGAGGCGAACCGTTTGGGCGGGCTTGTTCGCGAGGCGAATTCCCCCTAATCTAACAGGCTAACTTGAACCCTATTGGAGCAGAGAATGGCGAGGCGATACATCGCGGATTTGAAGCCCGGCGAACAGGTTGAGGATCAGGCATTTCTCATCAAGCAGAAAGACTTGCGGACGACCACGCAGGGTAGTTTGTACATTCACGCTGTGCTCGCGGACAAGACGGGGCAGTTGCCCGCCCGCATCTGGCAAGCGAACGAGTCTATGTTTAACGCACTGCCGGACGGTGGGTTTGTTCGACTTAAAGGGCATGCGGAGAACTACAAAGGTTCTCTTCAATTCATCGCGACCGCCATTAGGCCCGTGGCGTCAGGTGACATCGATGTGGCGGATTTTTTACCCTCGACTGAGCACGACGTCTCCAAAATGTCAGCCCGTCTCCGTAAGATTCTCGCAGAGATCAAGCAGCCGGATGTAAAAGGGCTCATTGACGAGTTCTTGGCTGATGAAGAGTTGATGTTGCGCTTTGAGCGTTCTCCGGCAGCGGTGGCGCTCCATCATGCGTACGTCGGCGGCTTATTGGAGCACACGGTGGGTCTGCTTGAACTGGTGCTGAAGGTCATTCCGCTGTACCCTAAGCTGAGTCTCGATTTGATGCTCGCCGGGGCGTTTTTGCATGATTTTGGGAAATCGCTTGAGATTTCGTCTGAAACGAACATCGCCTACACCGATGAGGGGCAGTTAATCGGGCACATCGTGCAGGTTACGATTCTGATCGAAAAAAAGGCGGACTTAATTGCGCAACGAATCGGCAGCGAGTTTCCGCGAGAAATTCGTGTCGCGTTGCAGCACATGGTGCTCAGTCATCATGGCCGCTATGAGTTTGGCAGTCCTAAACTACCGGCGCTTCCCGAGGCGGTGGCGCTGCATTATCTGGACAACCTCGACGCGAAGGTGAACATGTTCCTTTCCGG
>JANQHN010000137.1 GCA_028282665.1 Phycisphaerae bacterium | reverse complement strand
ACCTTGCCGGCATCCCTGCCCAAATGAGATCCAAGCCATTCTAATTGGTTTGAGAGTTCTTCAAGCGAGGTTTTGAACGCTTGGTCCAGTCGCTTGAGTTCAGCGTCGACCCGGTCGGGCGTGACTGATCGATAGGGGATGCGATAATCCTCAGCGTCGAGGATGACCGCTTCTCCAATGGCTACACCGGGAGCGACTGAGATGCCACGTAGGATTTCCATGAAAGACAGCTGACCGTTGCTCTCGTACACGTCTGTGCAGCATGTGGTGGCAATACACCCTGTTCACCAGCGGATAGCTGGTGAATCGGCACTGCCGGTTTTTGTCACTATCTTAGCATATGCTCAAAAACCCAACACGCGCGATGGACTCTCCGTTCGCGTGATGATCGAGCAGTGCATAGCTTGGTTGCCCAAAGTACAATACTGCGATTGATTGTGATCAGATTCTCAGTGAGCGCTTGCGCCAAATCTTACGAAAGAGGCTGTCAGGCTTCCTGCGCATCCATGTGAAATTTAGCCTTGACGAGCGCTTCGAGCGACTTGACCGCCTCAGCCGCATCTGCTCCGCACGCGTGAATCCGCAGTACATTTCCTTGAGTCGCTTCAAGCAGCATCATCTGCATCGCGCTTTTGCCGTCGACTTCTTCATTTGTTCGAGTCACATTGCTGACCGTAATGGCAGATGCGTAGTTAGACGCCATGTCGACAAAACGCATGACGGGACGGGCGTGTAAACCTTCCGGGTTAGGTACCGCCACCTCGCAAATTGCCGTCGCTTCACCATCACTCACAAACGCCACGCCTCTCACGCCGTCGAGTAGCAGAACCCTTTCGTATACGCCTTACTTAAGGCCAAGCCTGCTCCCGCGCAATTTCATTACTCTTCCTGGAACTCGTCTGCTTCCTGAATCAGGTCGACAATACCCTCCTGGGTATCCGCCTGCCTTAGGAAACGACGAAAGTTCTCCCGCTGTAAGTGTCGAAAGATCTTTTCCATCGCCGCAAGATGTGTTTCCGGTTCGGATTCCGGACTCAGCAAGAGGACGATTGTGTAAACGGGGGCGCGGTCCAAAGCGGCGAAATCCACGCCCTGGCTGGATCGACCGATGGTCGCGCCAATGCTTTTGATGCATTCGTGTTTCACGTGTGGTACGGCAACGCCTTTGCCGAAACCGGTACTGCCCTGGTTTTCGCGGTTGATGGCCGCTCGTGCGATGGTTTCAACTGATTCAGGGTCGATGGCACCGTTATTGGCCATCGATTGAACAAGTTCTCGGATGACTCCGTTGCGATTCGTTGCCTCAAGTTCGGGCACGATCGACGGAGCGTGAATCAATTCGGCCAGCTTCATACGGACTCCCGCTGGTTATCTCAATGCGAGCAAGGTAACACTACTTGGACAACCCGACGCGAGTTGTCACACCTCGCCTCGGAATTTCCTAATCCCTAAGACCCACAGAGTCGTCTCTGGGTTCGTGCTTGGGTTTTCGCCATTTCTCTTTTTGCTTGGTGAGCTGTCGTTCGAGCTTATCGACGATGATATCGACCAAAGCGAACGTGTCCGGGCCTATCTCACGGGCTACAAAGGGGTTACAGCCGTCGGCGTGTGCAATCATCTCAACCGTAAATTCGTCCGATTCGTGGCCTAAGATTACGTCCACCGTGTGAAGTTTATCGAGGAAGCGAGGTAACCTCGATGCCTTTTCTTCCACATAGCCTTTCACTTCGTCCGACACTTCAACGTGTCGACCCGTCACATTGATCTGCACATAAACCTCCTTCATGCCGTGATCTTGGCATGCGCTCTGGTCGTTCAGGTTTCGTTACGAGTCCGTTACCGCTGGTTCAGTTTTCGCCTCCCGCGTCGGTAGATGTTCAGCCGTTTTTGAGCCAGGGCAATCACTCCGCCGATGATCGTGAAACGCAGTGCTTCGTCAATCGTCAGGTTCAATTCAATGACGTCCTGGCAGGGCACCTGAATCACATAACCCGTTACCGGTGTTGGAGAATTCGGCATGAAACACCGTTACCAAATCGTCCTCGCAAGCGCCTTGTACTTGTTTCATCGGTTCACCAGTCCTAATCCTACGGACCAAGTGCCTTTTCACGGGTATTGAACGACCATTATACTCGAGAGCTGAATTCTCCGCTCTGGCAGCAGGAAGTCCGTTACCTGCTTGATATTAGGATACACTGCCCTGACTATCGGTATCCTCAAGAGCAGCCCCTCAACCATACGCCACATTGTGCGGCCTATAAAACTGGCGAGAAAGAAGCCTACCAAGTATACGAGAACTACCGCAATTAAGAAACCGAGCAGGTTGAGTTTGTGTTTGCGGAACGCTATCTGCCAAAAGACTTAGTCGCGGCGCTTCTTCGCCTCGGCTCGAATTTTTTGTCAGATGACCGTAAGCTATTTTCAGGAATAGACTTACATTCAATAGTGAGTCGTTGTCCTTGTTCGTCCCATTCATCGATCAGCGTGCCATATTTAAGTGGGTCCACGTTCTGATCAATGAGTCCGGGGTCAGGTTGTGGGCTGATGCTCGAACAGATCCAGAACAAGCCATAGGTGATGTAGCTACCCACCGTAGTTGTCCACCAAATGGTAAGCCCATATGAAGGGCGATTGTCAGCAGCGTTGGAAGCAACGCAGCCATTCCGTGGAAAAAGAACCGTTTGAAATCTGCTGCAGCGTAGAACTTGCGCGTGTCCATCGAAAGCGATTCAGATTGACCAAGTCGATTATCCACTAGGACGAATTTCGTAAATCTGGGAGTGCGAACGGTTGGTAACTACAACTGAATTTACGGGAATCGCCAAGCACCGTCAACGGTTGTCGGGTTGGGGAGATGGCGCTAGCATGCAACACCATGAACCCACTTAGAAGAATAATGGAAGGACCCGCGACCACCCGGAAATCGTTTGTGGCGGCGGTGGTTTTGTTGGGGATTAGCCTGCTATTTGCGTATTGGCTTGTTTATGCCCGTGCGCAATCGGCCATGGTTCGTCTCATTCAAGTTGAGGAGTGGGATTTGGTATTTGAGCTTCCGGGATACTACCGTGAAATGGGAGAGTCGGATTCCGATATTATTACGTTCGATCACGCCCACCACGTCGGGGATGTCCGATTAGTCGTCTCACGATTAACCGGCCCGGAAGCAAATGATCCGCTGATTGCATGTGCTCAGGTGTGGCGCGAAGTGATGTCAAAGTTGCGGATCAACCGCTCCATTCATCCGCCTGTGATTGACGAGTTGCAAGTCCAAAGCCAACCTGCGGCCGGTATCCTCGATGTAAAACGCGGAGTCATCATCCGGTGTATCCAGGTCACACCGTCCAGTTCGTATGTCTTTCTTCTCATCGCCCACAAAAGTTCCATCGATCAGGCGTTGTTCGAGGAGTTTGAGCGGATCTGGGACTCTCTTAAATTACCGACCGGTTAGTGTGATCCTGGGACTGGAAGCGATCTCGCGATTAGTTTTTGCGTATTTCGTATGCATTCAATTCTCGGTATGTCTAAGCGCAATCTGCAAGCCTAATGGTGTGTCTAGTAACGCCTATGACCGTTGTGCGTATGCGATTTTTGCGACCTATTAGCGAGCGAGGCTGTGAATAACCGCTCGATGGCGATCGAGTTGTGTATGTTAAGCATCTTTCAAAACACTTTTCCTTCATGACTCGTGCGGCTACACTAAGAATAAGTCATATCGCTTTCATGTGCGACATTTCAGTAAGGAGGGCGTAGCATGCCGGGTGTGAGTCGTTGTTTCTCGCGTGATCTGTGCGGACATCGTTTCCGTGGCATTGCATTCACCTTGCTCGAATTGCTGGTTGTGATTGCAATTATTGCATTGCTGTTTGCGATTTCCGTTCCCGCAATCACCAAGGTACGTAAGCACGGACGTCGTATCATGTGCGGGAGTAACCTGCGGCAGTGGGGCGTTGCCCTGCACTACTACCGCTTGGACTACCATGACTACCTGCCCACGGAAGGGCATCTTGGCTGGAGCGGCCACGAGAAGCGAGGCACTTGGTACAACGAATTGCCTCCTTATCTTAATGTTCCCCAATATAAGGATCGTGAGGGGGTGAATGTGGCCATTAAAGAATTTCCTCACAATCATGTGTGGGTTTGCCCTGAGAAAGACCTGACGGACGCGAAGAAGAGCGAGTCTGGCAAGAACCAGTTTCACTACGGTATGAATCAAGTACTCGACGGCATGGGTAATTACCCTTACGGCAGTGCGAAGACGCCGTACTTTCCCGACATGGGCGACAGGCCCTTGCTCGCGTCCAGATTTCGAGATCGCCCTACGACAGTGGTGCTTTTCGATATTGACTGGAATGCGCCCGCAGGTAGTCCAAGCCACGTAGCAACGAAATGGCATGGCGGGTTTGGGAACGTTTTGTACTACGATGGTGGGGTTAACCGCATTCGCCCTGAGGACATTGTCGAGGATGGTGATTTTGAAGCGGAAGAATACCGCTGGTATCATCCGATGTTTTACTGGGGCTATCCACCGCCGCCTCCTTGGGAGCCACACTGGCCTTGATCGAAAGGAGTGAGTGGTCAGGCGTTGGCGCTCTTGAACGAGTTGCGTTGTATAACAGGGGGGCCGCGTTGCTGGTTGGTATCTTATCTGACAGTCATGATCGCCATTTGTTAGTACGGAGTGCGATGCACTTGTTCGACGAAGCAGGCGTGGAGCATGTGATACACTGTGGCGACATCGGTGGGATCGGTGTTTTGGACGAGTTGGTGGGCAGGAACTGCACGTTCGTCTGGGGCAACACCGACTTTCGAGATCCGCAAATCTCAGCTTATCTCGAAACAACCGAGTTAAAACCGCCGACGCACATTCCCACGCGTATTGTCTTGGGCGATCGGCGTTTTGCCGTTTATCATGGGCATGAGCCGGGCTTCGAGCAGGCATTGTATCATCTGGATGTGGATTACATTTGTCACGGCCATACGCACGTGGCGCGCGATGAGCGCATCGGTCGACGTCGGGTCATCAACCCCGGTGCGTTGCACCGCGTTCACATTCGTACCGTTGCGACTCTCGACACGGAAACAGATACGTTGAAGTTTCACGAATTGTAAGTAACACCTTACTGATTGGTGTTGCGTACGATCAACCCCTGATCGACACTTGCTCGAAGTTCACCCGCAACTTCGGTAATGGTGACTGTTCCTCCCTGGCAAGGCAAAAAGGCATCGAAGTAGAAGCCGTTGTATCCTGGTTTGCTGTACTCGACGGAGACGTAACCAGGCTGCATGCGAAAGGTCGGACCCTCTGTGGGCGGTACCGATGCGGTGGAGCGTCCACCTGTCGGCCTGGTGATGAGTATTTCGACGGTCGTACTCGCCTCATTGATTGTTGTTAGCGTGGTCGAAGTGCAATCCCCGTCGCGCCATGTCGGGAATGGGACGTAGTCATACTCACAGGCAAATGTGATATTTTGATCCCAGCTTGTCTCCTCGCGCGACAAGACCAGCATAAGCTCGCCCGAGTAGTAAGGGATTTGAAAATCCTCTGCGGCGGGGTCGAGGCATTGGGTCCAGTCGTATTGAGGTTCGGCGATGACCAGGCCGTGGAGTTTTTTCAAGTCCGAATCATTAACTTGCGACAAGGGTATTTCACGCGTTTCCCATCGCATGACGGTTCCGCAGCCAAAGGTGGCTTCGAGTTTGACATCGGAGCTCTGAAGCACCTGATCGCTGGAGATTTCGCAGGAGGCGATGGTGAGGCAATCCGGTCGAACCGGGGGAAGGGCTATGGCTTCGGCCGGCTGACCAACCGTCATTCCGGCGATGAGGAGTCGCTCAGCTTGACCTTGGTGGGCTGGTTCGCAATCGCCGGTAGGCGCGACGTTGCTGGATGTGCTGCCATGACCAGCATTCGAAGGATTAAACGACAAGCACCCATTGCCCTCCGCGCCGAGCAAAAGAGGCAAAATGATGAGGATAATGGGAATAAGATTAGTGAACAGCCGGCGACGCATCGGATGAACTCCTTCACTTGAATGGACCTGTCGCGATTGCCTGATAGAGCAACGGCGGTAAGGCGAACTACTTGCGCATACTTTTTTAACGATTGTATCAAAGCCGGCCTGCTGTTGCGCGGGGTTAGTTCTGGAGGGTGCTTGAGGCCTCGTTTTATGGTTAATCCGTTATGTATTCCACCAACCAATCCGCTCCGTCGATTCGCCACGAACCCTCACCGCGGACGACTTTGCGGTAGAGTGTATCCCGTTCGATTGGCGTACAGCCTGCCTCGTGGATCATGCGCTTCAGTTCATCGACCGTCAATTCCTGGTGCGTATTCGCACCGTCACGCTTGGTGATGTCATAATAGACCACCGTGCCGTCCAGGTCGTCCACGCCCCAGTCGAGCGCCACTTGCGCCAGTTTGGGCGATTGCATGATCCAAAAAGCCTTGATGTGAGGAATGTTGTCGCACATGAGTCTGCTCAGCGCGAGCGTGCGCAGATCATCCAGTCCGGTCGGCTCCTTGATGTCCGAAAGGGCAGAGCCGTCAGGCACAAACGACAGCGGAATAACACAGTTAAAATGGGCAGGGCAATTCTTCAAGCTTTCCGCTTGATGCGCCCGCAACTTGGCGAGGTGGCTGATACGCTCCGCCTGCGTTTCCACGTGGCCGTAGAGCATGGTGGCATTGGTGAAGATGCCAAGCTGGTGAGCTGTGCGATGCACTTCGAACCATTCCGTCTCGCCGACTTTTGTCTTGAATGTTTCCTCGTGAACTCGTTCGTCAAAGATCTCCGCACCACCGCCCGGCAACGAGCCTAGCCCCGCATCCTTCAAGGCTGTCAGAACTTCCCGCACCGACATGCGCGGCTTGGTGATTCGCGAGAAATGAATGATTTCGATCGCTGTAAATGCCTTAATGTGCATATGCGGACACACTTCGCGAATTGCGGCGCACATCTCTGTATAGTAAGAGAACGGCAGTTTGGGATGCAGGCCGCCAACGATGTGTACTTCGGTTGCGCCACGTGAGTACGCATGTTTTGCACGGGCGACAATGTCGTTGATCGTCAGTTCATAGCCGTTCGTCGCCCGCTCTGCGTTCGACTTGGGGAAGGGGCGATAGAACGAGCAGAACTTGCACCTGAGTACGCAAAAGTTTGTATAGTTGATGTGCAAGTTGATGTTGTAGTAGGCGTTTCGGCCGTGCTTGCGTTCGCGCAGTTCGTTTGCCAATTCTCCCACGGTGTGAATGTCCGCACTCTCGTAAAGGAACAGGCCATCTTCGATGGAAAACGCTTCACCCGCATTAAGCTTGTGACGAATTGCTTCAATGTTGTCTGTGGCTGACTTTTGCATTTTTTTAGGAAACATCTACTGCGGTAGTTGCGCAAGTCGTTTATTAACAAGTTCCATAAGCGGTGCGACCGTTTCCATGGTGAAATCGAACCGAGCACCGGCTGCTTCAAAAAGGGATGGAAGGGGTTTGCTGCCGCCCAAAGCCAGTCCTGCCCGATACGCTTCGATAGCTGACTTCGTGTGCTCCATCGAGTTGCGCCACACTTGCAACGCACCGAGCTTGGCAATCCCGTACTCGATGTAATAGAACGGCACTTCGAACAAGTGAAGCTGGCGATGCCATGCGTACGCTCGCGCGTCTTCATAACCGGTGTAGTCTGAGATGCCGCCAAAACGCTTTATCAACTTGAGCCAATGTGCTTTGCGATCCTCGCGCGAGTGCTCCGGGTTTGTATAGAGATAGTGCTGGAACGCATCGATCGTCGCGACCCAGGGGAATATCCACATCACACCCTCAAGTCGTTTGCGCTGCGCTCTTCCCTTGGCTTCATCGTTGTAGAACACGTCGAGGTGCTCCAGTCCCAATAATTCCATCGTAAAAGACGCGACTTCCGCGAATTCGATCGGGCTGGATCGATACGGCAACAGCGAATCATGACGGGCGGCGTATTGGTGAAACGCGTGTCCTCCTTCGTGCAACAGCGTGGATACGTCGCTTTGCAGGCCGACCGCATTCATGAAAATAAACGGATGCCTGGACTCCTCGTAGGTGGATTGGTACCCGCCTGGCGCTTTGCCTTTACGACTTTCTAGATCCAGGTAGCCCTTTAGGTTCATCTCATCGAATTGTGCGCCCAAATCCGGTTCGATACGGTGGAAAATTTTGGATACACCGCTACAAAGTTGATCAACGGTTTCGAAAGGTCGCAACGGATCGCGTCCTTGCACGTCGACGGATAAGTCCCAAGGCCTGAGTGGATCGACACCCAATACCTCCCGGCGCTGGTTCTGCAGACCGCGGAACAATGGCACTACGGCCTTTTCGATCGCCTCGTGAAAAGCGAGGCAATCTTGCGGCGTATAGTCGAATCGCTGCTTCGATTTGAAAGCGTATTCGCGGTAGTTTTCGCAATCCGCATTGAGGGCCATTTGGTGGCGCAGCTTGACCAACGCGTCGAACACTTCCTCCAGCGCGTCCGCGTCTTCAAGCCTGCGGTTTGCCTCCGCTTCCCACGCACGCTGCCGCAAGTCGCGGTCGGTTCGTTCCGCGTACAAACCGAGTTGTTGCAGTGTTTGTTCCTTTCCTTCAAACTCGACGGTTTGCGCGCCGCAAATTTCCTGGTACTTCTGTTCGAGTTGTGCCTCCTCGACTTGTAACGCGACGTTTTCCTCACGGAAGATGTCAACGCTCGCGCGGATACCGCGATCCAGCACGCAATATCGTGCCGTGGGTAATTCGTGAGCGGCGGGAGACTCCGAGTACTTAACATTCAGTTCATGCGCGCGCGGCTTGACCTTCGGGCTGATGTTTTTGATGTAATCGAGGTACGCTTTTTTACGATCCTCGTCGTCGGTTGCACAAGTCATCTTGATGTAGCGATCCGTGCCGACTTCATCAATCGCCGCCATTAATTCACTGTAGTCGACAAGCCATCTTTCCAACGTCTCCACCGAATCGACAGGCCTGTCGCGAAGGTTATCGAAGTACGGTTCAATTCCGGACCAGTTATCCAATTTATCTTTCGGCTTGATGAACTGCCTGGGGTATTCACTGCTGGGCACGATTTGCAATCTCCGTTGAGTTTGAGATTAAAGGGATTTCGGTTCATGGGATGCTTATTTCGTTCCTCCCCACACGCAGCCAATCTAATCGATGTGTGCGACGTACGAAAGCGGCGGGATCTACGCGTAACTGTGCAATCCGGTTACGATGAAGTTGATGACGATCCAGTTGAAGAGCATCACTTCAAAGCCGAAGACAGCCAGGACGGCTGTCCAAAAACCTTTGTCGCGCACCTTGAGCCGTACGTGGAACAGGATCACGAGAATAAAGAGCGTGTTGAGTGCAAACACTTCCTTTGGATCCCATCCCCACGGTCTCCCCCAAGAGTGATCCGCCCAAATGGCGCCCATCACCAGACCCGCCCACAGCAAGATCAGCGAAAGTTCCATAAGAACCATAGTGGCGCCGTCCAACACTTGAGAGTAGGTCGGTGATTTCGTGGAAGTCTCTCCCAGGCGGGCTCCAAGCCGTATTAGTGAAACCGCGCCACCGGCGGCGGATTTTTCTGCTTTGACGACGCCGGCTTGCGCACGGTTTTTTACCTCCATCAATTCGAACAAGAGAACCACCAGCGTGCAGCCGACAGTCGTCGCGACGAGCAGGTACGATTCTCGATCCAGCGCCTGCCCAATCGGATTCACGAAGTGCATCAATAGGCGATAACAGGCGTAGTTGAAAGCGATTGCAACAATCGGAATCGCCAACAGTCGCGCTTTAGGAAACCGGCCGTTGCGCCACGTGCTGATCCAGCGATTTGCGAGGAACAAACACGCAATCACCGCCGCAAGGGCGATGAGGGCGTAGCTGGCGATAATTACGTTGGTATGGATGTAAAGCCAGACGTCGTTCAACGCCGCCATTTTGTTGCTGATGGTCGAGTCCAGGCTCGTTGGCAAATAGTAAGCAGCCATCAGCGCGACCATTGACGCTACGGAAGACCCCAAAGCAAACAGGTTGCTGTAAAGGGTTTTTCGCGAGATACCTTCCAGGATCAGAGCCAGTGCTCC
>JANQHN010000096.1 GCA_028282665.1 Phycisphaerae bacterium | reverse complement strand
GTCGCACGCGGCGAAGCCTCGCTCCATGAGGCGGAACAGCGAATCATTGGCGCAAGCCACGCACAACTCGGCACCTACCTTTTGGGTCTATGGGGATTTGACAACGCAATTATGGAGGCGGCGGCTTTCCATCACAATCCGTCCGCTCAAGCGCCGATGGAATGGTCCCCGCTAACCGCGGTGCACGTCGCGAACATTATCGCTCACCGGATTGCCGGCGACCAAAATTCCACCGCGACATGGCCGTTCGATGAAAACTACTTAAAAAGCTGCGGTGTAGCGGAAAAGACGGGTAACTGGGAAGAAGCATGCTTGAAATCGATTAGCGAAGGAGCCATCGCATGACGCCGTCCAAGGTGCTTTGCGTAGATGATGAAGTCAATGTCTTGAAAGGACTGCGCCGGCAACTCGCGGGCAAGTACAAGATCGAGGTCGCAGAAGGCGGTGAAGCCGGTTTGGAAGTGATCAAGAAAAAAGGCCCGTTCGCCGTTGTCATTTCCGATATGCGCATGCCCAAAATGGACGGTGTACAGTTTCTCACGAAAGTACGGGAAATGAGCCCGGACATTGTACGCATGGTTCTCACCGGCCATGCTGACATGCAGGCAGCGATTGACGCGGTCAACAAAGGACACATCTTCCGCTTCCTCACCAAACCCTGCGCTCCCGAGTTGCTCGGCGAAGCCATCGATGCGGGCATTGCGCAATTCAGACTCATCACGGTCGAACGGGATCTGCTGCGCGACACACTCACCGGCAGCATGAAAGTGCTCACGGATATCGTGGCCATGCTCAACCCCGTCGCCTTTGGGCGGGCGGGACGCATCAGGCGGTTTGTCAAACATATTGCAGAACAACTCGAATTGTCCGACGTCTGGGAATTTGAACTCGCCGGCACGCTCTCTCAAATTGGCTGCATCGCGCTGCCCACAGAACTGGTCGAGCGCGCGTCCAAGCAGGAACCGCTTGATCCTGAGGAACAAAAAGTCTACGCAGTTCATCCGGAAATCGCACGGAAACTCGTAGAGAATATACCGCGACTCGGCCGCATCGCGGAGATCATAGGGCGCCAGCAAGAGTCGTACTGGGCAGGTGAAGCCTCGGAAGATATGCAAGAGTGGGGTCGAGCCGACTTGGGTTCACACATACTGGCGGTTGCGATCGACCTGGACGCATTGTTGATGCGCGGCATGAACTTCCCCGCCGCTTGGCGAAAACTGGCAGCGAGAACCGGCGACTACAATCCGGACGTTCTTGACGCGCTTATGGACTTGAAGATTGATGAAGACGCCGAAGAGACGCGCGAGCTAACCGTAGGTGAACTTCGCATGGGAATGCTGATAGAAGAGGACGTTTTGGCAAATGATAACACCATTCTCGTAGGCCGCGGCCAGGAAGTCACTTACCCCGTCCTGATTCGCCTGCGCAACGCGTCTAACACGATAGGAGTTATAGAGCCGATCAAAGTCCGCATCGGCGATTGGTGCAGTGAAGCCACAAAAAAACAGCAACGCGTGCGCGTGTAAAATAATCAGAGCAAACCTTAGCCAAGTTTATCGAGGTGCGATTTTTTCTAAACCATCAAGTCGAAGATCATGCGCGGGATCATCCTTGCGAATATAGAAATCATTGATCACCTGGCGGTGTAATTTGCGATATCCTCGTCTTTCCAGGTAAGGCTCAATTTCTCCTCCCGCGGGACGGTCGTTCTCGATTAAGAGTATTCGCGGTTTAATACGATCGAGATTGAAGCCATCGAGAACCTCCAACTCATTTCCTTCCGTATCGATCGACACAAGATCCACAGACCAACCGACCTTCGGCAACCACGGTCCTCCGACAACGGGTGGATTGCGGCGAATTTCCTGCAATATTTCGTCCAACGTGACAACCGGCACCTCGATTTCGACCAGTTCCGCCCCTTCGCGCCTGCATCGTTCGATGTGATCATCGTCCGCTTTCAGAAATGATAATACGGGTACCTTCTGTGCAAGCGTGAATGTTCGCATGCCACGCTGATCTGCACAGCCACAAGCGGCATGAACGACCCGACTGCGGCGCCGTTGCAACGCGGCTTCTTTACAAAGTGGAAGCAACGGCTCGATCAACAGACCTCGCCAACCCATTTGTTCCAGGAAGTAAGTGTTACTAAGTGAAACACCGTCGTACGCGCCCACTTCGATGAAGTAACCCGACGAACGGTGTCTGAAGATTTCCCACAAAACGCGATCCTCGCCGAACTGCGCTTTGAAGAATTGATCGATGCCAATAGTGCCTGTTGCCACGGAAAAGCTCCGCCTTAGCCGCACCTTCGACACTTGCAGTAGTTTGAGCCGTTTTTTTATCCTGCGGCAACGGGTTCGTGAACACACTCACGAACCACGTCGTCGATTTTTGCATAGTTGCGCGCGCAATGCCGGCAGGTCAAGTCCGCCTCTAACCGTTGACCGCACTTGCATACGTATCCGACGCGCATCGCCGGACTTCCCACGTAAAGACCGAATGGTTCGGTATCTCGAACAAGCACCGATCCCGCCCCCAGCATCGAGTACGGCGCAATCTTCACGCCACAAACCACAACGCTACGAGCCCCAAGTGAGGCCCCACGACTAACGCACGTCTTTTCGAACCACATACCCTTCGATTCGTAACGAGCTACCGCTTCTTTCATGCGTGGTGAACGAGGCCACTTGTCGTTGGTAAACGTAACCGCAGGTCCAATGAAAACATCATCTTCAATCGTCACGCCGTCATAGACGATAGAGCTGTTCTTGATGGTCACGCGATCACCAACACATGCACCACTTTCAATAAACACGTGATCGCAGATGTTACACGCCGAACCAATCCTCACACCATCCATGACATGGGCAAACGCCCATACGCGCGTACCCGATCCGATGTCGTCCGTTTCCACAATCGCAGAAGGATGAATGAACACCGATGTCTGTTTTTTGGCCACGATTAGCTCCCGACCTCCACTTTCTCGCTCACAACTGCCCGTACCAACTCCGCTACTTTCTGCACATCGTTCTCTGTCAAATGGGGATGCATGGGCAACGAAAACACTTGGTCGCAAAACGTTTCGCTGTAGGTCAGATCGCCAACCGGAATACAATTGCCTTGCATCGCCGGGTGCTGCGTGATCGGTTTGTCGTAGTGCATACCACCAAACACCTGCCGCGTTTTCAGGGCATCGAGAATCTGATCGCGGATCGACGACCGGCATACAAATAAATGCCATACATGCGTGCGATCGCCCGCTGTCTTGGGAAGTACGAAATCCGCATCGGCCAGCAGTTCGATGTACTTGCCCGCCCACTGGCGTCGCAGGTCATTCCATCTGTCCAAATGCCGTAGCTTTACCCGTAAAACCGCCGCCTGCATACAATCAAGCCGCGAGTTAAACCCAACGACTTCATGGTGCCCTTTCGTGATCATGCCATAGTTTCGCAGCTTGCACACTTCTGTGGCGAGCGATTTATCGTTGGTCACGACCGCCCCGGCGTCGCCCATCGCGCCCAGGTTCTTACCCGGGTAAAAACTGAACCCAGCGGCTGCGCCGAATGAACCGCATCGCTTGCCCCTGTACGTTGCTCCGTGGGCCTGGGCGGCATCTTCAATAACAACCAAGTCATGTTCTTCGGCAATGGCTCGAATCTCGTTCATATCCGCAGCCTGCCCGTACAAATGCACGGGCATGATCGCTCGCGTGCGTTTCGTGATCGCTTTCGAAATCAACCTCGGATTGATGTTGTAGGTATCCGGCTGATGATCCACCACCACCGGTGTCGCGCCGGAATGCAGGATCGCAAGCGTCGTCGCGATGAAAGTATTGTTCACCGTAATGACTTCATCGCCTCCGCCGACACCCGCCGCCTTAAGTGCGAACACGAGAGCATCAAGACCACTACCCACCCCGACGCAGTGGTTCACGCCGCAGTAATCCGCAAATTCCTCCTCGAAGGCACTAACGTCTTTACCCATGATAAAGTCGTTGCGATTGAGTACGCCATCGATCGCCTCGCGGATTTCCGCATTAAGTTCCTGAAATTGGGCTTGCAAATCCACCAAATGAATAGCCATCGCGCACCTCGTAAACTCATTGAAATGTCACCAAACGAGTCATCAGCGAAGCGGGTGGGCATCCGGCTCATCAAAGAACCAGTCGGCCGGCACGAAATCGGCTGCCGCCGAGCAATCGCGCGATTCAGGCACCGCCGATTGAAG
>JANQHN010000093.1 GCA_028282665.1 Phycisphaerae bacterium | reverse complement strand
TTTCTCCGAACCGCTTTTTTCCTTCTTTTCGAGCGCGAAATCCACGACCTCTTTCGCTACCGCACCCTGCTCAACCAAAATTTCTCCCGTCTTCATCTGCGTGGGCACGCTTTGCGGCTCTCGGCCTTCAGGCTCAATCTTGCCCGCGACCACATTCCGAAGGCAACCGATCATCTCACTCACCGGCGGCTGGGGTATGGGATCGCCATTCGGGTTCTTGACGAAACTGTCAATCTCAGAAATCTGTGATTTGAGAATGTCCACAACCTCAAAAATCAAATCGATCACACCCGAAGTGATCGATCGAGCCCCCTTTCTTGCCTGATCGATTAACGTCTCGACCTCATGGGTCAGGGAGTTAATGTCACGCAAATTCAAAAAACCCGCCATTCCCTTAATCGTATGGAAAGGTCTAAACAGGTCGTTGATCTTCTCAGCATCATCCGGACTCTGCTCTACGCCCAGAACTCCGGCTTCAATGGACTCCAAATGCTCAAACGCTTCTTCCACAAACGCCGCAACAAACTCCGTTTCTTTCGCTTCAATAATCAGCGGTTCGGAAACGTATGCCGGTGTTTCTTCAACCTCGCTTTCGGCAGCAGCGTCTGTGGCGGGCGGTAGTGCTGCCTCGCCCTTTGTGGTTGTCTCGTCATTGGACTCGATCGATTTCGCGGCATCGTCATCAACTACCGGACTTAGGCACTCCGTCGGCGATGCCAGTGGATCGGACTCGGTTGACTCGGACGTTTCAACCGGCGTAACCGTGGACTCATTGAGTTCGCTTGTCACCGTTGACGATTCGGCTTCAGCCTTTACGTCCGAATCGAAATCGCAGGAGTCAACCAGCGAAGCCAAGCCCGCAACCTGCTGCCGCAGATTCATCATCGTCGCGTCGAGATCCTCCGCCTCCCCGAGAATGATCGACTCAAGAAGCTTACTCAGATCTGCGCTGGCACTATGAACTTGATCGTTGGCGAACTCGCCCGTCGCGTCCGTGCTCCCCGAAATCGCTTCGCAACACCCATGCATTTTCGCCAGACGGCTGAGGTCATCCGCCTCGACGGTTTCGATGATGTTTTGCAAATCATCGCAAAGGTTCTGCAACCGTTCGGATGTGGTTCGCGTTTCTGCCATAGCAGATCCTTGTCTCTCTTTCACTGCGTCCCATGCCACCAGCTAGACCCCAAAGCCCCGTCAGGGACTTCTCATCCAACCGATTTCCCAGGGATACGCCCCGTATTGTCGGGCGTTAGGGGACGCCAAACGCAAGACTTGCTTTTTTTTCGTCTACTTTCTCTTGTCGGGTAGACGCCTCAACTCCTGGAGTTAGTTGCTTTCGCAACCTCCCCTTGGGCCATAATCCCCTTCCTTTAACAGTGTTCGCGAACACCAATTTGACGTAAAAAACCAAAAAAGACTTTAACGCTTTAAAATAAGCTGTATTCCGGGGCATAGCATCATCGGGCTCAAGAAAATCCATAACTCATTTTGAATAAATACTTTATTGGCTTCACAAGGTCTTGTCAGCGAAGGCATTGAGACAGCCGATGTCAAGCTACCCGGTGAAGTCAGGTTCAGTATCAGAACGTGGAGACCGTCAAGTCTTTTCTGAGTTTGCAGCGAACGGAAGAAAACACCCCTGACAGCCCCATTCGAGCTATGAGTGCGTAAATTTCACCTGTTCATGCATTCTTCTTGCAACCGATGGTGACTTGCGGATAATACGCCCCCGAATTGATAGGTCGACCGAGACGGCGGTCATAGTCGCTCCTATTGAATCAAGAGCGGTCTTGCGCCCCAAAATATTCGCATTTCTTCGAAAGGAGAACCCTATGAAAAAGAACTCGAAAAAGGTACTGATCGCGCTGACAGGCTGTTTAATGGCTTTTGGCGGCAACTGCCTGCCCGATAATTTCTGGGCCAATCTATTCGCCAACACGGTGAATACGGCTGCGGAAGAGACCGTACGAGTATTCGTTCTTGATCCGTTTCTCGACTCGCTTGACAACAACACCGAATAGCCCGCTTACGCCTACTTGAATCGGACCGGTTATCGGTCTGCTTTATCGAACGGATTTCTTTGAAGTGAGGAGATTAACCATGCGCTTCAAGACATGGTGCATGTTGGCAGTGCTGGCGATTGCCATTGCTTGGCCTGTGCACTTCGCGAGTGCTCAGGAAGAGACGACTGAGACAACGACCATAACCACAATCGAGGAGGATTATGCTTGCCCCGCCTCGGTCGAGATTGGCTTTTCCGTCTGGTCGGATTATATCTTTCGCGGCATCAACTTCTCGGAGTACCCAGGCGAAGGCCGTGAGGCGTTCAACTATCAATTGGTAACTTCTTTGGGCCTAGATATTGGCGTGTTGTTCGGTGAAGCCGCCGGTACCTGCGGAACGTTGCACATCGATTCGTTCTGGGAATGGTACGAAGATCAGGAGCAACTCGACCCCGTGCACGGCGGGCAAAACCTCCAGGAAATCGACCTGACACTCAAGTACAGCTACAACATTGAGCCGATCATGAGTACGCTTTCCGTCGGCTGGACACACTACAAGTTTCCGAACCACAACGACATTAACACGCATGAGTGGTTCATTGGCGTGGATCACAACGATGCATGGATGTGGCGTTGGGCTGGCTACGATGGTGATGAGGGCATCTTCAATCCATCGTTTACCGTCTATCACGACGTCGATTTCGCGGCGGGCGGTACCTGGTTTGAATTTGGCCTAAGCCATGCATTCATTCCGTGCGAGAATGTGACGATCACCCCGAGTTGGATGATCGCGTACGAGCACAACTACTATAGCAGGCTCATCGGCGGAACCGATGACACCAACCGCCTAGCCACAATGACATGGGGCTTGGATGTGGCTTATGACATAACCGAACTGATGCGTTTCCCATCAGATTGGGGCACGGTTGGCTTATCGAGCTTCATTTACTTCAGCGATGCCATGAGCACGACTATGGAAGAAGGCGTGATCACGGATGAACTATACGGCGGTATGGCGCTGACCTGGGCCTACGGCGGTTAGACACCATCTTCAGCCCTGAAGCGACTCGAAAGCACTACAAGGTTCGAGACGATTCAAAAGAGAACCCGCAGCCAGCACGTGACCGTAGCGGCACTGCTGGAGGCGGGTTTTGTCTTATTATGTGTCCGATGTACTAAGGTTCACAAAAGCCGCTTTCCAATTCGATGCTATGACTTAATCCCCAAATCCTGCTTGGTAAGCAGCGATTCGAAGACAAATCCGGCGCTTTCAATGTTCTCGCGCGCGCCTTCTTGACGATCAATGACACAAACAATTTGTTCGACCGTCGCCCCCAGTTCCTTAATCGCTTTCGCCGCTTCGAGCACCTGCCCACCGGTGGTCGCAATGTCTTCCACCAGCAGAATCGAATCGCCTTTTTCAATCCTGCCTTCGTAAAGCTTGCTCGTGCCGTAGTCCTTCTTGGCGTTTCGCATGATGACAAACGGTTTGTTCGCCGCCAAGGAAGCCGCCGCTGCCAGGGCCACACCACCGAGTTCCGCACCAGCAATTCGCGTCGTCGTCGATTGAACGAAATCCGCAAACGCATCCCCCAGCATCTTCAACACATCGGGCTCTGTTTCAAAGAGGTACTTGTCCAGGTAATAATTGCTCTTCCGGCCAGACCGCAAGGTGAACTCTCCTTCGAGGTAGGCCGTTTCTTTTACGCGTCGCGCGAGTTCCACTTTCTTCATTTCTGCTCCCTATCACGCATGAACGGATACGTGGTATTCCCCAGCGGTCCATGTCCAACCGGGTCTGAATCGATTTCAAACTGACAATGTACTTTCCAAGTTCTGTAGATCAGGAAATCTTTTCCGTATGGGATCGACATGCTTCGCAATGAACGCTCTCACCTGCTCCGGGCATCGGCCGATGAAACGCCGTGCATCCAATACTTGGGCAAAATCTACCCCCTTAAAGGCCGAGTCATTTTTGAGGCGTTCGATCAGGTCGTTATCCAGGCCATCCCTTTTCACTCGATTGCCGGCCGCCAGCGCATGCGTGCGAATTTTTTCATGCAATTCCTGACGATCGCCTCCAGCAGTCGTACCGGCCATGAGAATTTCCTCTGAAGCCATAAACGGTAATTCCGCATTCAATCGCCGCTCGATTACCTTGGGATGCACGACCAGTCCTTTCGTCACATTCAGGACGATTCGCAGCATCCCATCAGTCGCCAAAAAGGCTTCGGGAATGCTCAAACGCTTGTTTGCGGAGTCGTCGAGCGTTCTTTCGAACCATTGCTCCGCCGCAGTTTGATAGGGCGATTGAATTAAGGAGAGTACGAATCGCGCAAGCCCGGTTGCGCGTTCACATCGCATCGGATTTCGTTTGTACGGCATGGCGCTGGAGCCAATTTGACTCGACTCGAAGGGCTCTTCCATCTCTTTCAGATTCGCCAAGAGCCTCATGTCGTTCGCAAACTTGTGAACGCTGACCGCGATCTGACCAAGCGTGGTTATGATCTGTGCATCCACTTTCCGGGAATATGTCTGACCGGTAATCGGTTCGATGTGTTCGAACTGAAATGCCTCGGCCAGCAGACGATCCAGCTTCTCGACTTTATCATGATCGCCATCGAATAGTTGCAGGAAGCTCGCCTGCGTACCGGTAGTGCCCTTCACGCCTCTGAAGCGAAGAGCTGCGATACGCGACTCCAATTCTTCCAGATCGCGCACGAAATCCCAGCACCACAACGCCGCGCGCTTGCCTACGGTCGTAATCTGTGCCGGTTGGTAATGAGTGAACCCTAACGTTGCTCTTGTTTTGTGATCATCCGCAAAATGCCCAAGAGCATCGATGATCGCCGCAAGGCAGTTTGCAACGCGCCACATGGCCTTACGCATGATCACGAGATCGGCATTATCCACGATGAAAGCACTAGTGGTTCCCATGTGCAGTATGCCGCGTGCTTCGGGCGCTTTATCCCCCCATGCGTAGATATGAGCCATGACGTCGTGCCGCAACTTTTTTTCGTACGTCGCCGCAACATCGAAATCGACATCATCCAGGGTTGATTCCAGTGCGTCGATTTGTTCGTTTGAGATAGAAAGTCCAAGGCTCTGCTGCGTTTTAGCCAAGGTCAGCCAGAGTCTGCGCCATGTACAAATGCGCTGCCTAGCTCCGAATAGTCGACACATGGCATCGGAAGCATTTCTGGTTACAAGTGGCGATTGGTACCGATCGTGTCCGCTCATTGAGCGCCTTCCTTATGCCGTTAATGGTGAATTGCACGGTCTCCTTGAACTAACCTCCTATTTAGCTAACATTTGCCCCCAGAGCAAGTTACCATCGGCTCGCACGCGGTGTGCGGACCGAACCCCAACAGGGAGAATAAGCGCATGAAACGCTTCACGTTGTGCATTGCGGTCGTGGTCAGCATGATTGGATTTTCTTGTACACCGATAGACCCAACAAATCCGCCAACAGTCGTTGCCTCCGCCGAGAATACCGAAATCCGCGAAGGAACTTCCATTGAGTTAAGCGCCACCGGTGCTAGCGGAACCGCTCCGTACGTGTATCGATGGAGCATTGAAGCCGCCCCGACCGGCGCCGCGACGGACATTTTCAGTTCCGAGATGGGAGAAACCGTGCAGGCGGGGCCTTTCGATACTGTGGGCGAATATACGGTGCGCGTACGGGTGACGGATGCGGCAAACCGGACCGCGGTCGATTTTTTAATTATCACAGTTACCGCAATACCACCGGAGGAACGGTTTGAAGTCTCCATCGATGGCGCGGATCAACTCTTTGAGGGCACGGATGAAACGTACACCGCAACGTTCACGTACGAGGGCGAAGTGGCTTTCGAATGGTCGATCGATGACGGTGAAGCACAGCTCTCCACCACAACCGAAGAAGAGACAACGTTGACGGCAGGTAATCCTGGTACGATTTTGCTGACGCTCACCATGATCGATCAGCAGATCGACCGCAGCGTCAATGATACGATTGAAATCACCGTGCTCGAAGAATCGGATTTGCTCGTCGACATCGACGGTCCTAACGATGCTGTTGTGGATGTGCCTTTCGAATTAAACGTGAGTGTGGGCAATGGCGGACCGAATCTGGAGTACGCCTGGCTAGTCGCAACCGGCGAAGCCACGCTTGAAAATGCGGAAACCGATACGGTAACGATTACACCGGCCGTTGCGGGTGAGCTTATGATCGAAGTCACTGTGACTGACGCGGACAGTGATGAGACCGCAAGTGATAGCAAAACGATTACCGTTGCACAATACCAGGAGGGTGATTTCGAGGTTGAAGCCGGTCAGCCAAGACTCGCCGACCCAGGCGAAGTCGTTTCCGTCTCGGCCGAGGTAAATGGAACATCCGGTGTTGAATCCTATTTCTGGAAAGCCATTACCGGCGACCCGATTATTGACGACGTCACAAGCCCGGAACCGACCGTCACGCTGACAAGCAACCGCACAACGCACTTGCGCGTCACGGTAACCGACCGCACGACGGAAGGCACCTCCGCCGTCTCCGACGATCTTTACATCGTAGTCGTTGAGGAACCCGACCCGATTGTCCGTTTCGAAATTGAAGACTTTGGTGTGCTGCGGTTCCAACTCGACACAGAGAACGCTCCTGTTTCCTGCGCCAACTTCCTAAGTTATATCGACGAGGGGTTCTATATCGGAACAGTCATTCATCGCATCGAAACCAACCCGAACTTCGGTGTCGTACAGGGTGGCGGCTACCCAGCAGAGGCGGTCCCCGATTATGATATTGAGGACCTTAAACCAACGCATGATCCAATCATCAACGAGTCCGAATTCACGATGTCCAACGACATCGATACCGTCGCGTTTGCACGGACGAACGACCCGGATTCCGCAACGTCGCAATGGTTTGTAAACCGCACTGACAACAGTGATTCCCTGGACTTTGGAAGCACTGGCAACCCGGGTGGTTTCGCTGTATTCGGAACGATGATCGAGGGCGGCGATGTTTTAATGGATATCCAGATCTCGATTCCGCTGATTCCGTCGGGGATTACGCTCCTGTCCGAACCGGCCACGATCATCGTAGCGGAGCGTGAATAATAGCACGATGGTGACGTTAGGATCATACGAAGATTGACGCGCACAGCCGATCGCATTAAAGCGGAGCCAAAGATCCACAGGGAGAGCAATGATGAACTATGAAAATCCGGCTGGTGTATTGGAAGAACTCAACGACCGGATCATCGCCATCAGGGACTCTCTTTGACCTCGCAACCAAAATAGAAAAACTCAGCGAACTTGAAGACAAACTGGCCGCTCCGAACTTCTGGGACGACCAAGAAGCAGCGCGCGCAACAGTGGCCGAGTTGAAGTCGATCAAGGCGGTGGTTGAACCTGCACAGGAGGCCTCGGCATTAGGAGAAGAACTAGAAGCGATGCTCGAACTCCTAAGCGAGGATGAAGACGCCGAAGTTCAAGGTGAACTCGACGAAGGGTTGACGCGGCTCGCGCGCGATGTATCACGACTCGAACGGTTCACTCTCCTTTCCGGTCCGAATGATGCCCGTAACTGTTTCTTTTCTATCCAGGCAGGTACAGGCGGAGCGGACGCCTGCGATTGGGCAGGTATGCTTTTGCGAATGTACCAACGCTACTTCGACACCAACGGATTCGAAGTGGAGGAACTCGCCTTCAACTCGGATGAAGAGTCGGGCATTCAATCCTGTTCTTTGCTGGTCAAAGGACTTTATGCGTTCGGCTACCTGTCGTGTGAAACGGGGGTGCACCGTCTTATTCGCATCTCTCCGTTTAGTGCTCAGGGAAAGCGCGAGACCAGTTTCGCGTCGGTTGACGTTCAACCACAGGTTGAGGATATCGAAATCGAGATCGACTGGGACAAGGAAGTCCGCGAAGACACGTATCGTGCGAGTGGCAAGGGTGGGCAGCACGTCAATAAGACCTCTTCAGCAGTGCGCCTCACCCACCTAGCAACGGGCCTGGTCGCTCAGTGTCAAAATGAACGATCGCAGCACAAGAACCGCGCAACCGCACGAACGATGCTCCTATCCCGCCTGTACCAGGTAGAACAGGCAAAACGCGACAAGGAGTTTGCGGCAATTTACGATGCGAAAGGGCAAATTGGCTGGGGCAATGCAATTCGCAGCTATTTTCTCTACCCGGAACAGCGCGTGAAGGATTCTCGCACGGGGCATGTGACGCATAATTCGCAAGCGGTGCTCGATGGTGACATTCAAGAATTTATCGACGCGCAACTCAGGCGACGGGTTTCGCAGCGACATCAGTAAACGAATCCACGGAAATGAGGTTTGTCGATCCCTTCCGGTCATTTCAGCGCGCTTAACCCGCATTCCTGGCGCATTTCGTTGACACGCTGCCAGAGTTTCGGCTCGTCTTTTAGAAAGGACACAAACTTCCCGGTGGTCGTTTTGAGAAGTTTGGCGGTGTCGCTGACGCGTAATTCACACGCTGCTAAGAGGTCCAATAGCTCACCTACAAAGGCAGGGTAGCGGTGGTCTTTTCGCCCCATGACGATTCGGCCGTCGCTGGTTACGCCCTCTCGCACAACAGCGCTCGGTTTATAATTATCGGTCGCAACTTTCGCTCGAACATGCAAAGCGATGGTCAGTCGCAATCGACGTAGCGCCCTTGCCTTGTTGGTATGCTGCGATCGATCTTCAACTGAGCCGGCAATTAAACCAGTTGGTTTATGGCGTAAACGTACTGCCGAAGACGTCTTGTTGCGTTTCTGACCGCCCGGACCGGACGCACGATAGGCATCCACTTCACACTGCGCGATCAGTTCTTGATCAGACAGCGTTACATAAAACGCGGCGGAGTGAGATGGATGTTCGGTGGGCATCTCGAACAAAAGCCTCAATAACAACGGTCATTCACAGAGCGTATCTGCCACCCGTCATGCACTGGATCCGTTCGGTGTGTCTGGGTTTATATCGGACTCTGGCATCTTGTCCACCCGTTTCCTCACACAAGTCCATCGAACTCGAAACCGATAACTTGCCTGAGTCCATACACCAATATGCCTCCAAGCCCTGGAGACGGAAATGATTGAAGAATTCAGTATCCGAAGACTCGTGATTCTGTTTGTCGCGTTTGCCGTCGTCGTTGGTTGCACATCTGTCGTAACCAAAGACCCGAAAAACCAGAACCCCGCAAACGATCACGCACAAGCCAACAACCAGTTCACCGACGCGCCACTTTCCCCAGGAGGAACGGGAGGCGTGATCGAAGACCAGGTTGATGCCGTGGGCGAAGAAACGCAAAGCTTTTTTACCGCTTACCAGATCGACCCCGTATCGGAAGACACAGCCGGACCGAAATTCGTCATCGCGGAAGACATGAATCAGGACGGCTTGCTGGACCTGGTTACCGCGTGGAACGAATCACAGCCCATCCAAATGCACCTGCAACAACGAGATGCGGATAACAACATTTCGTTCAAGGCGATCAACCTTGGCGGTACATCGCCAATCGCGATTTCCGCGGGTGTTGAAGTCGGATACATCAATGACGACGAATGGCTTGATATCGTCGTGCTGGTCAAGGCGACAGGCCGAGTCACTATTTGCCCCCCGCCTCCCGAAGAGTCCATCATTGGCGTGATGGATGGCGAAATCGTAATCCTGTTCAACCCGGGCAACGCCATAGCCATGGAAGACGGTGCCCGCTGGGACATGATCGAAATCGAATTGTTTGCCGAAATACCGGGCTTTGAACACTGGACACTTCCGGGGCTAGACGAAGTCGGTTTCTGGGAGGCGGCAACGAAACCGGAACTCAACGGATTCACTGCATTGGCTGTCGGGGAGATCGACGGCAGGCAAGGTGATGATATCGTCGTCTCCTTCAATTCGGCGGAGTGCGAATCGCTTGGTCTCAAACCACCCATCACCACAGTTGAACTCTACGCGAATCCCGGCGGTGTTCTTTCGGAAGACCCGACATTCTGGACGAATACGCGACTCGAACTGGATGCTCCGCCAGTGCGTGACTTACTTCTGCTCGATGTGGAACAGGACGGCGACTTGGACGTGATCAGTTGCTGGAGTGAGGCAACAAGCACTAACGTCCGTTGGGCGCGTAATCCGCTAATCCCCCATCAACCGGGTGGTCCAGGCGGTACAACGGAAGTTTTGGGCGGCATGTCAACGTGGGAGCACAGACCTATTGGTCAGGTGGCTACCGGCGCCGACATTCTGTCCTTGGGCGATATCGATGGGGATGGCCTGGAAGACGTGGTCGTCCGTTCAAGGCTTGGACAGATTGTTCAGTGGTTCCGCAGGCCTGACGGCGGACAATCCGAGCCGGTATTCCCACCGCCCGATCCGGTGCCTGACCGAGATCCGCCGATCTTTCCGTGGCAAGTTTACACGCTGGCTGTCTTTGAAAAACAAGAGCCGGAGGGCATTGCCGTCGGCGACATCACCGGTGACGGTCTTAATGAAGTTCTTATCGCCGCCGAAGGCGCGGTGTTCTGGTACGACGGAACCACTTCAGATTCGCGATTCGATGAATGGATCGCCAACACCGTCATTCGTGACAGCCCTCCTGATGAAACCGATCCAAACCAAAGCACCTCGCAGCAACAACAGCCTACCCAGCCAGGCGGAGCGGGCGTGACCGAAGTCGATACCTCAACGCACATCAATTCTCTGCTGGTTGTGGATTTGGACGGCGACGGGAAAAATGACATTGTCGGGACGTTAGATCGCCGTACCGGCAGCGGCCTGAGTGACGATCGGCTCGTCTGGTACCGAAACATCCGCACCGACGAGGCGCCCGAATAAGTAAACTTCGGCCAACGAATTGAGCAATTAAAATAAACGCCTCCGAAGTTAACAGCCTCGGAGGCGTTTGCCTTGCGCATCCCATTAGATACGTCAAGCCTCATACGGACCCGGTTTCTTCGGCGTGGGGTTGATGGTTTCGTCCAAACAAGCCAAAGGCGATTAACGCAAGCCCGATGGACATCGCCATGATCAGCGGCCTGGTTCGATCATCGAAGAAGATCCGATCCCACATCAAGTCAGGCCAAACCGCACCGGGTTTGACCGCCCGCAACGGAATATCTGCCAATACCTTATCGCCGGGGTCCGCAACCACCGTATTCGGAATGGTATCATTCGCTCTCGATGTGCCAGGAAGCGGCATCGTATTTTCATGAGGCACACGCAAGCCGAGTTCTCGCTGTGCAAGGCGTGCGACCAAAACGGGGTCGCTCCGAACGGCATCGAGCAATCGCTCTTCTCGATCGACCCGCTCTTGCATTCGTTCCACACGAAACGATTCCGCTTCCTCTGCAAGCTTTAACGCCTGCAATTCACGCCACTCCGGCAACAATATGCACGGCGCGAAGGCCGCGACCGACATGAGCAGCAACATCCAAAACACAACCGATCCACCCGTTGTGGAGTGAACACGGTTGCGTCCAGTATCAATATGGTCTTCGCTTAATGAGGACATGGCCTGCCCCGGCCTGGTTTTGCTTGACGCCAACTGCGTTTACTTATTCCAGTAGTCACCGCCATACTGTGCGGCATCGGCGAGTTGATCCTCGATGCGTAGTAAACGGTTGTATTTCGCAACGCGATCGCTGCGGCATGGGCTGCCCGTCTTGATTTGACCGGCATTCGTCGCCACCGCAATGTCGGCAATCGTCGTGTCCTCGGTCTCGCCGCTACGATGGCTAATGACTGCCGTCCAGCCATTTCGCATTGCAAGTTCGATCGCCGCGAACGTTTCCGTCAACGTTCCGATCTGATTCACCTTAATCAGAATGGAATTCGCCGCCCCTATTTCAAGTCCCTGGCGCAGGCGCTTGGTGTTGGTCACGAACAGGTCGTCACCAACAAGCTGCACCTTGTCTCCCAGCCTGTCCGCCATCGCTTTCCAACCGTCCCAATCATCTTCCGCAAGACCGTCCTCGATGCTGCGAATCGGGTACTTGTCACACCAACCCTCCCAATGCGCAGCCAGCTCTTCCGACGTAACCAGCTTGTTAGGATCGGACTTGAAAAAGCGGTATTTGCCGGTTTCTTTGTCATACATTTCGGAAGTGGCGGGGTCGAGTGCAATAAAGATATCCTTGCCAAGCTTGTAGCCGGCCTTACTGACTGCTTCATCGATCAGTTCCAACGCCTCGTCGTTGCTCGCAAGGCTAGGTGCGAATCCCCCCTCGTCACCCACGTTCGTGTTGTATCCGCGATCCTTGAGCACTCCCTTGAGCGTGTGGAAACACTCCGCCCCCATCCGAAGCGCCTCGCGGAAGTCGGCCGCTCCCCACGGTTGAATCATGAATTCCTGGAAGTCAACGTTGTTGTCTGCGTGCTTGCCGCCATTGAGAATGTTCATCATCGGCACGGGAAGTACGTGTGCCTTCGGGCCGCCGAGGTAGCGGTACAGCTCGAGTCCTGACGCGATCGCCGCCGCCTTGGCCGATGCCAGCGACACCGCAAGCATGGCGTTCGCGCCCAAGCGTTCCTTGTTTTCGGTCCCATCCAAATCGAGCATCGTCAAATCGAGCTCTTCCTGATCCGTCGCCTCCAGACCGATGAGGGCGTCGGCGATTTCTCCGTTGATGTTTTCGACCGCCTTGAGCACACCCTTCCCGCCGTACCGGTCTTGGTCGCCATCACGAAGCTCGACCGCCTCATGCTCACCCGTTGAAGCACCGGAAGGCACCATCGCCTCCCCGATGGCTCCGCCGTCCAAATAGACGCTCGCCTCCACAGTCGGATTGCCGCGCGAATCCAGAATTTCCCTGCCTTCGATATGCACGATCGTTGTGGACATCATCAGCCCTCCATGTCGCTTTTCACGTACCTTAACTCAGTCATGTAATATCGACAGCGGCGCCGCATTTTCTTCAAGCCGTCCGTTTTTGGAGCCCGTAGCCAATAAATCGAACTATAGTTCACCCGGATCGACGGTCAAGAAAAGAATTCTGCCGTCCACTTCCATGCGTTTACACTATCTTCATCTGCGGTATGATGATGAATTCGGCAATACATGATGAAAGAATCAAAGGGATTGTGTGGCTGCCCCATGCAACGATGTGTGAATCTTCGACAACAAGATGCCGCAACATGCTTGTCGCCAAAGAGGGCCTTCGAGAAATTTTCATCGCAACGCTGTTCTTGGGCGCGTTGACGGCAATTTTCCTATGGCTCTTTTGGCCAATAGCGATCCCCTTCACGTTGGTCTGGATTTGGGTCATCTCTTTTTTTCGCGATCCGCCACGACACATCAAATTACGACCCAATGAACTCGGCTCACCAGCGGACGGCCGAATCACTGAGATTACCAAACTCGAACACGACCCCACCATTGGGGGACCGGCGATTCGAATCGGCATGTTTCTTAGCATTTTCAATGTGCATCTGAATCGGGCTGCATGTGCCGGTCGGGTGCGATCTATCGAGTATCAACCGGGCGAATTTCTGGATGCGAGGCATCCCGAATCAGGCATTCGCAACGAATCCAACAAGCTCGTCATTGATTCCGAACCGCCCATTCCCGGACCGATCGTTATCCGGCAAGTGTCAGGTAAGGTCGCACGACATATCATCTGCCGGGTGAGTGAAGGCCACTTCATGCAAGCCGGTGAACAATTCGGGCTTATCAAGTTCGGCTCGCGTACCGAACTAATTGTGCCCGATGTAGAAGAGATCGAAGTGGTGATTAAAATCGGCGAGCGCGTCAATGCGGGAATCACCGTGCTCGCGCGGGTCCGTTCGTAACGCTAAACCATCCCACTGGCGTCCTCCGGACGAAAGGCGTCCGTCATGCCTATTCTTGCAAAGTACACCAACCGCGTTCGACAGGGTCGAAAGCGGCGCAAACTCCGCAACATCGCCCTTCTCCCTTCGCTGCTTACTCTCGGAAATCTTGTTTGTGGCTTTGCGGGCATCTATTTCGCCATGCGCGCCGCCCTGGATTCCGGCGCCGGTGTGGATGCGGCCACGGAATTGACGTTGCAAAGTGTGCGAATCGAACGCATCCTGCCATCATTCCTTTCCATCGGAGCGGGTTTGCTGTTATTGGGCATGGTGTTCGACATGTTCGATGGCATGATTGCCCGACTCACGCGGAACACGAGCAGTTTCGGCGGGCAACTGGATTCGCTGGCTGACATGGTCACTTCAGGTGTCGCGCCAATGACACTTATGCTCGTATTCATGATGAAAGAATTCCAGGAGATCAACATTTACCTGTCACCTTTGAGCGAACATACGGTGGGTCGATTTGCTTGGGTAACGGCGGTCGTCTATGTCGCGTGCGCGGCCGTAAGGCTCGCGCGATTCAATGTCGAATGTGCCGAAAATCGTCACGACCACACGCGATTCCGCGGCTTGCCCACACCCGGAGCCGCGTTGGTCGTCGTATCGTACCTGATTTGGATTGAGCAGGCGAACATGCTGGGCTTGGAGATACCTGTGGAAATCGCCATCTACAGCCTGCCAAGCACTGCCGTCATCGCAGGTCTACTCATGGTGAGTTCGCTGCCTTATTCGAAGATCGGCAGCGTACTTCGAGGAAAGAAACCCTTCAGCGTTTTGGTTGCGGTGATCTTCGTATTCGGTTTATTCTGGATCGCAAAATCCGTAGCGCTCCTCCTAGGAGCAGTCGTGTACGCATTGAGTGGCCCTACTCTCGCACTAATCTTAGCGATACGCGGAAAACCCAAACCGAATACACAAACGACCAACAAGCAGGTCAATGAAGAACGCGGCATTGCCTAATATAAGACCTGCTTATCTTGACGCACGTACACCGCGAGCAGGTAATGACGCCCCGGATAGTTGTGGTAGTACAAACGTTCCGCGCCGATCGCCACTGCTAACTCGTCAGGCCAAGGGGTCCCGGAGCGCGGCGAGCGATTTGTCCAGTAGGACTCCCTGAAACGGGGATGCTTAAACAACTTGCCTTCGATACTTGTCCAAGGGGAAATGGTCTCCAACGTAGGCGGTTCCGCAGGACTCGACGCACTGCCAAAAGTCAGAATGATGAACTCCGGCGATCGATCGAACACGTAATCCAAGTTATATTCCTTGGCAAGGAATGGGCCTGGACTTTTGGCGATGTGCCGGTCGGTCAATCCAGTGATGTCGAGAATCTTCTGATCGATGCAAACGTACCCAACAATTCCGATGTCCATGAGCGCAATGGTATCACCGGGCTTGGCGGTTGATCCCACGAACCAATCCGCCAGAGCACGATGCGCTTTCTCATAACCGACCGCACGTGCTTGGGTATGGTGTAGCAAGTAGAGAGCATGGGGGATTTGTATTGCCAGGATCAAAAGAGGACCAGCGATCACAGGGAAACAAGCTAACCAACGTCGCCGGGCGAACACCGACTTCCACACTCCCAACCACCCAGTTGCTACTACTATCGCTAAAAACGGCAGCACGGGAATGAGCAGCCGGCTTCCCAACATCCAGTCAGCGCCAGTAAGAAACGGAAGTACTAGAGCTGCAAGAGCGACAGCTACCACCACACGAAGCTGTCTCGATCCGCCACGAATCAGCAGTAGCCCTATCAACGCCAATCCAATACCCCACCAACGGCCAAACGGAACAACCGCTCCTCGATAAACGTACTCCACTGGTGAAGTAGCTGCGAAACCGCCTGCCTTGGCGTAATAGGTGTTGGGAAGCCATTCACTGTCGTATGTCTTGATTCGCCAAAACAAGTGCAGGGACGTGATGACGAACACTAAAAACAACGAAAGAACAAAGTGCGAAAAACGGTTTCGACCGCTATGCGCCAAATCTGCATCTGCTTTATCAAAGTCCTGAACATCGAGGCGATCAGAGTTCGATCGGCGACCGGCCCCCTCCGCATGCCGGAGCAATACGACAGCGGCGGTTAACGAGACGACCGCTAAATAGATACCTTCAGGTCGTGTAAGGCACGCCAAACCAAATATCAGGCCAGTCAACAGCCAGCCCCGTTTTATCCTTAAAGTGGCGAGCCAAACGCCCAGAACAATCAAAAACGCAAATAATGTTGTCTCAAGCCCGCTCATGCTGTTCAGGGCAAAATTCGGTTGGACAGCAAGCAAACCCGCCGCTAAGAACGGCAACCCCGACGGTTGATCGGATTGGCAAACATTGGAGTCGTAGTCATAAGCAACGGCTCGCGAGCGGCACCAACCAACTTCGCGTGCGAGCAAAAATGTCATGACTATGCACCCCAACCCCGCGAAGAACCCGATTCCTTTCGCAAAAGGTAACGCCGCCTCCGGGCCAGCCACACCAATGACAACGCTAATCAAAGCCATCAAAAGGAAATTAGTGTACCCTTCCACACGTTCGCCGGGGTTGTAATACGGCCCGTCTCCGTTCACCCAAAATTGACTGAATCGAAAGGTAATGAAGGCGTCATCGTTGACGTAATGGACAAACGATAGGGAAAACGCGACGAATATTGCGCATGCGGTCAACATCCACGCAATTTCAACTCCACGCATTTTCTTGGTTCCGTTCCGGCTCTCCGCCGCGTTCGCTGAAGCGGCATTACCGTTTAACTGGTGCGGATCGCTCGCCATAAATCACATCCCACCTTACTCGCTCGATATTCGTCACGCCGCTGCTATGATGCGTGCATTCGTGGGTTTTGTCACGGCCTGGCCGATGAAATCGCATCGGTACGCCGAGACCATCCTCCCGAGAAGATTGAGACGTTACCCCTAAAGATAGAGTACAGGATAGAACGGTGAATACGCCCAACTCCGATCAGATTCGCGTACGATTCGCCCCCTCGCCCACGGGATATCTCCACATCGGTGGGGCACGCACTGTCCTTTTCAATTGGCTTGTCGCCCGGAAGGCGGGTGGAACTTTCGTTCTGCGCATTGAGGACACCGACCGTACACGACACGTCGATGATTCCGTCCAAAAAATTCTAAGCGACCTTCGCTGGCTCGGCCTGGATTGGGACGAAGGGCCGGAAGTCGGGGGAGAATCAGGCCCGTACTTTCAAAGCGAACGGCTTGATATCTACAACACGTATCTCGACCAACTGCTGCAAGAAAAAAAAGCCTATTACGCCCTGGAAGCTCCGGAAGAACTCGAGGCGATGCGAGAAAAGGCGAAAAGTGAAACCGGCGGCTTTCGGTATCAAAGACCCAATCCGCTCCCCACGATCACGGAAGGCGAAGCCGCACGCGCTGCAGGCCAGCCCGCCGTTGTCCGCCTGCTCATGCCGCAAGAGAGCATCACCGTTCACGATGAAATTCTGGGCGATGTCACTCAACCTGCCGAACTCGCCGATGACTTTGTCATTCAAAAAAGCGACGGATTTCCCACCTACCACTTTGCATGCGTGGTGGACGACGCACTTATGAAAATATCCCACGTCCTTCGCGGACAGGAACA
>JANQHN010000086.1 GCA_028282665.1 Phycisphaerae bacterium | reverse complement strand
CATCGGACTCATCTTCAAATCGGCCTTCTCGTCAACCGCAGCCGGCGGTGCGTTCATGGGAGCGGGAGTGTGGGTCGCGTTCAAATGGGGGATGATTCGGGCGTGCTTTTCAAATGAAGCCGGCGAAGGTTCCGCCGCCATGGCCCACGCGGCCGCCAAAACGGAAGAACCCGTTCGAGAGGGAGTCGTCGCCGGAATCGGACCGTTTGTAGATACTCTCATTATTTGTACGATGAGCGCGTTGGTCATTCTTATGTCTGGAGCGTGGCAACGCCCGCCCGTCGGTACCGTATCTGCTATTGAAAATAATCTCGTCACCATCCAGTGCGAGGGCGAAGTTCCGGAATCCATGCTGGATCTGTACAGCGATCGAATGAAAGTGGATGGAGACTCAAAGCTGGAAATTCATGTAAAGCGAGGGGTGGGTGAATCGCCTGAGCTCATCATCGGCGAAATTGTGGAAATCACCAAAGATGATGCGCCAGGATGGCAATCATACAAATCGCTCGTCTTAAACGTAGAAAACGCCAAGCCCAAATCGCGCGAGAAACTCCAAACCGGACAGCCCGCACATCTCAATGTCGAGGGAGCCGGCTTGACCGGTTTTGCGTTTGACACAACTTTGAAAGGGTTTGGCAGTTATATTGTAACAATCGCCGTCTGCCTCTTCGCTTTCAGCACCATGATTAGCTGGAGCTATTACGGAGAAAAAGGCGCGGAATACTTACTCGGTCCCGCCGCCATCCTTCCTTATAAAATCGTTTTCGTGCTTTTCGTGTTCCTGGGTATGATTCTCGAAAAATTTGCATACGTATACAACTTCTCCGATGCGACCGTAGGTTTAATGGTCCTGTGCAACCTGCCGGCGGTGCTGATTCTTTCACCTTATGTACTAAAAGCAGCGAAAGATTACTTCCGCAGGCTGGATTCGGGGGCAATGAAATCTGAGCGGTGACGGACTACGGTACATCACCAATATATACTATAGCACTAAAGCAGCAAACGAAATCGACGCCATATTTCTTTCATAGATAAACAAGAGCTTCAGGTTCGACATCTCATTTGTCGGCAGATTGCGCCCAATAGCAACTGTAGTCTTAAGCGATTCAATACCGCCTTATACCACGGCACTACATCTGCGGTACTGTCACTACCCCCCCTTTTTGTGAATTTTCGCCCACGTATCGCGTAGTGTTACAGTGCGGTTGAAGACGAGTCGGGTATCGCTCGAATCCAGATCGACGCAAAAATACCCCATCCGCTCGAATTGGAATCGTTCGCCCCGCTGGGCTGCCTTCAAACCCGGCTCCAGCTTTGCGTTTTCGATGATGACGAGTGATTCGGGGTTGAGGTTGCTTTTGTAGTCCTGGCCTTCTTCTACGTCGCTGGGGTTTTCTTTCATAAAGAGGTGATCGTATTGACGAACCTCTGCATTGACGGCGTGTTTTGCGGAGACCCAATGCAGCGTCCCTTTCACCTTTCGGCCGTCCGGAGAATCTCCGCCGCGTGTGGCCGGGTCGTACGTGCATCGAAGTTCGATTACTTTTCCTGTATCGTCTTTGATGACTTCCTCACAAGTGATGAAGTAAGCATACCGCAACCGGACCTCACGCCCCGGCGCCAGTCGGAAGAATTTCTTGGGTGGATCCTCCATGAAATCTTCGCGCTCGATGAACAATTCGCGAGAAAAAGGAACTTTGCGTGTACCTGCGGATTCGTCCTCGGGATTGTTTATGGCTTCGAGCAGTTCGTCCTCGTTTTCGGGGTAGTTTGTGATGACGACTCTGAGCGGATTAAGCACCGCCATGCGGCGTTCGGCCCGCTTGTTCAGGTCTGTTCGAATCGAATTCTCCAGCTTGGCGATGTCGATTGTGCTATTGAACTTTGCAGCACCGATTTCTTTGCAGAATGCGCGGATCGCCTCCGGTGTATACCCGCGCCTGCGCATACCGGACAATGTCGGCATACGCGGATCATCCCAACCGCGAACGCCGCCTTCTTTCACAAGCTCCAGCAAACGCCGTTTGCTCATCACGGTGTACGTCAGTTCGAGTCGAGCGAATTCGATTTGCTGCGGATGGTGAACCCCCAACTTGTCCAGGAACCAATCGTACAAAGATCTGTGGTTTTCGAACTCGAGCGTGCAAATCGAATGGGTAATTCCTTCAATCGAATCCTCGTTACCGTGCGCCCAGTCGTACATGGGATAAACGCACCACTTGTTACCGCTACGATGATGAGAAGCGTGCAAAATGCGGTACATCACCGGATCGCGCAAGTTTAAATTCGGCGATGCCATATCAATCTTCGCGCGCAGCACTTTCGAACCGTCGGGAAATTCTCCGTTTTTCATTCGCTCAAATAAGTTCAAATTTTCTTCTGCAAGGCGATCGCGAAATGGACTATTCGTACCCGGGCGGGTCAGCGTGCCCCGGCCTTCGCGAATCTGCTCGGCAGTCTGATCGTCGACATAAGCATGACCGTTTTTGATAAGTTCAAGCGCCCACTCGTACATCTGATCGAAATAGTCCGAGCCGAAACAAAGCGCATCCCAGGTGAAACCGAGCCATTTCACGTCTTCGATAATCGAGTTGACGTACTCCTCTTCTTCTTTGACCGGGTTGGTGTCGTCGAAGCGCAGATTGCACTTCCCGCCGTATTGCGCAGCGAGGCCGAAGTTTAAGCAGATGGACTTTGCGTGTCCGATGTGCAAATAACCGTTTGGCTCAGGTGGAAATCGGGTGTAAACCATGCCGCCCCATTTCCCCGTTCGATTGTCCTTTTCAATGATCTCTTCAATGAAGTTCAGCGATTTCCTCGGTTCCTCGGCCATGGCGATTCCGTCCCGTTCAAAAGCGATTTCATCTCCTATCACTGCGTGCCCCGCGAACACGTTAGTATGGATACGCTTAAATCACGGGCAACGAGCGGAAATCATATTCGCCATTTGCAAAATAGCAAAGGAGTGAGCGTACGCCGGATTGAATGACGCACGAAGCTTTAGGGGTGAGTATTGGAATTTGCCGGCTGTTCGCCCACGCGCAAGCGGATAGCCTTTACCAATTCCTCGCGTTTAACCGGCTTGGAGAGATAGTCCGTGCAACCTGCAGCCAAGCAAATTTCGCGGTCGTGATCCAGGGCGTGCGCCGTCAGCGCGATGATGGGAGTCGTTACACCCGCCGAACGCAATCGTCGTGTTGCTTCATAGCCGTCCAATACGGGCATTTGCATGTCCATGACAATGAGGTCGAACGGTGTTCCGGCTTCGCGAGCGTTCATCGTTGCATCAAATCCAATCTGTCCGTTTTGCGCCAAGTCAATTTCAGCCCCGGCTTTGCGCAAAAACAAACTGATCAATCGTTGGTTATCAGGGCCATCCTCTACCAGTAAAATTCGAAAACCGGCAAGTGGTTCGGGCGACTCGCGATCATCGCACTCCGAAGGCCCGGCATGTGGCAACGGTTCTTCTTGCGGATCCACCAATCGAATTTGCGCGGTATCACCTGCGGATATGCTAACGGTGAATTTGCTTCCTTTTCCGGGCTGGCTTTTGATCGTGATATCACCGCCCAGCATCACTGCCAAACGCCTACTGATGCTCAATCCCAGACCGGTTCCTCCAAAACGACGCGTCGTGGACGTGTCCGCTTGCGAGAAAGGCTGGAATAAGCGCGCAATCTCCTCGTCAGTAATCCCTACGCCAGTGTCAGATACTTCGAACTTCATAAAAGGCTTCTTCGATGAATCTTCCACGAATCGTGCATCGACTCGCACTTCCCCCAATTCTGTGAACTTGATTGCGTTCTCGACAAGATTCACCAAAATCTGTTTCAACCGCAGGGGATCTGTGCTGATTTCCGCGGGTACCATGCCTACGCATTCCACGATGAATCGAATCCCCTTCGCTTCCGCACGAATTTTCATCATCGATTCAAGGTCGGCAAGCAGATGGACGGGGGAACAGTCAGTATGTTCCATTTCCATTTGACCTGCTTCGATTTTGGAGATGTCCAAAATTTGATTGATGATTTGCAGAAGATGTTCACCATTACGCTTGATCGTCTCGACGCATTCCTCGAATCCGCAATCTTTAAAATCGCACTGATGAATACACCCATCTTCCAGCAAGCTTATGTAACCCAAAAGAGCGGACATGGGTGTCCGTATTTCATGGCTCATGTTTGCGAGGAATTCGGACTTGCTCCGCGCCGCTGCCTCAGCACGCTTGCTTGCCTCACGGAGTTCAATCTCATTCAACTTATTTTCCGTGACATCAATCAGATATCCGCTGTACGTTGTCGAACGGCCATTCTCATCTCGATGCACCACAACGAATTCACGCATCCAGCGGTAATCGCCGTAATAGTTTCTAAGGCGGTATTCAAGTTCGAATTGAGACAGTCCATTCGCACTGCCGTCTTCAAGTTCGCGCACAATCCGAACCAGATCGTCGGGATGCACCAGGCTGGGGTATGCAATTCTTCCGCTGATCAAGTCCTGCGGGCTGTATCCAAGTTGTTCTTTGACGTTCGGGGACACGTACAAAACTGGCAAATTGGGCTCGGCGCGCCATTTGAAAACGATCGTTGGCCCACCAACGAAGAGTCCGCGCTCAGCGCGCAGAGCATCTTCAATGCGGCGCCTTGCAGTTTGATCGCGACTCAAAGCCAAAACCGAAGGCTTGCCGTCATACTCGATCATTCGTGCGGCCACTTCCGTAGGAATCAGTCGTCCATCGTGACCGATGTGAGTGCAGTCAAACAGGCAGCGGCCTTCGCGAACAACTTTTTCTACTTGATCGCCTGCATCTGTTGCATGCTCATTTGCAAGAATTTCACCGGGCGTCATGTGCAATAGTTCTTCGCGAGTGTATCCCCATCGATTCACCGCCTCCACGTTGGCTTCAAGAAATCGATGAGTTTCCGCATCGATGATCACACTCGCATCCGGAATGTTGGTAAATAGTTCTCGGAAGAGCTTTTCACTTTGGCGTAAACGCTCGTGCGATCTTCTTTGGACTGCGTTCCACCGCCAAACGAGAACAAAGATCACTAACGCTTCTCCCAGCATCAGGCAGATAGCACCTGTAATTTCCCAACGGTAGGTATAGAGCAGGCTTCGTTGTGCGTTGTGGAATATCGTATCTTCCGGTAGCTGGGAACGGCTCACGCCGAACGGTTCGGCCGCCTTCATGTCGATGATGTATCGATTCGGACTTCGTTTAACGATCGGCAAGTCGCCAACGGGCTTTCCCTGGATAATTTGGCTGGCCATTCGGGCCGCAAGGGCACCCTGATCAGGAGCGCTCGCCATGTACCCGCCTACTATGCCCGTATTGATGTAGAAATCCCACAATCCATAAACAGGCACAGGAGACGTTTCGGCAATTGTTCGACCGGATTCCTCGTAGCTGTAATATGTGCCTGACGGATCGCGGTTGTGCAGAGTAAGCAGAACCGCATCCGTTTTACGGTTGAGCGTTGCCACCCGGTTTAGGATCTTCTTTAACGGCAGACTGTCCCAATATTCGACGGCAACGCCATTTTGCGATTCCCCTAACACTGATCGCGCCGCTTGCAATTCTGCTTGCCCGGTCGGCGTCTCGTCCCCGATGACAACGCACCGCTTCAAGCCGGGATGCAAATGATTGATAAGTTCGAACGTTGTTCGTGCGTCGGTTTTTTCTACGACACCCGTAAACAGGCCGGAGTCGTCCAGCAGGCCGTCGTGAAAGTAGTTGATGCCGCAAAAGACGATCGGCACACCGGGAAACAGCGAATGATGGTGCTCTTTCATGAAAGCCAGCGCGTTGTTGTCGCTAACGATGATGACCTTAGGCTGTACGCGCCCGTACTTGTCACGAAGATGCCTTATGATCGATTCCTCAAGCGCACTGACTGCATACCGCTTCGTGTCCATGTTTTCGATATACAGCGTGATGTTTTCAAACGGTGCAAACACTTCGCGGATTCCGCGGTCTACGCCGTCGGTCCATGAAAGTCCAGCGTGGTAAGAGTGCAAAATAAGAATATTGTCTTTCGAATCCTGGTTGGCGCGCACAGCCGGCGTAACCCAAGTGAACAGCAAACTTGCGATAAATAAAGCGCCCAAGCGACGGTAGTTAGATGCTCGTTTCACCACAAGCGTCTATATCCGTTAGAATGTGAGTCGGAAACAACGCCTTTGCGCACTTCGGACATCAAGTTTGCGCTCGACGTACTCCAAATTTTTGTCGTGTCAGCCCAGTAGACCGGCCAAAGCATTCCACGGGCAAGCCGAAACCTAAATGGAGGTTTCGGCTTCTGCCTGGCGGTCTGCTTATGGAGTTCAGGGTTGCGAGTGAGAATCGCTTACTATCCTATCGGGTATAGGCTTGTTTAGGTTGTGTTATGCGGTTTTAGGTATGCGGCGTAAGGGTTGATACTAAGCAGTGGTCTAGGATTGTCACGACAGTACGTCACATTATCATCCGCCACAATTTCCCCCCTGCGGAATCCGATGCCCGCGGACACCGCTGTTTAGGCCAATGAGTTTCTACGTGCCACGTCAGCCTCGCGCCTCCAAAAACGAATAAAGCCTGTAGACGATCGAGAATCCGGCACGTTTTTAGTGATGTAGCAGGATTGTACAGTCTTGATGAATCAAACGCACCTCGCAAAAGGAGAAACGCCATCATGATTTCTTGGAGCCCCAACAAGAATAGCTTCGATTGGGCGAGCAGGTACGCAATCGTGCTCGCCATTATCGGAATGTGTTTGACCGCAAATTTTGCTTCGGGCCAGAATCAGATCACCGGCATCGTGCCAAATAACGCAGCGCAAGGCACGATTGACCTGGGAATCACCTTTACCCTCGATTCGGACGTACCTCCCCCACCTCCCGCCGGCATTTTGCCGGATAGCGTAACCATAAACGGAATCGCCGGACAATCCGTAACCCATAACGAACAGCATACGGTAACCGCAGTATTCACGATTCCCATGGATGAAATCCCCGGAGAGAAAGATGCCGCCATTGTGTTCACGACGCCAAACGGCCAACTTTCGTTCACCATGACGGACGGCTTCACCGTGACCGGCGCGGGCGATAGACCTGCGACAATTGTATCGCATCCTCAATCTCGCACATTAGAACTTGGCGCTTCTGTCACATTCGAGGTGGTGGCGGTCGGAACGGCGCCGTTAACTTACCAATGGCAGAAAGATGAGGTTGATATTGCCGGCGCGACAGGGACGAAATTGACACTCGACGACATAATGCAGACCGATGCGGGTGTGTATCGTTGTGTGGTAAACAACGATTTCGGTCAAACCGTTTCCGAAGGTGCCATCCTCGTTGTGGCAACTATCCCTGCGAGTGGGTACCGGATCGTGGGAACTGCGCAAAACACTTGCTACAACACGTCGGTGGCGATTGCACCGCCGAATGAAGGTGACGCATTTTATGGTCAGGATGCTCAGTATGCACAAAACTTACCTACTTACTTATTAAGCGATGACACATTGACTGTCAGAGACCAAACGACAGGTCTGACCTGGCAGCGAAGCCCGGACACCGATCGCGACGGCGACATTGATGCAGACGACAAGTTGATCTGGGCTGAGTTGCAAACCTACCCCGCAACGCTGAACGCGGAAAATTACGGTGGCTTCAATGATTGGCGTTTGCCGACCATCAAAGAATTGTACTCGCTGATTCGATTTGACGGCCAGGATCCCAGCGGGTGCGAGACGGAAGCCGATTGTCCCGGACTTATCCCCTTCATAGACGATGAATATTTCGATTTCGCCTACGGAGACGCCGGTGCCGGCGAGCGTGTCATCGATTCTCAATACGCATCCGGCACGTTGTATGTCTCGACGTTGGATGGAACGCTGTTGTTCGGCGTCAATTTTGCCGACGGGCGGATCAAAGGTTATGGACTGAATGGTCCGGATGGCACCTCGAAAACTTTCCTTGTGATCTGCGTGCGTGGCAATACCGATTACGGCATTAACGGCTTCGTCGATCATGGCAACGGTACCATTACTGATCGAGCCACTGGGCTCATGTGGCAAACGGTGGACTCTGGAGCAGGTATGACATGGCAGGACGCTCTCGCTTATGCAGAGGGGGCTACTACAGCCGGATACGACGATTGGCGGTTACCCAACGTCAAAGAGTTGCAAAGTATTTTGGATTACACACAAAGCCCCGACACCACGTTATCGCCCGCCATTGACTCGCGTTTCGATGTGACCCCCATCGTTAACGAGGAAGGGAATGTGGACTATCCTTATTACTGGTCAAGCACGACGCACGCAGGATATCCCAACCACGGCAGCGCGGGCGGCTACGTCGCGTTTGGACGCGGGCTCGGGTACATGAACAGCAATTGGGTAGACGTCCATGGGGCCGGCTGTCAAAGAAGCGACCCGAAAGTTGGAAATCCGGACGATTACCCCTACGGTCACGGACCCCAGGGTGATGCGATTCGCATCTACAATTTCGTCCGGTGCGTACGCGGGTGTAGCGGAAAGATGGGGGATCTGAATTGCAATGAACTAATCGATGGCGAGGACTTCACAATTCTTTTTGATGCGATGGCAGGTCCGAACGAGACTGAAATACCTGCGTCTTCTGCGCCCTACGAATTCACAAGATCGGATCTTAATGGCGACGGGGACGTTGATTTGGCGGACTTCGCCCGTTTGCAAACGTTGTTTGGGGAATAAAGTCTCAATCTGCTGTGCGAGGGAGTGCGGCGGCCTGCCCCGGTTGAAAGCAAATCGCACAAACGCGGAGGCATCAACGGTATAAGTTGATGCCTCCGCCTTTTACCGACCAAATCAGGCAGTTTTGACTCGATCGATCAGTTGTTCAGCAACTTGTCCATTTGCTCCTGAGTCAGCGGTGAACCGAACACAATGTGCCCGCCGTCTTTTTCAATCTTTAGGAAATCCCAAAGCGCCAAGTTGTCTGAACCGTTGATTGTGTCGGTTGCATTGCCCGTGTAATCCAAGAACGCGAATTCGAGCGCGGTAAACCAATCCTCGGGAACGGGAATCACACCGTTCGGTCCCACCAGACGGGCCTCGCCTTCAGCTTCCGCGTCCCAACCTGTCACCGTGATAATGCCTGTATCGCTATACTCCACGAGATTCTGGTTGCCATTTCCACCCTGCAAATGGCAGTCACCGCAAGCACTGCCATCGGCCGTAATCGCGTGCCCGTGGAAGGGAGCAATGGTCACGAAGGTGTCGCCTTCGTTTACAAGTGTTTGGAAGGTAGCGGTTGTCACCTTGCCGTTGAAATTCATCAACATTTTGAATCCGGTTCTGGGCATCTGCGCAAAGAATCGTTTTCCGGTTTCCGCCACTTCGGATTCAAAGTGGCAGTTGTAACAGCTGCTGACGGTCGTCACGTGGCAGGCGTCGCACGCGAGCGCGTCACCGTGCAGCGTGTGCGAAGTATTTGACGGTACGGCTCCCGCTTGGCCACCTTCGACATGACAATCCTCGCACTTGACAAACGTTGCGTTGTTTGCCAGGAAGGAAATGACCGACTCGCCCGTACCGTGCATTTCTTCTTCCTTGTGGCAGTCGATGCACGCGAATCCCGCATCTTTGTGCACATCCGCTGCGAAATTCTGCTCGGCTGCTTGACGCCCGTGACAATTTAAACACACGCTGTCCGCAATCTCTCCTGTCGGATTCTCCGGGTCAGCATGGCAATCCGCGCACCCGGGTTCATATTCTTCGCCAATGGTTGTCCCATCGGCATACTGCGGCCCATGGCATTTCTGGCACGGCAGATCGGATATGGGTATGCCCGTCAGTGAAAAGAAGCCGTCGTCCGCCTCGTAAAACGTGGCTTTCCCTTCGCGCGTATTATGCAGGCTGGTTTCGAAGCGTTCTTTGATCTCAGCCAGTGGGTCAGTTGTACCCCCTCCGCCTCCGGGGGGAGTACACGCGCCGATCACAAAACCTATTCCACTAAATACACAAAACGATAAAATTACAATATAATGTTTTTTAAGCTCCATCTTGCCAGGCTCCTCATTGCTAAAAATCGAAATTCGACGACTGAATTCTCGACAACCGATGCGGTAAAGAACCGCCAAGTGACTTGCACACGACTTACTTCGTTCGCCATACGGGAGCGAGTCTCGACTCCCCGTTGCCCCCGTCCACCAGGCAACTCTATTAAACACGCGATCAGCCTGGAGGCAAGGGAATCTTTACACTTTGAAGTGGCAAATTCTTTGAAGCTGCTCGGATTGTTTCTCTATTCAAACACGAAACGAAGCGTATGCGATTTTTTCGTTAGGGTAATCTGCGAACACTGACGTGTAAATTCAGAGTTCACTATGATGAGTTGCCATAAAATATTCTTTCAGTTCCAAAGGATGTGGCGGCTCATGCGATGTTACCCATTTTAAAGGATGGCATCAGACTCTTTCCACCGAGTGCTTCTCTTTGTCCAAGTTGCCGCTTGTGGGGGCCTCTGCCAGAAATTCCCCTGACCACACCCACTTAAGATCTTCTAAGATGAGGTACAGGCTAGGAACAATCAGCAAAGTGATTAGGGTTGCAAAGACAATGCCATACCCAAGAGACAATGCCATCGGAATCATGAATCTCGCTTGCCGCGATGTCTCAAAAATCATTGGTGCGAGTCCGCCGAATGTGGTGATCGTCGTCAAAATGACAGGTCTGAATCGACGCACGCCCGCCCTATGCACCGCATCGAAAGGACCCATTCCGCGATTGCGCAATCGGTTTGCGTACTCGACCAGCACCAGCGCGTCATTCACAACCACACCCGACAACGCAATCACGCCCATCATGCTGACCACGCTCAAACTGTACCCCATGATAAGGTGCCCGATCACCGCGCCTACAATGCCGAAAGGAATGGCCATCATAACGATTAACGGTTGAATGTAGCTGCGGAAAGGTATGCCAAGCAACACGTAGATCAACAGCATTGCAAGCACGAATCCTTCTCGCAAGCTCGCCAGACTTTCGCGCATGTCTTCTTGGCGCCCTTGGAAGCTGTGCGTGAGTCCGGGGTGATCCTTAATCAGTTGCGGTAACACATCAGTTTGGAGCGTGGCAAGCACTTGTTCGGTTTCGCTTTGCGGTACGATATCTGCCGTCACACTGACCGTACGCCGACCGTCACGCCTATCGATAACCGTGTAAGCGCGCCCGCGTTCCACCGCCGTGATCTGGTCAAGTGGGATATCCGCGCCCATCGCCGTCCTCACGATGAACGAATCGATGTCGTGCTCGCTGATACGCTGCGCTTTAGGCAGTCGCACCATAACCTTGACCTCGTTGCGACCGCGCTGCTGTCGAAGGGCTTCCACACCATAAAACGATCCGCGAAGCTGCCGGGCGACTTCGTTCGCGGTAAGCCCCAGGCTTCTTCCCTCCGGAAGCATTTTGAAATCGAGTTGCTGTTTTCCCGCGGCAACGCCGTCATCAATATCCGCCGTATTTCCAAACCGCGCAAGCGATGCCGCGAGTTGAGCACCTGCCCGCTCCAGTATTTTCGTATCGCGGTGGGCCAATTCAACCGTCAACGCTTTCCCGCCGCCCGGCCCGTGCGCATCAGATTGGAAACGAAGGGACTCCAAACCCTCAACCGCACCCACTTCCTCTCGCCACAATTGGACTGTGACTTCCGTTGTCATTGGTCGAATGTGCGGCTCGGTGAGAAATCCGGTAATTCCAATTTGGTTGTTTTCGATGCGTGTGGTCACGCTCCTAAGCAGATTCACTCCGCCGTGTTTGTCGGCTACGCGATGCAACGCATCGGTCATGTGATCGCGAACCTCGACTAGTCGCGATAGCGGTGAGCCGTAAGGAAGAACGACCGTTGCGTCCACTTCGTCACCCTCGACACGCGGCATAAGAACGAAACCCATTCGACCGCTTCCGATGAATCCTCCGACGAAAAGCAGAATACCGATCGCCATACCCAGTGCCAGGTACCTCGACTGGAGCACGCAATTCAAGAATGGACCGTAGCTGTTTTCGATCCATTTTTTAATTTCGTCACTGATCCTTTCTTGAATCCGGCATACGGTCCGGCCCACGACTGTCCTGCGGGCGGCTGCGTTGTGGCTTAGGTGCGCGGGCAAAACGAGCAATGATTCGACCAATGAAATCAAAAAGACCGAAGAAACCACCAGCGGGATGACTGCAAACACCTTGCCCGTGAAACCGGGTACAAACGCAAGTGGTGCGAACGCCGCGATGTTGGTTAGGATGCTGAATGTGACCGGCATGGCTACGTCCTTTGCGCCTTGGATCGCCGCTTCCATGAAGCTCATGCCGCGCTGGCGATATTCGAACACATTCTCACCCACGACGATGGCATCATCCACGACGATGCCCAAGGCGATGATGAATGCGAACATGGAGATCATGTTGATGGTGACATTCAGGTGCGGAAGAAAGAGGAATGCCCCCATAAATGAAATCGGAATCCCCATCGTTACCCAAAATGCCAGCTTGTGTTCCAGGAAGATCGTAAGAATCAACAAAACGAGCGTAAGTCCCAGCAAGCCGTTTTTAAGCAGAAGTTCCAGTCGTTGCCGATAAATCTCCGACATATCGTTGATAACAGCGATATCGATTCCCGGAGGCAGGATGGCGCGAATCGTATCCAATTTCGCCCGCACGGCGTCAGAGACGCCGATCGGCGTTTGATCACCCACTCTATAGACGTTCAAAGCAACCGCAGTTCGGCCGTTGAACGTAAACATTTGGTATGTTTCCTCAAAAGTGTCCACCACCTTGCCCAAGTCGCGCACACGCATTTCCGAGCCGTCGCGCGATGTAACGATGGGGATTTCGCCGAACTCCCGCGCCCAATCGCGCCGATCGTTCATGCGTAGCAGGATTTCTCCGCCTTCTGTCTTCACGCTTCCGCCCGGTGTTTCAATCGAGGCGTGACGAATCTGAGCGGCGATTCGTTCGAGTGTTAAGTCGTAAGCGCGAAGATTCTCTTGGGGAACTTCAATACTGACTTCGAAAGTGCGCTCGGGAACGAGGTCGATCTGGGTAATGCCTGACTCCTGAAGCAGGCGATCACGCACCTGCTCTGCCAAATCACGCAATACCCACTCATCCGCTTTGCCGAATAGTGCCAGATCGATCACACCGCGCCGACGCGTGGCGAGCACGACTTGCGGTTCTTCTGCATCTTCCGGGAATGTCGTGATGCGGTCGACTTCCTGTTTGATTTCTTGGTAGAGGCGCTGCGGATCTTCGCTTTCGCTCAATTCCGCATTGATGACCGCCACACCTTCCCGCGCCGCGGCCACAACCTCCTCAACCCCCGTTATGCTCCGAATCACCTCTTCCAGTGCAAGGACAATACCTTGTTCGACTTCTTCCGGACTTGCCCCCGGATACGGCACTTTGACAGTCACCATATCCATGTCGAACTCGGGAAAAACCTCCCTTTTGATCGTAAGGGACATGAAGAACCCACCGATCAAAAGTAGCAACATCAGCAGATTCGGCGCCACGGAGTGCCGCGTCATCCAGGCAATAGCTCCGCGCGAATCGGCTTGATCGCTGTCGTTGATCATCCGTTTTCCCCCTCCGGCTCGCCTGCAGCGCGATTCGTTCGTCGGCTATTCAATGGTTCGCAGGCCAGTTGCTGCTCGTCGGAAGGGGATCTGCTCTCTTGCTGGCGTAGCGGCATTCCTTCAACCGGCGAGGGCAAATTGGACACGATCAGCTTTTCTCCGCTCCCCACGCCGCCATTTAACAAAATTTCATCACGCCCCCGATAGGCAATCGACGGCTTTCGAATCTCGAGCCTGTCGTCACCGTTCATGATCCACACTCTGTCACCATCACGCATTTCTTCTCGCCCGACCGAAATCACACCGGATAACTCATTGCCGAAAATCCGTACATCAACGTATGCGCCGATTAACAAAGGCAGATGCTGGTTACGGCCAACGCCGCCTTCGAGCGGATCGGGCACGGAAATCAACAACCTGGCCATCCGCCCCTGGGGTTCCAAATCACCCATCAATCGAACAACCTTCCCCTCCCAACGGGCAGAATCGCCACTTCCTAAGCGTTGTTCCAGCCGTGCCGGCGAACCGCCTCTTCCATCCTGGTTTGTCATTTCGATCCATCGCAATTTGTCCACCGGGATGGATGCGCGAACCCAATACTCGTCCGTGCCAACCAGCGTAGCCAATGGCGTTTGCGGGCTGACCAATGCGCCGACATCCACCGTTTCGTTTGTAACTACGCAGGAAAAGGGGGCACGAATCTTAGTACGGGCGAAGTCCAGTTTCGTTTTTTCCAAGGCCGCGCCGGCAGCCGCCACATCAGCCGACGCAGATGCCTGTGCAGTCCGAGCATCGTTAAGTTCCTTGTTATTTGTTGCGTCCTTGATCTCCAGCCCTTCCACACGCTTCAACTCCAATTCGGCATCGAGCAGCAGCGCCTTCGCACGATCAAGCGAAGCCTGCGCCTGATCCATCGCGATTTCGTAATCCGAGGAGTCGATCACCGCGATGAGTTCTCCGGTTTCGATCCGACCGCCTGGCACCAAAGCTTCGTGCAACTCTATGATTACGCCACTTACTTGCGGCTGAAGTACGATCTCCCGAGCGGCCGTGACCGTACCCATCGCTTCCACGACCGCGTTGCGATTTTCGACATCTAACGTTCGCACGTGCACGAGCGTTGAAACTTGCTCGACAGATCGTTGGATAGCTCGGGGACGAGTCTTGATCATCCACATAGCTCCCGCCGCTCCGACCACAATCACAACGATAGGAAG
>JANQHN010000077.1 GCA_028282665.1 Phycisphaerae bacterium | reverse complement strand
CCGACGGCCTCCATTCGCCGCAAAGCGCCTCAGTCGTCCCGATGATTTCCTGCGGATCGACATGACCCGCCACAATGAGCATGAGGTTGTCCGGAGCGTAACGCTCGGTGAAGTAGGCGTGCATCGCGTCCCGCTTCATCGGCTCGACCGTGTCTGTGTACCCGAGTACAGGCCAGGCGAGTGCGTGCCCCGCATAAACCTTCTCCATAATGAAATCGTAGGCAACGTGCTCCAGGCTGTCCTTGGACATGGCGATCTCTTCGAGAATCACCTTGCGCTCCATATCGAACTCTTCTTCAGGCAGCGTGGAACGCATCATGTCCGCGAGCAATTCAATCTGCGAAGTTATGTCGGTTTTGCGTACCCACCCGTAATAAAACGTTCGCTCTTCCGAAGTGTACGCGTTGTAACTGCTGCCGAGCTTGTCGAAGTCGATCGTGATATCACGCCAGCCGCGCTTGGCTGTGCCCTTGAACATCATGTGCTCTAGAAAGTGCGAGACGCCGGCCAGTTCGCGTGCCTCGTCGCGCCCGCCCGTGCGGGCGAGGAAGCCCGCAGCGGCGCTGCGCACGCCGGGCATGACTTCAATAACGATCTGTAATCCGTTGTCCAGCTTATGCAGCGTGTAAGGATCGTTCACAGTGGGTATCCTTGTATCAAATGCGGCGAGCCGTCCTCTCGTCGTGGGCGCGCTGCACTGGCAGCTTAGTCGCAGGAAAGCGCTTTAGGCCCTAGCGTCATGACCCGCAATTTATCTCGCGGGTACGCCTCGAGGTATTCGCGAATGTCATCGATCGTGACCGCCTGCACCCTGCGAATCTTTTCTTCGATGGGCACGGGATAACCGTAGTGGAACAGATTATTCAGCATTTCACGACCGCGGGAACCGGTGCTGTCGCCGCGCGTTTCCGTGTGAGCGACCAGACCGGTGACGGCGCGATCGAGTTCTTCCTGTTCCAGATCTTCCGCTAGGCGATCGACTTCACGCAGGAGCGTTCTGTAAGTCTGGTCGCATCGCTCAGGCGTGGTGGAAGCACCCAAGTACAGACGACCCACACCGCGCGGTGTTTCCTTCCACGCGCTCACCCAATACACCAAGCCTTGTTTCTCCCTCACTTCGGTGAAGAGTCGACCGCTCATCCCGCCCGAGAGCACACCCAGCAACACTTGTTGCACCGGATAATGCTCGTGCGTGACCTCCACACCAGGCCAGCATAAACACATGTGCTCTTGTTCGAGGTCTTTGTCGTGATGCACCATGCCTGGAGAAAATTCGGCATCGTAAGCCCGGTCGCCGTCCCGCTCCGCATGACCGAAACCAAAAAACGCCTCCTCGAATATTTCGCTCGCCTCGGCCGAATCGATCGCTCCCGAAACCGCAGTCAGCATCCGGCCACAGGCATAATACCGTTTGTGGTGACTATCCAGATCTTTATGATCGATCCGGCTGATCGTTTCAGCTTCACCCAGTGGATGACGACCTAACGTAGGACCGAACGACTGCGGACTGATTAGCTTGTCCATCAAACTCTGCGGATCGTCCTGCAAAGCTTCAAGTTCTTGCAAAGACAATTGCACGTTTACGTCGAACGCGTCCTTGGGGAGGGTTGCGTTTCTCAGAATCTCCGCATGCAACTCCACAGCGCGCTTAAAATGCTCCGGCAAAACCGTGCAGGAAAACGTGGCGGTCTCCAATCCCGCGCCGCTGGAATGGCTGGCTCCGATCGCATCGAACTCGTCGAGCAGTTGCTGACCTGAGTACGATGCCGTGCCTTTATCCAACGTCTGCTCGAGCAGGCGCGACAAGCCTAGTTTCTCTTCAGGGTCGGTCGCAGCGCCTGCGAGGACCATGATTTGAAACGAGACCACGTGACGGTTAGGCAGAGGGACTGCGCCAAACTCAATGCCGCAAGCCAACTTCCGGTGAATCAGTTCGCTCATCAGTAGGTAAACCTATAGCGATTGCCAGCAGTTCGTCATTTCGCGTGTGCGCATTGATAACGGATTCCGTAGCTTGCGTCCAACCCCACTTACGTGAATGCGCGCGATCGAATTCGGTCGGATTTTGCGCATTATTCGTTGAACTTTTCCACGTCATCCACTTCGTCGACCACCGAAGGTTTCACCTGATCAGGCGATAGAAGTACACCCGCGGCGGGTAGTGGCGCTCCGTCTCGGGGCGGATCGGCCGCCATCGCTTGATCGAGGCTGATCCACAGCGATTCGAGCTCGTCACAGTTCAGCCCGGCGCCACGCGCGATCCCGACAAACTCCCACGCCCGACTGAGGGGCATTTGTCCGCGCAAGCCTTTCGTGATGTGATCCGCGACTAGCGGACAATTCTCATCCAGCGCAGCCCTGTCGGCAGCCAGGTAATGAGCCTCGCTGTTGGCTGGATTGAGCTCGAGCGATCGGTCGATCCACGCTGAGTAGTTCTTGGGCATTTCGACCGCCGGAATGAGAATTGAACCGCTCGGCCTTCGCAACAACGATAAACAAAGCGACGAGTATTCCTGCGAAATCGCGCGGTCCAAAGCATCGGGTGCAACGCCTCGTGGGGCGAGTTCCATCGCGATCTCCCTCGCTTTTTCTTCGTGGTCATTGGCGAGTTCGTAACGAAGCCGCCGCCTGTCGATCATCACTTTTAACGCGCGCCCTTGCTCGGAACTCGGACATAGCGCGGATGCACGGTCGGCGCTGAGTAAGGCGTTGTGCGGTTCCGCAGGGCGGTTTTTGAATTGCGTGTCCGCAAGTTCGAAATAACAACTGGCCGCACCGATAGGCGCCGTATCCTTGAGGCTTTCGTACGAGTGGGCAGCCGTGATCAACACGGACTCGGCAAGGTCGTACCTGCCCGCCGACACATCCATCGCCGCCGACATACGCAGCACTTCGGGAGCCCAGGGAACCATCTGCTCCTCGCCGATGTCGTCGAACTTGAGCAACGTCAACTTCGCACCTGCGACTATTTTTTGAAATGCCGACACGAACTCGGGATTTTCGCGTAGCATCAACAACATGTTGAAGTACGAACCGCTGATCGAATTGTGACGCAACGGCCTGGCGAGCGTGGAAATGATTTGCTCATTGGTTAGCGAATCCACTGCCACCGCGATGTAGTCCACGGCGTAAATTTCGTTGAACGGTTGACGCCTCAGTTCCCGTTCCAGTGCGGATTTCGCGGCATCGACGAACGGAGTGACGTCCGGAGCGTCCGGCATCAGCGGATAGATTCGTGCAAAAAGCCGGTTAATCATGAACTCGAGGTGACCCGCTTCAAGGTAACCGGGCGACCATTGCAACAACTGCATGAGCACGATGCTGCCCGACTGGGCATGTTCGAAGCTCCTCGTCAAATCCTCTTGCGCAAGCGTAAGAAGGTTGTCGCGGCGATGAAGAAGCTCCGCGCTGGCCGTGGTTTGTCGTGTCATCCGTTGGGCTTGGATCGCCATATCGCGTCGCTGCAATCCGCGCGCGCGCATCTTTTCGCCGGCTAGTACGTGTGCCTGCGCGAGACGAAATTGACTCATCAGCACCCGCTGCGGATTGAGGCGGAACACCGAACGGTTGCCCTCGGCGATGGCTTCTTCGTAATCCTGCTCTGCGAGTAGCGACTCGATCCGGCGGGTGCTGCGCGCGTTGTCGAAGTCCATCTGACTGACGATGACTGATCCAAGCCCCAAAACGACAGCCACCGCGCCGAACACCAGTCGTCCCGCACTGCTTTTGACGAGCTGATTCAAGCCCGACTGGGTCGTGTCGTGCCTGCAAAGCGCCCATAGTAAACCAAGTGTTGTGTAAAACGCCGTAGGCACGCCGCTGACGCGCAGACCATTGCCGAAACATTCTTCGATGATCAATCCGACCAAAGATCCAAGCAGACCGATCAATACCCAGCGCTGTCCCGGGGGGAGTTCGTTATCCAGCGCGTGCCGGCCCGCATGGAGTGTCAGGACAAGTACCGCAAGAATCAACACCAGGCCCAACGATCCGAGGTTCGCCCCGATTTCGAGCCATTCGTTGTGTGCGTGGGCTACCCGGCCTGAGAACGCGAGCGGATCGTTCTCAATGTCCCTGGCGACTCGAGCGTCACCAAGCATCGTGAATCCACCTTCGCCGTAGCCCACGAAACTCTTTTCGCCCAACATTTCAAGCGCGTAAGACCACGAGTAACCTCGGAATCGCACCGTCGCGCCACGGTCTGTTTTGCCCGTAGATAAATCGCTGGCCATGTTCCAGGCGACTCCGGTGACGATGATCGCGAGCACGATCGGAATGAAACGTTGCCGGCCGCGAAGTGCAAAAAACGCGACCGCCAAAAAACCCATGACCAACCCGACCGAGGCTCCGCGTGAATCGGCAAGCTTAAATGCCCAGCCCGCAATACCCAGCGCGATCAGCCCCAGGACCAATCCGGCAAAGGCGGCTTTCTTGCCTGCTTCCCCATACAGCAGCGCGCGTGCCTTCTCCACCGCTAACGTGAAAGCGAGTAGAATGCCGGGGATCAGGCAGGCGGCGAGAAACGTCGGATTTCCGTAGGGAAACTTCGCTCGAAGAATCGGATTCCGACCGGAGTGATACCAAATGGCGATTAACGCTGTCAGGGCGGCGACGACCACGATAACGCGGCCAACGATCTTCCCTGCGTTGGACGATAAACCGTTACCTAACGAAAATGCCCAAAAAAATTGAATCGCGATCAGGATACTTCCGCCCAAAGCAAGAGCGGGGGCGTGCGACCATTTGAAACTTGCGAGCGACCACAACAGGAAAAGACCCGCAAGGGCTTGTGCGGCGACAAGTGGGGCGATGTGTCGCTTTTGCGATTCGCTTCTCTCTTCTTGCGGTTTGTCTGTGTCGACGACCGTATCTTCCTCGACCACGGATTCCTCGCCCGAACGTCCTCCGACCCACACGGATACCCCCAGGGTGATTAGCGCAAATCCCGCGCCAAGACCCAAGATCAGCGCCTTGACATCGCCCGCGTTGATTGTGGGAAAACGGTATCCCAAACAGAGAAATTGCACGACGGCGCGCAAAACTGAACCTTCGGCCCACGGTTTCGCGCCGTCGATCAATACGTCGCCGCTATCGGCAGCGCTTAAAAACAGGCCCGATCCCGCAAGGACCACCGTTGCGATGAGAATCATCACAACGTGGGTGGGACGCACAGACTTACGATCGCGTATTCGAATCACACTCATATTGACGGTTCCCGCGTTCCTTTTACTTGGAGCCAGGACTCCACAAAATGTCCTTCGCGCCCGCACGGTGGTTCATTAGCCTCGCCAACGCGAACAATAAATCGCTCAGGCGGTTCAAATAAATTAAAACCAGTTCGTCAAGGTTCTCCTGTGCGAGCAGAGTGACGATTGTTCGCTCGGCACGCCTGCAAACCGTTCGTGCAAGTTGCAGCCTCGCCGCCGATTCGCTGCCCCCGGGAAGAATGAAATTGGTCAAGGCAGGCGGCTCGGCGTGTGCGTCGTCGATCCAACCTTCGAGACGAACAATCATAGCCTTATTCATGGTCGGCGTATGTTCGTTCGGCTTGGGGGTGGCGAGGATAGCGCCAATGGCGAACAGATCGCTTTGTACGGTTCGCAATCGTTCGACGCTTTCGGCATCCTCGATGCTTTCGATCGCGACACCCAAAGCGGCGTTCGTCTCGTCTATTTCCCCGTACGCGACCACGCGAGGGTGGTCTTTGGGCACGGTTTCTCCGCCGAACAGCCCTGTCTCGCCCTTGTCGCCGACTTTGGTATACAGCTTCAAAATACGTTCTCCCGGAATTCCGCTCGCCATTATAGGGGCGCAAGCCCGTCACGCGACCATCACCGAAGACTCGCGTGCATTCAGTACAACAAGGCCGGGAATCACTCGGTCGCAATGTTCAAGATCAATGCTTGAAATGCCGCGTTCCCGTGAAGACCATCGCCACACCCCGTGCATTGCAGGCCTCGATGGTGTCCTCGTCTCGCTTCGAACCCCCCGGCTGAATCAGCGCGGTTACGCCGGCGTCCATCAAAATGTCCGGACCGTCACGGAAAGGGAAGAATGCATCCGACGCCGCTACCGATGACCCGAGCTTCTCCGCATGCCCGTTCTCACGGGCAAGCCAGGTCGCAATCCGACAGCTCATCACCCGCGACATCTGCCCCGCACCGCTTCCCAGCAGCATCCGATCTTTGCAAATCGTAATCGCGTTGCTCTTTGTGTGTTTGCAGATCAACCACGCCAGGCGTAAATCGGCCATCTCCTTATCCGTGGGCTCGCGTTTCGTTACAACGCGCCATTGATCCTCATTCAAACCCACTAAGTCGCGATTCTGCCAGAGCAATCCTCCAGATACCTTCTTCAGATCGATTTCCTCTGGTGACGCGGGGTGGTTGGTTTTAACCGTAAGCAAACGGGCTCGTTTGCCCCAGGGTTTCGCGCTTCGGATAATCTCGACGGCCTCTTCGCTGAATTTAGGAGCGAGCCATACCTCCACGAAGAAACCGCTCGCACCAGCTTCCTTGCCCCATTGCGCATACGTGTTCATCACCACTTCGGCCACTGCCGCATCGACGTCATAGTCTAACGCGAGAATGCCGCCCATGGCGGCATTCGGATCACCCAGGTAAGCCAGTCGATACGCCTCTGCCTTATCCTTCGACATGCCCGCACCGCACGCATTCGTGTGCTTGATGAAACAAGCGGAATACAAACCGGACCCCGATTGCCCGATGGGCGAAGTGGCTAATTCCTTACAGAGGGCGTATGCGGCGTTCGCATCAATGTAGTTGTTAAACGAAATAGCCACCTCCGCCGCATCGCCTGTTTGAGCGTCACCCAGAAATGGCTCGTGACCGGTGTCGCATTGTGCGAAAAGCCGACCTTGCTGGTGCGGATTTTCGCCATAACGGAGCTGCTGCCCCCCCGTAAGCCGAATTGCGCGAAGTTCGCGTGCCTTGTCGATATTTGAGTCATCGCCCACGTTTGGCCCGGCCAGCCACGCCGACACCGCTGCGTCATAACCGCACGTTGCCCAAAAAGCACTGATTCCTCCTTCGCGGTGGGCGGTCTTTAGGGCGACGTCATCGTCCGAGTACCTCAACACTTGGAGTGTTTGTTCGTACTTTTGAGGGTCGGTGACGACGAAAACATGCTGGTGATTCTTTGCCGCCGCTCGCAAAATGCAAGGACCGCCGATGTCAATCATCTCGACGGCATCCGCGAATGTACAACCCGGTCTGTTGATGGTTTCTTGGAACGGGTACAGGTTCACCACCACCATGTCGATGGGGAAAATACCTTGCGCTTCGAGTTGCTTCATATGCTCCGCGTTGTTGCGATCTGCCAGAATCCCCGCGTGAATCTTCGGATGCAATGTCTTCACGCGTCCGTCCATCATCTCCGGAAAACCGGTGACTTCGTCCACTAAGGTGACCGGGATCGAATTTTCTTTCAGCAGCCTCGCGGTACCGCCGGTAGAGATGATCTCAATGTTGAATTCGGTTGCGAGTGTTCGAGCGAACTCGACAACGCCCGTCTTGTCGTAAACGCTTATGAGTACTCGTTTGATTTTTTGGCTCGGCATGGACTCACCGTTGACTTAGGGGATTAACTTGCATGCGTTATAGCAGTTTCAATCCAAACGTAGCAGTCAATGTCGACTTTCCGGCAGCAAAAACACGGTGTCGGACGCTACACCTGGCTGGAGCTTGCTCTGGTCCCCGCGATTTGCGCAGGGAAAGATTCAAAAAAACGGACGCGGGATCACCGAATGATCCACGCGCCCGATGAGCTTACCGCAGGTTCTGCCTCATCGCACGTCACGGCGTAAACGACAGGCCTGGCTTGAAGATCACTTAACGATCCATTCGGCTGCGGAAAGGATCATTCCCACGATTCATGCTGGCATCGCCTTCCAGCGAGTCTTCGAATGCATCACCCTTGGTGGGAGGCCTGTTTAAATACGCTTTGGATGCTTCGACTTCTTGGTGGCGTAAGTAGGGGTTTTCCGCCGGCCTGATGCAGGCGACTGCGCCATCCGGAGCGGCCGCGTACACGGCATCACCAAAAATATTCGTAGCCGCCACCGATTGGTTCGGACCGAAGATCGTTCGCACGGTTTCGCCGGTCATAAAATCGACGATGCGGTAATCGCCGTCTCTTGTCAGCAATGTGACTCGATCACCGGCCGAAGAAAGGAACTGCATTGCGTCTTCCAACTGCCAGCGGATTTTCCCGGTAGCTACATCGATGGCGATCAGACCGAATTCCTTGCTGAATTGATAGCAATTGGGCCCCGCGACGACCGGAGTTGCGCGTAACGGATGACTGGTTCGCAACCGCCACACCTGACGGCCCGAATAAAGATCGATTCGGTACACCGAATGATCCAGGCTGGCCACGTACACGCTGTCCGTGGTTACGCAAGGATCGGCGAGAATCTTGCCTTCGGTTGTGAACACCCACACACCGCCTTTGTCGACGGCGGTTGTTGCGACAACCCGGCCGCCTTCTACCGTAAAAATCATCAGGCCCGATTTCAGCAGGACGGGCGTTGATATGACGGGGCTGCCGGTAGCTAAAACCCAACGCGTCAAAGGCTCGCAGCCGTGACCGTGACGCCATAGCAGCGAATACATATGTCCGTCCACGCTGCCGTAATAAAGACGCGTCGCATCGCCCACCGCGCCGCCACCCGGTGAAAACGGAGCGTCGGCGACCAGAATGTCCTCGCCACTGTAACGATCCACAATGTACAGCATGTTCGAAGTGACGATGGCCAACGGACCTCGACCGTCTGGCGATTCCAGATGCCTGGGAGGATAGATGGTGTAATCCGGTTTCGTGAATGGTCTGCACCATCGCAGAAGCCCTTTCTCGGACTCGAGCGCATAAATCATGCCGTCCTGCGTGGTGACGTACAGGTTGTCATCCACCACAAAGCACTGCTCCACCCGGTCTCCTTCAACCAGCGGGAGTTGGGCTTGCCAGTACTTGTAGAACGATGCCTCCTGGACCTGGGAGGGGTCGAACAGGTCTTTCGTCTTGCGAGGACCGGAGCAGCCCACCAGGAAGGTAAGGGCGAGCCCGCCGACGATCAGCGATCGTCTCATCGTCATGGAAAACTCTCCTATGCTGGGGTGTCGTACTTCTTTGAGGATGCTTGCGGTGGATTACGGGTCCGCTTTCAGCGTTTTCCCGTGCGTGCGCTCCCAGGTTTTCAATTCCTCGATCAGGCGCAGGTGCGTCTCGATGGTTGCCTTGAGCGAGGGGGATGGCGGATCGATCTCGAACACGTAAGGCCTCCCCTCAAGACGGGCCTTCAAATCCCGAACGAAGTCCTCCCAACTCCCCTCATAGAGGGTGTCGCGGACCTGGATCAACATTTGGCGATCGTCCGCGAAGTTGGGAGATTCCAAGCCCTTCGATTGCTCCGATTCCATCGACAAAACCACCTTGATAAGCCCCCATGTGGGAACCGCTCGTTATTGGACGGGCAAACGCCCTAAAGGTCAAGGGGCACGGTCACGCTTCATCACAAACAGTCTTGAATGAACCTATTTTTAATCGCCTGAGCAACGGTTCCGAGAATCGTGTGCGAGCTCGTTGACTCGCCGGCGGTATCGTACTGTTTCCCTGTGCACCATTCGTCGCAAAGGATTAAAAAGTCAACAGGCGCGCACACAGCACCTGTCGTTGTTTGCGGGAGACTGGCATGATTCAACCTCCGACCGAGTTGGCGCCACCGGAGGCGATTCCGGTGGCGCGACCCGTATCGGCGTCATCTTTACCCGAAACCCCATCTCCGGCGGTGGCGGTTCACGTAGTGCCTTTGGATAGTACGGCTCACGCAATGATTCCGCCGCAGTCTGGCGATCTGGATTTGGGTGACACAAATATAGAACTATCTCGCACGGAGCCGGCAGCGGTTATATCTGCAGTGGCGGGGGGGACCGCCTTGATTCCGGTACTGTCCCAAATGGTTGGAATTGTGTTTGGTGTGATTGCCCTTGGCCGAATCAGGCGAGCTCGCAGACGAGGCGTGCGAATGAAAGGAGCGGGATGGGCTTACTTTGGATTGGGGAGTAGCGCGTTCGCATTGCTGTGTTGGGGCGGGGTAGCTGCTTCGCTTTTCGTGGTCGGGCAGGCTATTGGCGACTCCGTAGAGACGCTGCGAGATTCGATCATGCCTGCGAAGGGAATGAATCATTCGATAGGAAATCTAATTCTGTGGGGCGCGGCATGCGCAAAAAAAGGACCGCCTTCTGTTTGAATGCGGTCCGTGAACTGCGTATTTGTTTGTTGCTGGCGATCTAGCGGCGTCTCATCATCGCCAACATGCCCAGACCCAGCAAAACCAGCGAAGCGGGTTCGGGAATTGGGGTCTGCTCGATGTTGAAGGAGATGTTGCCGTCAATCTCGAAGTTAACCTCGATCGTGGTGTCTTGACCGACGGGAACGCCCGTGCCGCCGCCGATGGTATCCCAGACGATCTTCCAGCCGCCGTTATTCAAATCGATGATAGATACGTCAAAGAATTCGGGATTGGCATTTGCGGTTACGTTGTCGATAGAAGCGCCGGTGTTCGGCAACAGCATCATCTCGAACGAAGTCCACATGAAGTTGGTTTCGTTCGTGAGCATCTTCTGCAGATCGATCGGCGTGACGGAACGACCGAGCACTTCAATGCCGTGATTGACGCTCACCGTATCGCCCGGGCCGCCGACCCATTCTTCCATAATCCAGAAGGTATCGTTGACGTAGTCCCAATCGCGCCCTTCAAGCCACTGACCGTCAGGAGCTGTTTGAAGTGCCGCCACGTCGACTGGCGTTTGGAACATCTGGTTGACTTGCCCGGCATGCGCGCTGCCGCAAACGCCGACAACGATGATCAAAACAACTGCATATCTCCCCATGACCCGCTCCTTGTGTCGATGTGCCTTTGCGTGGCACTAAATCCCCCGATAGGGAAATCATTCAAATCCTTCGTTTGCCCCGAAGCAGCCGGGATGTGAGCGAGAGACTGGCTTCTTTCCTCCAGCCACCGTTCGGATAACGTCATAAAACCGACGCTACCTTCCGACCCCTCCATTTACCTAGTTATAGTGACTTTCGATCGAATCTTCAATGACGAAAACGGCTAACTTACCAGGCAATTTCTCTGATTTTTCACGGCGCCGCGAAACTGTGACGATCCCATTGCACGACGTTCAGCAAGCCTCAGGATGCCTTGAGCAAGACGCTGTCGATATCGGCTCGTGCCGTATCGGTTCTCCAAGTTCTTGTAACAAAAAGAGTTCCATGATGCGTGGTCCGCTAAGAGCGAGGAAGCATCAGTGTCTGTTCATCGAATCGGCTACAGGCGTTGCCGAAACGATTTCCGGTTCTCCGGAGTCGGAGACCCGCCGAATACCCCGCGGGCGTGCACTTCGTAGTTTCTCATTTTTGCAAGGGTTTTTGACAGATTTATTTTTCTTGATTTCTAATTTTTTCAATACATCGACCTGTTTCAAATGAGGGTCAACCAATTAAAGCCTTAGGGGAATTCGAATGCTCAAACATTCCGCCGGAAGGATTCGAGCCATTCGTCAGTCCTGATCCTTCAGTGCCGATTCGATAGCGGAAATGATTTCCGGTGAGTCGGGTTTGGTTTGTGGATCAAAACGCGCAATGACATGCCCTTTGCGATTTACCAGGAATTTTGTGAAGTTCCATTTGATTTCACCGCCGAACTCGCCGTTTTTTTCCTCGGAGGTCAGGAAGCCATAAAGCGGGCACTTGTCCTTTCCTTGCACTGCGATCTTCTCGAACATGTCGAACGTGACGCCATAGTTGGTCGTGCAAAAGGACTTGATTTCAGCGTTCGTGCCCGGCTCTTGTTGCATGAAATCGTTCGCCGGAAAACCCAGAATCGATAGACCTCGATCGCCATATTTTTCGTGAAGGTTTTGCAACTGTTCGTATTGCGGCGTGAGTCCGCACTTGCTGGCGACGTTGACGATCATCACCACGTCACCGCGGTACGTGGAAAGCCGTACGGGCTCGCCGTCAATGCGATTGACCACGAAGTCAAGCGGGGTCTTTGCGTTTGCTTTGACGGTTCTTTCGTTAACGTCGTTGCTTGGGGTTTGTTCTGTGTTTGAACGATCTTTCACTTCTGCCTTCCTGGTCGGGGAGTTTTGCGGCGCGGTTGACTGGGATTGCCGTTCCGTGCTGTCACAACCGGCGATCATAAATAAAGCTATGCAAAATGCGTTGAATGTTTTCATGGCCTCTTCTTTTAGTTTCGTGTTGGTGATTAAAAAAGCGGCGCGAGCTGCCGACAGAAGGTGTCGTCGCCGCGTGGCACGCAAAACGGAGAATCGAGTCTTCGATTTTTTGTTGCCTAAACGCTGAGCAAATGCCAACCGTTTTTGATCATCTTTGTCAGCGGCTTGCCCATCGGTTTAACATCGATCCCCAGTTTCTTCAAATCATCCGCTACGTCATACTTGTTTGCGCACACGACGCACGCTTGGATTTGAACGCCCGCATCCTGTAATTTTTTGACGTATTCCTGCAACTCCGCATCAACTGCCAATAGCTTTGAAGAAGGCCCCCAGATTACCAGCCTGATGTCATCCCACCATTTCATCCTGCCTGATGCGTGCGTGTACATCAATAGCATGTGCGTCGCTACCTCTTTGTCGCCGCTCGTCCACAGCACAAGAAGTTTGTCAGGCTTCTCCGCAACCTGGGTGGCCGCAATACCGGTGGAAATCAGCATCAACACGAATACAGAAAAACCAAGCCATCGAAGCCTTGTCATGATGCGATCCTTAGACGTTTGCGTTTGCTATGTGGCGGCGCACGTTCAAATCAAACGTATAGCGCCAAACCCGCACTTCTTTTGAATGATAGTGAGTCAAAAAGACTAAAGATGCCGTGGAGAGATCGCTCCGGCGGAGAGGTCGGAGAGTTGCTGCGTCAGTGGGGCGGCGTTTTCTTCAGGCAAAGTGCATTGCAAAGCGACGTCGGTCTCGAACGATTCTTCGTCGATCCTTGCGTCGTGGGATGCCAGCAGTCTTTTAGTTTGTTCGTAGAGTGGATAGGGGCAGTGGAAAAAGAGCGTGCATTTTTCTATCTTTTCCTCGGTTTCCAGTGATTTAAAAGCGAGCTGTGCCGCTTTTGTGTAGGCGGAAACCAGCCCCCCGGTTCCGAGTTTTGTTCCACCGAAGTAGCGGGTGATTACTATTGTTACGTCGCCCAAACCGGAGCCTCGCAAGACCGCCATCGCCGGAGGGCCCGCCGTGCCCGAAGGTTCACCATCATCGCTGAGCCCTTCCGTAACGCTTGCCCCGTATCCGATCTTGTAGGCATAAACGTGATGGGTCGCGTCCGGCATTTCATCGCGGATACGTTTGATCGTCGTACGCGCCTCCTGAACGGATTCGGTGTGCGCGACCGTAGTGATGAATCGTGAATTGCTCACGTCGATCTCGACGCGCGTTTCTGCTTTTGGAATGCGATATCGCTCCATGGGGTGCATGGTATACCACGTGAGGCAGGGTTGAATAAGCACTTATAAAGAAGATTGCGTCCTTACTGGAATTTTTGTTTTAAGGGCGGTTGATCCGGTGACGCGCAGTTACCATATTATCCGCTGAGTGCAATAGTTATGGAATGCCGAGCAAGGTCATTCTCGTGTTGCCAAGCCGGGGCGGTACGATTCGCCTTTGTGTAACAGTATCTTAGGCTAAGTGCTACGAAGTTCTTCAGTGAAAGTTCAATATTTGGGCGATATCGGTTGGTCATTGGGAAAACGGAGCGTCCAGCGTCACTCACACTTCAACATTCGGGATGTGGTAGAATTAAAGCAAATTCTGCCGTTTTGATGGGATAGTACATTTGTATCGATTGACTGGTCACTTAGGTAGTCGATACTTCGAGTGCGCGGTGGACAGTGTATTTTTGCGTTCGTAACAATCTGCATTCCGGGAGACACCCCATGCGTACTTGTCTTGTTGTCATGACTTTGCTTGTGATGATAGTTGGCTGTACTCCGCAGCCCAACCCACCGGAGAAGGAAGTCGAAACGATCGGTTTGGGCGATTCCGCCTTGAAGAAATTCGCGTCTCAAGATGATCTGGAGTCTTACTTTTCCGGCCAGATGGTGCGAACTAACGAGCGGTTTGCCGACGGTCCGGTTGTCGCTGACGATGCCGAGGATGTGGACGGCGGCGCTGCGCCCTCTGCGCCCGGTTCGCAAACGGATGGTGTCAACAATGATCCGTCCTATGACCATGACGGTACTGCAGTCGGTGCGGAACCGATTGGAAGCGACGATGGGCGAGATCACTCCGGCACGACGACTCAAGAGCAGGGCGTGGACGAAGCCGATGTGGTGAAAACCGACGGCGAATACATCTACATCATTCACGAGCAGAAACTTCGAGTTGTAAAGGCGCTGCCGTTGACTGAGATGAGCGAGGTAGCGAATCTGGACGTCGAGGGGTACGGTCAGGACATCTATCTGATGGGCGACAAGATCGTCGCCATGAGCTCCACTTGGGGACAGTATGTTTACTCCGACGTGGACAACGGCGTGGTTCCACCGCCGATGGATGACGGCGTGGCCACGGGTGGTGAGGATTCTGCGTCCGTGCCAGGTAATCCCGGAATGGATGGCGAACCAGATTCCGCTCCTTTGCCCACCGAGCCGGATTCTACCGGACAGATTGGTGACGACGCTGGCGATGAGGACGACGAGCCGGTGGTGGGTATCGATCTTCCTTCGGTTTCTCCCCACGGGCCGATGACTTACCAGCGTCCTTCTACGATCGTGACGATCATTGATGTTTCCGACAAGGCTTCTTTGGCTTTGGTCTCTAAGACCAAGATCGAAGGTACGCTTTCGACGAGTCGTATGATCGATGGTGTCCTGCACCTGGTTGTTTCCAATCATCCCGGTTTTTACTTCGACGTGTTCCCTATGATGGGGCGGGCGGAGTTCGATGAGTCGGATGTGCGTAGCGAACTGATTTTGCCTAAGTTCGAGCAGTTTGATGCAAATGGCGTGACGCGCGAAGGCGACCTGCTTACGTGGGAAGACGTTTGGCGTCCCGCAGAACCCGACGGTTTCGGAATCGTTTCGCTTGTAAGCCTGGCGGTTGATTCTCCGGAGGCGTTCAAAGCGGTCGGTCTGGTGGCGGAACCCGGACTGGTCTATTCGTCAACCAAAGCCCTTTACCTGACCAATACGAATTGGACGTGGCTTGGCACGGAATCGCAGTCTCGCGAGACCACCGATGTGTACAAATTTGCCTATGTGGATAACGGTACCGAACCCGTCGCAGCTGGCCGAGTGGATGGACGTATTCTCAATCAGTATTCGATGGGTGAGTACGAAGGCTTCCTTCGCCTAGCTACGTCCACGTTTGCGAATTTCTTCGAAGGTCCTGAGGCGGAATCGACGAATGCCGTGTACGTTTTGGAGCAGGCCGGCGACAGCCTGGATATCGTCGGCAGCATCGAAAATATCGCCCCCGGTGAGACGATTCAGTCGGCGCGGTTCATGGGTGATCGAGGTTTCGTGGTCACATTCGAGCAGATCGATCCTTTGTTTACGTTGGATATGACTGACCCAAGGAATCCCGCGATCGTCGGTGAATTGAAAGTTCCCGGTTTTTCGACTTTCCTGATCCCCATGGACGAGAATAACCTTCTCGCTGTCGGGCAATATGTACCGGAGGAAGGTGAACGTTGGATTCGAGGCGTACAATTGTCCATCTTTGACATCAGTGACTACGCTAATCCCGTTCAGAAGCACAACCTTGTGCTCGGCGAGGAGTCCGGTGCGTGGTCCGAGGCGCTATTCAGTCCGAAGGCGTTCACTTACTACGCGGAGCAAAGCTTGGTCGCTTTGCCGGTGGCTATTTATCCACCTCAACCCGATTTCGGCTTTTTCGATGAGTTCGGGAAGATTTTGATCGAGATCATGGAAGAGGAATTCCAGATCGATCTCAATGAGGATTACGACCCCGCCGAGTTGGAAGCGTTGCTTGAAGGCAAGAGTGATCAAGAACTCGAAGAGCTCGCTGTTTCCATGATGACTGAGGCAATGATGCAGTTGGTGCTTCGCGGTGAGCTTGATGTGGCCGATATCGAGGAACTGATGTCCGGTTTTGACGGCAATGGGTTCTGGACTGATGTCACCGGGAATGCCGAACAGGGCGCCGAGCCTCGTGAGGACGGCGAAATGGACAACTTCCTGGACGCTTTGATCGGTACGGTTGAAGGCAACAGTTTCGAGGGCTTGATTGTGTACGATGTTTCGCCAGATGCCGGTTTCAGTGAACTTGGCCGAATTTCGACCAGGCCTGTAGGCGACGACTACTGGTATCACTGGACGGCGTTTACGCGCACCATCTTCACTCAAGATCACGCGTTTGCGGTTACGAATCATGGGGTCAGCGGTGTGCCTCTTGCGAACTTCGAGGCGTTGAGCGAGGTTGCCTTCGAGGTCGATCCTCCGGATTGGGGAGGTCATATCGACGTACCTTTCGCCGTTGATGATTTCGAGATTGTGGAAACCGACACCGTACCGTAATCACGAAGCGAAGCTCCGGCAGCAATATAGCAATATTTTGAAGTTGGGTTAGCTACAAAGGGGCTTGGCTTGAGCGATAGTTCATGCCAAGCCCTTCGTTTTAATTGCGTTCCATGCAATCGCGCGGACGTATCAGTCGCTCTCAGTCGTGCGACAGAGAGCGACTGAGTTCGTTTTTTGCTTTCTTTCCATCAGGGAGACTTTCGAGAAAATCTTGCTGTGCTTTCATCATATTTTTTTTCCGTCAAATGCCCGGCAAGCGTGTCGCCAATAGTGGTCAGGTGTTTCCTGGCTCGTTGAAATCGAAGGGAGCGAGGTGCTTTTGTCGTTCCGTCTGGCATGAGTGGCACTGAATTTGCCGATAATAACACGGCCTAGGTGGACGCAAAGTAGTTTAAGGTGCGGAACGTCGCGGCCTCTCGTGAGTTCGAAAACCTGCAGGAGTAACGTATATGTTCAAACAACTCAAAACCAAGCAAGCAAGGCGGATCGCGTTTACGCTGATCGAGCTGTTGGTTGTGGTCGCGATCATCGCGCTGCTGATCTCGATTCTTTTGCCTTCTTTGGAGAAGGCCCGGCGTGCGGCGAAGCGATCTGCGTGTTTGTCT
>JANQHN010000071.1 GCA_028282665.1 Phycisphaerae bacterium | reverse complement strand
AACGAGAACACGATCATCGACGCGTGCGAGGATCCCCCTTTCTGTCCGGTTGATTTGGACGGAAACTGTGCGGTCGGTCCAGGGGATGTGGGTGTGGTGAAGAACCACTTCGGTTGTGACATCAGTCTACCCGAGTGCGCCGCGTTGGACTTTGACAACAACGGGGCGGTTGGCCCGGGCGACGTCGGTTACGTAAAGAATCTCTTTGGGCCTTGCGTTTCAGAATAGCGATCCGGTCCTCATGGGACGCTACGTTCAAAGATAATAAACAGGGGAACGCCTCGACTATCCGTTGCGGGAGTCGAGGCGTTTTCTCCAACCGAGAGGCCTGCTCTCGGCGGGAGTGAGGAAGTTCCTTGTGGGGTTCTGTTTTTCCAGGAAACCAAGCCGTCTGCTGGAGGGGCAGTTTGGTCATCCTTTGCCAGGAACGCTGCCAGACTATTTGTAACTAAACAGCTGGCTGGGCTTACCCTTAAAAAATCAATCAGTCTGGAGCCGGTTTACGGAAAGCAGGCTCTTATTAATTGAGCGAGCGTATGGTTAGCGGACGACGATACGGTTGACATTCCCAAACCAAGCCATGGTGCGTTCGGCGATAGAAACCCGTGTGTCGAGACTTAACGGTTTGGCTGCGTGTTCACCGGATGAGGATTCCGCCAGTTCTCGCTGTCGACAGTACGATGGGCTCTGGTAAGCCGTTTCGCAGTGACGCTCGATGCCCCGGGTACGCTGAGTCGTTCGTTTTCTGGATGGACCCGAGTTGCGGTCGGTCATAATGAGCGAGAACAACCGCTGGAATAGTCGTTTGCGGTGCGGATCGGCAGCGGCGACATCAACAGCAATCGGTTGACCTGAGTCATCTACCATTACTTTAATTCGTACCGCACTCCTCGGTCGTTGCATGGCCGTGCCGGCTTCTGAGCAGTCGATAGAACCGGCACCGCCATCCACGCAACATTCGTAAAGTCGGGAATGGCCTCGCGTCTCGATGCAGCGACCCAATTGGGCGAGAAGATGTTCGACAACGCCTTGTTTGATCCATTTCTTGAACCATCGATGTACGGTGCTTTTTGAGCCGAATTCCTTGGGGAGTTCGTGCCATTTGGCTCCGGTGGTGATGATCCACGCTATTCCTTCGATTACTTGGCGCTTGTTCGCGGGAGGCCTGCCGCCTTTGGGACTGACCGGCGGATTAGGAATCACATTACTTAACCAATTCAATTGCTGATCTGTGAGATAGCGCATGATGGTAACACCCCTTTTTTTGTCAGGCCACATGAGGAGAAGCCTTCAGCACCGGATGGGCGAAGCCCGGAGCGATGGTATGCGGCCAACCCTATCCCTTCATCGAGTCGACCAATGGAATATTACTTACGATAACAGATTCTGGAGTTGATTTCAACATCGATTTTGAAGAAGATTGGAGGAGGGCTGGAGTCCAAGCAAAATGAGTTATTTGTTGCGTTGGTTGGAGTACTTGCGAGAATACAGTAATGACTGAGCCGATGGCTATTGAACAGCGCTTATCTAGTTTTGAAGAGCACGTGACTCGAGTGTTGCGTCAGATTCGCGGCTCGGTGAGTATGGTTCTGGGAGATATTGGGTTGCATGCCCCCAGGCCTCGTACCGTGACCGCGCGCTTAGGCTTGGATAAGTCTCTTGCAAGGAAAATTGCGAACATCGTGCTTGCAAGTGATATTTACCATATCGCAGAGTTTGTACCAGGATCGGGCGGCGTAGAGATTATGCTGGACGCTGCGCTTAAAGCGGGCGTGAGCGAGGAGTTGACGGCCAATGCGCGCCGCGCGTTTAGCGAATTTGAGCGACTTGTTGAGTTGCACGCTGGCGACCGTTCGACGTTGGATGTGATGGTCAAGGGGCTTGCGCTTGGTGAAGGTGAGGCGGATGTCGTCAGCGAGATCGACCGCAAAGCCCATTTCCGCAGTATGAGTTCCATTTGGGCTGTTCAAGCGCGCGTGCATCTCAAGGCTGATTTCATCGCGCCGGCTGATACACCGGGTATTTTGGATTATGCGGGATTCAGCGGTTTCGTGGATTTTAGGCGATTGCGGCCACAAGTGACTTGGGAACTGGCTCGCAAGCGACTGACCGATGATGAGGGGCAACATAAGGGGCATATGAAGATCGAGCCCCTTGATCCGCGTTTCAGTCATCCGGATACGGCTCCGCTGATGGGTGATTTTTGCTCCCAACCCTTGCCCAACATCAGGCCTGTATTGTCGAAGGATGGGTTTACTACGTTTGAAATTGGAGAAAGTCCGATCGGGCTGCAAGGTGCAGTGACGTGCATTACGGGCGTGATCTGCCGTTCAGCTGCACGGATATACCAAAGCGAAAATAACAAACTCGGCGAACACATCCTTCATTTGCGTACACCATCGGAAGTGGTGGTGTTCGACTTGTTCATTCATCAGGATCTCCCTTTCCATCCTCCGAAGTTTACGCTGTATAGCCAGTTGGAGCTATCATCGCCTTATCCGCAGTCCGGGCGGAACCGTGCTCCATTGCCTATGGCGGAGTCGGTGGAGTTTCTCGGCGCGCCGCCGGTCGCTGTAGCGATCGAGATGCCTCGGCATGTCGAACTCGTGCAACGGGTGATGGACAGAGCGGGTTGGAATATGAGCGAATTTCGGGGATATAGAGTGCGAATTCCCTATCCGCCGATTCCTAGTGCCGCGGTACTTCGATTCGATCTTCCCGAACACCCTCAGTAATCAGTTTTTGCGCCATTTTTCTACCTTGCGAAGTTGGTATTCATCTTGCCAGACTTCACCATGCCGCTGGATGTGGTACATCCCTGGCTGGAACAAGCTCCGGTCGAGTGTGGCATCCGATACAATTCCTCAAGCCGTAGGAAACAGGCTTCAGGGTGCCGCGCTTGCACAGATACCGCAACAGGCTGTCACGGGAGGCGTTCATGGCAGATTCACTCAATGCGCACTTTCTGACGCGGAAGATTCATTCACTACTGGGTTTGGTGCCTGTCGGTGCCTTCCTGGTTTTTCACTTGTGGGAGAACTCGCAGGCTAGGTTTGGCGCGGAGCACTTCAATGAGCACGTGGTTGAGGGTATTGCGGTTGCGCTGAACTACAAAGTCATCGTGGAGTTGACGTTGGCGTGCGCAATTTTGGCTCACGGCATTTATGGTTTGGTTATTTGGTGGCAGAGCAAACCCAACATTACGCAGTACCACTACGGTGCGAACTACCGCTATTACCTTCAACGAGTTACTTCGCTGACGACTTTTGCGTTCATCATTTGGCATGTCTATCACACCAGAATCATGGTCGAGTTGGACGAGGAAGTGGCGAGGGATTTGTTCACGCACATGCAGCGGCTTTACGCCGATCCGTGGATCATTGTTCTGTACGTTATTGGCATTGTCGGTGCGACGTTTCATTTGGCGAACGGTTTGTGGTTAGCGGGGATTACCTGGGGCGTGACGACTCATCCTCGTGCCCAGCGAATCAGCGCTGCGGCGTGCGGTGCGGTTTTTCTATTGCTCACTACGATCGGATTTCATTCGATCTACGGTTTCAAGTATCCCTACGAAGGCGAGGATCAGCCGGGGCATGCCGATGTGATAGGCGATCCGACTGCCAGCGACCTTGATCAACACCGCAGTACATAGGAGGGCCCAACCCATCACAACGAAACCGAAAGTCATCGTGGTCGGCGGCGGACTGGGCGGGCTTTGGGCTACGCTCCGTATCGCTGAGGCTGGTTTTCCGGTCGCGTTGTTTTCGCTCTTTCCAGTGAAGCGATCCCACTCCGCGTGTGCTCAGGGTGGCATCAATGCTGTGTTGGACGTGAAGGGGCAGCGTGATTCGATTTGGCAGCATATTGTCGATACGATCAAAGGCGGGGATTACCTCGCAGAGCAGCCACCCATCAAGAGCATGTGCGAAGATGCACCTGGTTTGATTCGTACGTACGACCGTATGGGCGTGACGTTCAGTCGAACGCCGGAAGGTGTGATGGATCAACGGCTGTTTGGTGGCGTGAAGAATCGCCGGACGGCCTTCGCTGGTGCGACCACGGGTCAGCAACTTCTTTATGGTGTTGACGAACAAGTTCGCATGTATGAGGACCAAGGCAAGGTCGAGAAGTTCGAATGGTGGGAATTCACATCGCTGGTGCTGGATGACAACGGCGCTTGCCGCGGCATTACGGCGATGAATCTTGAAACGATGAAGGTGAAAGCCTTCCGCGCGGATGCTGTGATTTTGGCCACAGGCGGATTGGGGCTGGTTTACGGCCGATCGACAATGTCGACCAACAGCACGGGCGCTGCCGCTTCTCGGGCGTACCAGCAAGGGGCGAGGTTTGCGAACGGCGAGTTCGTGCAATTTCACCCCACGGCGATGCCAGGGCACGACAAGAACCGGTTGATGTCGGAGGCGTGTCGTGGCGAAGGTGGTCGCGTATGGGTGCCCAAGCAGATCGGCGACACTCGGGATCCGTTGAGTATTCCGGAAGATGAGCGGTTCTACTTCCTTGAGGAATGGTATCCAGCCTATGGTAACACGGTGCCGCGTGATGTCGCTTCCAAGGCGATTTACAAAGTCGTGCGTCACATGGGTATGGGGCTAGGTGGCGAGGATGTGGTGTACCTGGACTTGTCGCATCATCCGCGCGAGTTCCTCGAAACGCGCCTTGGCGGTATCTTGGAAATGTACGAGACGTTCAAAGGTGAGGATCCGTACACTAAGCCGATGAAGATTTATCCGGCGGTTCACTATTCGATGGGTGGACTTCTGGTCGACTACGAAAAAGACGAGACCACAGGTGGAATGAAGACGATCAGCCCGAAGAACCACGCGACGACCATTCCAGGTTTGTGGGCGTGTGGCGAGTGTGACAGCGGGTATCATGGCGCGAATCGTCTCGGTGCGAATTCGCTGTTAAGTGCTTCGTATAGTGGTCGGGTGGCAGGTGACGCGGTTGCTGCCTATCTGAAGGGCGTGAAGGAAACTTGTGAGTCCACGCCGGAATCCGCCTACGAGCAGGAATTGAACAGGCAACGTGAGCTTAACGATTCGATCACCCGTGGCGATGGTAGTGAGAATCCTTTTACATTGCACGCGGAACTTGGCGATCTGATGCGTTCACACGTGTTTGTTGAGCGCAATAACGCAGGATTGGATAAGGCGCTCGAAGGCATCAAGACGCTCAAGGATCGATTCAGCAGCGTGTCGTTGGATGATTGCGGTGATTGGACCAACCAGTCGCTTTCGTGGGCGAGACAGATTCACGACATGATTGTGCTCGCGGAGGTGATTGCGAAGGGTGCCAGACTCCGTGATGAGTGTCGTGGATCGCATTACAAACCGGAATTCGAATTGAAAATTCCGGAGGGCAAATATCCAGGTGACCCGGAATGGGATGATTACGTTGCGAAGTGGAAAGCAAACAACGAAAAGTGGATGAAGACGACTGTTGCGACGTATACGGACAATGGTCCGGAGATCGAATTTACGCCGTTCGACGTGTCCGTGCTTCCGCCGGACAAGCCGAGGGATTACCGATAGGTGAGACGTCCGAAGGGACGATTCGCTGTTGGCAGGTTACGCCTGCCCTAGCTGTGGATACGCCATGTCGAGCGAAATCAAGTTTAAGATTAAACGGCAGGATGGGCCAAACAATTCTCCTTACTGGGAAGAGTTTGCTATGCCCTACGCGCCGTCACACAACGTCGTTTCCGCGCTGATGTACCTGCGCGAACATCCGATCAACACTAGGGGAGAGCGGGTCAGGCCTGTGGTGTGGGATTGCAACTGCATGGAAGAGGTATGCGGTGCTTGTACCATGTTGATCAACGGGGTGCCGAAGCAATCCTGTGCAGCGCTTGTGGATGATCTGGCGCAGCCTATCGTGCTTGAACCGTTGACGAAGTTTCCCGTTGTGCGTGATTTGCAAGTGGATCGTTCGCGGATGTTCGATGCGTTGCGAATGACCAAGGCGTGGGTGCCGATTGATGGCACTTACGATATCCACGTTCACGCTCCGATCATTGATCCCAAAGTGCAACAAGAGCGGTATGAGTTTTCGCGTTGCATGACTTGCGGGTGTTGTATGGAGGCGTGCCCGCAGTATCACCCGGATTCGGCGTTTGTCGGCCCTGCTCCTTTGGGGCAGGTGTATCTGCACAACGCGCATCCGACGGGTAGGTTCTTCCGCGATGATCGACTTCATTCCATTATGGGCGAAGGCGGTCTTACGGATTGCGGTAATGCACAGAATTGCGTTCAAGTGTGTCCGAAGAATATCCCGCTTACTACCGCGATAGGTGGTCTGGGTCGACAGACGACTATGCAGATGTTCAAAGACATCTTCATGAAGTAAGTCGGACGCGTGTCTACAACTCGAAAACGACAGAAGCTTGAGGTACCGGAAGGGGAAGCTTCTGGTTTCCATGTGTTTTCACGAAGTGTGGTTGTGTTCAGCCTCTGGCATTCGTCCTTGTGCATGTCGCTGCGCGAATTCTCCATAAAAAAACACGTTTTCGTTGACAACTGTCGACAATTCTCATCTGTGTATCAGGCCTCACCGATCCTTGCCCGATATAGAATCTGAGCAGCGGCTTGAGCAGTTTGGTACTATCCTGGCCGTCCCGATGAGATATGCAAACGATAGATTGAGTGTAGGAGATAACCAAGATGCGTCAGAACCTTCTTTTCGTCCTGCTCATTGTTTCCGTTCCAAGTTTGTTCCCGCTTATCGCCTTCGCAGGGGAAAGCGAGCCGAAAGCGACTATTGATCCCAATAATCCACCAATGGGACTTTTTAGTGATGAGTGGTTGGAACTTTACCTAAGCGGCGGAAAAATTGGCTATGGCCATTCCCAAATGAGTAGAACAGGCGATGTTATTGAATCCACCACGCAGATGCACATTCAGATCAATCGTGGAACGGTTTCGGTGAAAATGGAGGTCAAGCAGAGTTCGGTGGAGCAACTGGATGGCACGCCGGTGAGTTTTTTCTCGCGCCAGCAGATGGGTACGTTCGACACAACTCAACGGGGGGTGGTCGAAGACGGCAAGGTGAAAATCACGACTGAGCAGTTCGGCATCAAACAGACGCGGGAGTTTGATTATCCGGCCGGTTCGGTCATGGCGTGGGGCGCATTTCGCGAGTCGCTTTTGCGTGGAGTAAAGCCCGGGTTGGAGTACACACTGAAATCCTATGCGCCCGATTTGCGCCTTGACGGACCTGTCGACATGAACGTCAAGACGAAGGAATGGCAAGAAGTTGTGATTGGTGGCGTGAAGGAACGCGGATTATATACACTCGTTCAGATGGTTTCGCCGATTGGTGAGCTCGAAATGAAGACGTGGGTGTTGGAGGATGGCACGGTGCTCAAGTCGATCATGCCAGTGCCAGGCCTTGACAACATTGAAATGCTCCGCTCGAACCAAAAACAGGCGATGGCGGAGTTTGTTCCGGTGGAGATTTTCGTTGCGTCATCGATCAAAGTGGACAAACGCATCGATCGCAATTCGGTTAACAAAATTTCTTACAAGATAAGGTTGAAGGAAGGGGAAGAACTGCCCCGGTTGCCTTTGACAGGTATGCAGAAGGTGAAAGCGTTGCCGGACGGTGCGGTCGAGATCACAGTGACGCGTCAATCGCACAAACGGCAGCGCGGCCAGAAGGAGTCCGCAACCTGGCCTTTATCATTTCGCGAATACCTTGAGGGTAACTTGATGATCAGTATCGAGGATCCTCAGTTGCGCGATTTAGCCAAGAAGGCTGCGGGCGGAGAAAAAGAGCCGTTCGTACTGGGCGACAAACTCAGGCGCTTCGTAAGTAACTACGTTGAGGCCAAAAATTTGAACATTGGCTTTGCGACCGCAAGTGAAGTTGCGCGGCAGCGCGAGGGAGACTGCACCGAGCATGGTGTGCTCCTCGCGGCATTGGGACGTATCAATGGCTTGCCATCGCGGGTGGTGGTCGGGCTTGCTTATGTGCCAAACTTCTTGAATCAGCAAAACGTATTCGGTTACCACATGTGGACGCAATTCTATATCGATGGGCAGTGGTACGATTTCGATGCGGCGCTCGAAGAGACAGTATGCAGCCCTGCTAGGATCGCGCTGGGTGTTTCGTCTCTGAAGAACAGCGGCGTGGCTGATTTAAGTTTACCGCTCCTGAAGCTCTTGGGCTCGATTGAACTGGAAGTGCTCAGCACAGAATAGTCATGGTTGGTCGACCGATGGTGCATCGGGCAGTTCGCTCAATTCTCATCTATCATTGATTTCAGTGGGCGTTGCGCCTTCAAGAGGCAACGCGTCGCTTTTCTGGTTCATGATTCGTTCAGCGGCATTGGTTGCTTTCGGATCGAGAGCGATTAATTCATCCAATACTGCGCGTGCTTCGTTGCTTTGATCGCGCAGTTTGAGTGCCCTGCCCCAATCGAAGAGCATTTGCAAGTACCAGCTAGGCGGCGGTTCTATGGATACGTTGGCTTTTGCTGCATTGAAATGTGCAAACGCCTCTTCGTAACGTCCGAGGTCGAGCAGCAACGAGGCCATCTCCGCTCGCATGGCGCCGTTAAAATTCACCAATGGAAGAACAGTTTCGTAAACGCTAAGCGCTTCTTCTCCTTTTCGGGCTAGTACAAGCGTACGGGCGAGTTGTACACGGACCTCGAGATTGGCTGGTTCGGACTCAATGATGACTTTGAGGTCTTTGATCGCCTGTTCGAGCATCCCCGCCTCCATGGCTAACATCGCTCGCATCTTTCGATACATCGGATCGGTTGGTCGCAAATCAACGGCACGGGTAAACATAGCCAGGGCTTCGTTCGTGTTGTTCAGATTGGCGTAGGCAATTCCCGCTCGCGTGAAGATGTCCGGTTCGTAGGGGTTGAGGTCTATCGCCATTTCGTACGCTTCGAGTGCTTCTTTGTCTTTACCCTGCAAGCTCAAGCAGTAACCCGCGCCGGACCAGGCGTAAGCGGACGAAGCATCAAGCTGAATAGCTATTCCAAAGTGAATCGCCGCTTGCTGCGCTTTTTGCGCGTTGATGAGCATCTCACCTAAAATATGATGCGCTTTGGCGTTTTTCGGATTAAGTTTGATCGAATCACGCAAGAGTTCCGCAGAAAGCGTAGCGGGTCCATGGAATGCCACTTCCTGAGCGAGCGAAAAAAGGGCCTCGCTTTCGTCCGAATGCTGCGTCGGTGACTCGCCAAAGAGAGCTTGGTCGATTTCTTCGCTGGAGAGATCGTACCCGTAGATGGAGGGCGGGTAATCGTGATCGCGCTGCCGGTCGCGCAGCATCGCGCAAAGCCTACTGAAACGCAGCCGCAAGATGAGTGTGAGATCGAACGGTGAATTCGCGAGAATCCTGCCGTCGCCATTACCCGGTTCGGTGTTTTGGATGGTTTGGATCGCTGGTCGCGCCATCTGGTAGAGACGTTCCTGCCAAGGCGTCCAATGAGAATAGGGCAAAATCGACAGCTGTTGTAGCAACGTGGCTCTGATGAAATAAGTTCCGCCGCGCAGAGGGACGGCATCTTGCGGAGTTGGATTGTGCGGAATCGCTATGGAAACGGCCTCTATGCCGTAGGGGTAAATCGGCATTTCGCCGGCGGCGAGGTAAACCGACTGATTGTTGAGATTATCGTTCGAGTTCAGGTAGTTGGCGAGTCGCTGCAGGTCTTGTCCCCAATCCAGGGAACTATCCACGAGGTACTTGTAACCTTCTGAACTGCCGCCTACCGCCTTGTTGAAGAATGAGAGATAAAAAGGCCAGGCGGTTGCAGTGGTGACCGCGAGGTAGGCGGATGTGGCGATCAGTAGGAACTTAGCGAAACCTCGATGCCAGAACAACAAACCCGCCGACGCCCCACACAAGACGAACACGATCGGATAAAGCGGTAGGATATGACGGTGCCCGATGTTGAGGTTGCTCGTAAGTGCGAATGCAGTGAAAACGGCGCCAGTGATTAAGAGCGGCGCGCATTGGTAGGTCAGGTTATATGCCGGAGCATCGTCACTCTTGCCTGATGGTCGTCGCCAATAGATGAATGCTCCCACGATCGCCAGGATCACGAACGTGAACACAGCAAGTGGCGTTTTCACTGCGAAGGCCAGTGGAAAAAACCGGGTGAAACCCTCGGTAGAACGGTCGCCCATGAGAAAAGCTTGTCTTGTTCCGGTTGAATTGAGGGCATGAGCGAAACCGTAGAGGTACGCCTCGGGGAGGATTCTGTGATCGCGTGCCCAACGGATGCTCTCTCGCGCGACCGTGGATTTTAGGGTTCGGAGTTCGTGGTTCCAACTCGACTCGTGCGCGGAGACAAAGCCGTAGGTGCTGAAACGATCGCGTCCTTCAACCACATCAGTCAATGCCTCGTATCGAAGGCCATGCGCCGCCCACGCAATAGGGAAGAAGGCGACTAGATGTAGAATTGCCAATCCTAGGAGCGTGGCGAGTTTGGAGGAGCGGGTACGAATCTTACGGGATTTAGTAAAGCACACGACGATGGGGGTGGGGCTTGCGACTTGTACGACAGCCATCAACAGTGCGGTGGGGATAATGGCTGCGGCGGAGAATTTGGTCAAAAGCAAAGCCGATACGGTGAATACGCTTGCCAGCATAGATCCACCGTTCATTTTATGCATGGCTTTCCAAAGTGTCATCGCCGCCAGCAGGTACAGCAACGCGCACGAGGTGTCGGTTGTGATCAAGGCGCCGTGCGCGAGCATCGTCGGACTAAGCGAATAAATAGTCAGCGATACGAGACCACCCGCAAGCCCGAATAGATACCTGCTCCAAGTAAATACTGCGAGCCCCAATAGCACGCTTAGCACCGTAGTCATGCACCGGCCAGCTAGTAACAAAGACTTCCAATCATTCCCAACATCAAATAGGAATTGATAGCCTAGAATCCAAGCTGATGAAATCCACCAGTCCAACTGGTCTTTGGCCGGCATCTCAGGTCTGGTGATAAGCAGTGGCAACGCAGACCATATTTCGCCCAGCGGTGGGTTCTCCGGAAACAGGCGATAGTCGCCCCATGAAAGGTAGGTGTACCCGGCAAGCAAGTGCGCAGGCTCGTCGATGGTGGGAGACGAGTTCCAATGACTGGAGATCGCCAACGTGGCGTGCAACGCAAGGAGCGTAATCACAAGCAATCCGGCCCATGCAGGGAATGGTTGAGAGCGGTCACCGCCAACGCCGACAGAGGGCACGTCAATGTTCTCGTCAGCAGGTGGTGCGGGTTGGTTTGCTTGGCCGCGTGCGTTCGAATATTTATCGGTTCCGGCATCTTGTGGGGCAAACGCTGCCGGCTTCGTTGGGCTGGGTTTCGGTTCGTTGGGTGAATCAGTCATCGTGCCTTAGGGATTCGATCGGTTTTTTTGTAAGTTCCGGAATCTGTCGAGGCGATCCTCAATGCGCGGTATCAGGTCAAGTCTGTTTTCTTGTCGCGCAAGACGCAGGGCATTTTCGAGTGAAGTCATTGCGGCGTCTAGCTCACCTAGGTGTCCTTGCACGATTCCAAGATTGTAATGCGCTGACAGATACTCGGGGTATAGTTGCACGGCCTGCTGGTAGTGCGAGCGAGCGTTTTGCGGGTCGTCAAGCTGAGCAAACGTTTGTCCGAGGGCGACATGCGCTTCTGGGAATTCGGGTCGGAACGTGAGGGCTTGTTTAAGGGATTCGATGGCTTGCTCGTATCGTCCCAGATCGCTCAGCAAAGAGCCGAGCTTGTAGTGCGTAATCGCATCCTCGGGTTGGTATTTTAAGGCATTCTCGTATAGGGCGATTGCGTTGTCGATTCGGCCAACGGCGGCGTATCGATCGGCTCGCTTGATCTTGCCTTCCGCCGTTTGCGGTTCATTTTCAAGGTGGTCGATTTGCGTTGCAACGTCCCCAACCTCGCTCGCGGCGCTTAAAAGTTCCATTTGTATCGACGCTTGATCCATTCGCCCTTGTTCGAGGAGCCAAGTTACCAATGCCCGCCGTGCAGCATGGTTGCCCGGTTTGAGGCTGAGGTATTCTTTCATGTGCAGGATGGCCAAATCGGCTTCGCCCGTTTCGTACAACGCTATGGCGAGCAACTCGCGCGCTTCCGCGTTCGTGGGGAGTTTGACAAGGATCGCCTTTATGTCCTCGATGGCTTGGCTGGATTGGCCGAGTTTCATCATGCAGCGGGCATATCCGAACTCGGGGTACAGCGGCGCGATTTTACGTGCACGTTGATAAGCATTTGCTGCGGCTTCTAGTCTACCTGCTTGTTCCAAGGCACTGCCTAAGTTCTTGTGCGCGATTCGACTGTCGCTGGCATAGTTCGTTGCGTGTGTCCATAAAGTGATATTGCTTCGCCAAACGGTGTTTTGTTGGAAAGTCAGGTAGGCCGAAACCACGACTGCACTGACCAGTAAGCCTGTTGCTGGGATAGCGAAGGTGTGGCGTTTGCTGCCCGCTT
>JANQHN010000028.1 GCA_028282665.1 Phycisphaerae bacterium | reverse complement strand
AAACGTTGCAAGGGCTACTTGTCCGAGCACTTCTTCCTGTTCGTTGGTGTACGTCGCGATAACGGTACCGTCCGTTTCCACGCGGTAATCGACGAGAATGCCGGAAGGCCGCCCATCCTGCGATTCAAAAATCACCTGCGATGATCCTTCCGAACCCGCATAGGCAGTAAGCCCGTTGAAATCAAGATCGAATACGAGTGGCGTAGCCGATCCGACGTTCGAACGATCAATGGATAGACTCGATCCGGTCGCCGCCAGAAATCGCCCTGTTTGATCGAACGAAACTGTGCCCGTACCAATAATCGGGCTCAAATCCGTATCACCGGTCGATTCCGCGAAGTATCGCCAAGTCGTGCCGGCGTCAGTTTTAGACTCCATAGCCATACGCAATCGAACCTCAACGGGGTTACCAAGCGAATCGAAGACGTTAAAGCTCGTCTGGATGTTCTCGCCTGCAGCCGCCGTGGTCGTCGAGAACAGGAAGGGCGCCCCGACCGGCGTAGTGGTATTGAAAATAGCCGTGCCATCAAGCGAAACCGCATTGGACGTACCAATGTTAGAACGAACAACCAACGATCCGTTTTCAATCGCTACCCCCGCTCCGTCGCCGATCGCCGCATCCGTATTGATTCCCAGTGTGGTTTCCAAAAACGTGGCAAAATCACCCAGCGACGTGCCGTCTGTGCCAACGGTAAAAGTCGCCTCGGGAATGGACACGTCGCCTTTGTCCGCGTTCACCGTGATGACATCCCCCGAATTGAACAGCGATATACCATCTTCATCCGTAACCGAAGTAAGCGGTGTTCCTGCTGTCGCTGCCGCACCGGTCGATGTCGTGATTGGCTCGGAAGTCAGCACCTCCCCAGCTGTTGCGACACTGCCGTCGGCGTTGAGTTGGCCATCCAAGGCAGCGAGGGTCGTCGCAACAGGATCGCTGCTTGCGCCAATTGGAACCACCAGACTCCCCAGCGTTGTACCGATGTTACCTTCCGCGTCAGCCTGGAAGACCTGCAAAGGCCTGCCTGCCGGATTGATCATGGTGTTGCTGCCATCGAGTCCAAACGCACCGTCACGAGTGTAGACATTCTCACCGTTTGAGTCGGTTACGATGAAGAAACCCGTACCGTCAACGGCCAAATCAGACGGGAATCCGGTGCCCTCGACTGAACCGTTCTTGAAGTTTCGTTGGATCGCTGACACACCCGAACCATACCCGGTCTGCCTTGGAAGCGTTCCGCCGGAGTTCGCGGTCGGACCCGATCCTTCATGAATCGTACGGTACATCAGGGTCTCAAACAGCGTTCGCTGGCTTTTGAATGCGGTGGTGTTCGCGTTCGCCAAATTATCACCGACTGTGTCAACGGTTACCGAGTTGCTTTGGATTCCGGTAAAGCCAACTTGCATCGCAGATGATAAAGTCATCGTCAGCCTCCTTTAGATCCCCAACAGACCCGTAATCGCGTCCACCGAATTGTCGATCAGCTTCGTCAGCGGATCGGCCTTCTCCGTTGCTGCCTCACCTATCGCCTGCACGTCCGAGAGCCTCAAATCCTCACCCGTATCCAGTTCGAGGATCAACTCGCCCGCTTCGCCGAGCCTGACGGACGTTACCATCCCATTAACCGCACGCGGGCTTTCCGGATTGCGCGTGTCCACACCGGAAACCATTTGGCCTATCAACGACTCACCCAGCTTCTCCACCGATTCGACGGTATTGATTTCATCCAGCGGTAGCTCCGTGCCGCTATCCAGCACCAGTACTGCTCGACCGTCCGCCTCAAACCGAACAGCCATGACCACACCTGCCACTTCGGCTCCATCGCCGGTTTTTCCCGTAACGTACTGACCGATCATCGCGGATGCCGAACCGAACGCCTGCTGCGAAGAGAGGCGCTCGAGCGTCGAAGTCAATGACGTCGACGCCTCGATATCACGGATCGATGAAATTTGTTTGAGTAGTTCTTCGTTCGTGGTCGGCTCGAACGGATCCTGATTGGTCAACTGCGTAAGCAGCAGTTGGAAATAATCCTCGCTGGTCAGGTCCGCGTAGGAGTTGGCTGAGCGGGCCTGTGTCGCGGTGCTCGAACTCGACTGCGCGCCTAGCGCATCGATCGTATCCATGAGATTACTCCGATCGAATAACCGCTCCCCCGAAGCTCCGCCTCGCAGGGATCGGTAGCACGCACGAAGACGAATTCGCCTCAGCGTGTCAAATGGTCACATCCAGCCGGGCCTCCGCCACAACTCTTCGCTGACTACTTTCGTTTGAATCGTTTCGCGCCATCCCGGCACCAAGCGAATCATCGTTCGCTTCTTCCCACTCCCGCGCCTCCCGCACGGTGTATTCGTCGTACGAATCAGGATCGAGCGGATCATGATCGGCTGAATCCGCATGATCGCCCGTCCCCATTTGACCGGTGGAATCGAAAGGATTTCGCTCACCTTGCTCGTTTTGAAGATCAGTCGTCACCTCGAATCGATCCACGCGCAATCCATGCTGCGCAAACGCCTGCTTCAGTTCGGCAACGCGCTCCATCATGAGTTGCTTCGCTTTGGTCGTTTCGGTTCGCACATCAATCGTCAGTTCGCCACTCTCCAGCCGTACGCGGACATCCATCCGACCGAGTTCTTCCGGTTGAAGCTGCATGCGCGCGGTGGAAATGCGCTCCGATTGCTGCAAACGAATAGAACGAATAAGCTTGTCGAAGGGAGCAGGCTCGGCCGTGGAAGCGGCGGTGGATTGACGCGGCACACCGGAGTCCGGTCTTGGCGGCGTTTGCTTCTCTGTCTGTTTCACATCCCGCGGTATATTCCGACCTGGATCAGCATCGCCGGCAGGCGCGACGGCTCGCACGCTTTGTACTTCCCCACCCTTCGCTGTGCTCAATATCTGAGCGACTTGTTTCGCGGGAGAATCGGAGCTTACGCGAACCGTATGATTGGCACCGGCAATTTGCTGTGGATGGCCGACACCTTGAACTGCCTCACCGCCGTTCGGCACGTTCACCGAAAAACCCTGACCGGAAAGCGCTTTCGCTTCGCCGACCTGCCCACCTTCAATCGTCGTCTGCGCAAATGCGATCGGTCGATCCATCGCTGACTCACTGAAGGATCGCCCCCCGGTACCAAACCCCGAAATTTCCTTTGTCTGCAAAAACTGAGGCATACTGTTTTTCAGCTGTTCACCGTGTCCTGCCGTCCTGGTATCCACAGCAATTCGGCCGGCTTGCGACACTGCAGTACGGCCCGAAACATCGCGACCTTTTTCAACCATACCTTGCCCGTCTGTTGTCGACGCAGTTTGCCGGCGTGCTGTACGTTTCGCTTCGTTCGATCCGCGCTGCGCTTCGAACATCAGATTTTCGCTGATTCCACCCGGCGCTGCCGGCATGGTTACCGTCGCCGAACGGGCAGCGTCGAGCACCGCGTCAAACGCCATGCGCAGCGCCGCCGTCTCCTCTCGCCACTTCGACCTGGCATTTGAAGAGTGTGACTGTGCCGTTTCAATCTGGGCTTCAAACGAGCCGATCATTGGTTTAACCGTTTTATTGCGTCCCCTTAAGTGCATCCGATTTAGTCGGCGCCACTTCGCGGACCCGCTGAAGAATGTCCTGCATCTTCTCCAACCGATTCAACTTCTTGGCGGCCTCGACAAGCTTCTTCGCTTTGCGCTCGTCCATTTGCAATAAAATGCGAGCAGCATCATCTTCGTTTTCCATGTCCAGCATCATCTCCGCCGCAACTTTTGCAGAAAGCGAATCGAAAATCGCGACCAGCTTCTTGAAACCCTCCTCGTCACGCTCTTCCGCTACCGCCTCATCCTTCGCCGCAGAGGCCGCTTTCATCTGCTCGAATTCCTCAACCTTCATTTTGAACAGCAGTAGCGCACGGTTCACCTGAGCGGCCCGTTGCGATAGCTCGTCCTTGATGCGTTGTGCTTCGCGGCGTTGAATTTCTTCTTTCAGTTGCGATTCAGCCGCAGCATCTTTGACTGCCTTGCCGGTTGAAGAATCGGAAGCCAACGCTACGTCTGCGTCTTTGCTTTGTGCTTCCCCTTCCGTTTCAGGATCAATCTCTTCCTCTTTGTCGCGCAGCACATCTGCCATCTTGCGGATTTTCTCGCCATCCACCCCGCCGGTCAGCACTGCAGCCCCCACCACACCGCCCAATACAAGCACGTGAAGCAGCGCGAGCAACGCAATGAGTTCATAAGCCTTCTTGAATGTCGACTTGACCGCCATGGTGGTTACACCTCAACTTCTTTCGTCAACCGAACACGCATGTATTGCTGCAACGCCGTCTCATCGTCCATCGCTTGCTCCTTGCGATTAAGCTCTGTGATGTAACGACGCCAGCGTTTCTCTTTTAGCTTCTCGATCGCTTTGAGGCGCTTCGAAGCTTCCGCGAGTTTTTCGCGTTCCTTCGCAAGTTCCTGATCTTTCAGACCTAACTCCTGGTAAGTCTCCGCTATCTCCCGGTGCAACCGGCCCATGTACAAACGATGCCCGCGAATGCCTGCAAGGTCGACTCGACCCGAATCGGCCTGCTCGTCACGCAGTGACTCGAACTCGCCACGAAGCGTGGATTCACGGTCAGTGAGGTGTTGCTCGATGTCGTATTTCTCTAGCACCACGCGAGCCACCTCGCGTTTTTGTGCATCAAGCTCCTGCTTCCTGACACGAAGCAATGCCTCAAGCCGGAATACGAATCCACGTGCCATATCGTGATATTCTCCCGCATACTAGTCGCGAACTAACCCGCTTTGGCGGCAGCGGTAGTTCCCGCAAGTCCGCTTCGCACCTCTTCGATCCCCTCCGCCAGTTGCACAACACCGCTGGAAGTCTCTTCAAACGAAGATCGATCGTGCGTAGATTGTTGCAAAAACGCATCGATCGCAGGCTTCATCTTCACTGCAACGTCGAATTCCACATTCGTACCCGCCGCATACGCTCCAATATTCACCAGGTCTTCGATGTCGTTCCACACTGCAAGCACCCGCCGCACCGTCTTCGCCGCTCGGACGTGTGTGTCTGACGCAACGTCCGTCATCACACGACTAATGCTCTCGAGCACAGACACCGCCGGGTAATGGCCACGATTTGCCAAATCACGTGACAGCCAAATGTGACCATCCAGAATGCCTCGAATTGTGTCGGAAATCGGCTCGTTTATATCGTCGCCTTCCACGAGAACGGTGTACAAGCCCGTGATGCTCCCCTTGGCGGTTCGGCCACTTCGCTCCATAAGTTGCGGCATGAGAGCGAATACACTAGGCGGGTAACCTTTGGTCGCCGGCGGCTCGCCCGCAGATAGACCGATTTGTCGTTGGGCCATGGCGAGTCGCGTGGTCGAGTCCATCAACAGCAACACGTCCTTGCCCTGATCGCGAAAATACTCCGCAACCGCTGTCGCAACGAATCCCGCACGCACGCGCAAAACAGGTGATTCGTGGGAAGTGCTCGCGACCATCACCGTGCGCCTCATTCCCTCCTCGCCGAGATCTTTGCGGATGAAATCACCCACCTCACGACCACGCTCACCGACCAGCGCAACTACCGTCACATCAGCCGAAGTAAAACGCGAAATCATGCCCAGCAACACACTCTTACCCACGCCCGTTCCCGCGAAGATTCCCAATCGCTGCCCACCGCCCACGGTATGCATGGCGTCGATCGAACGCACGCCGATCGAGAGCACGGAGTCGATAGGTGATCGCGTAAGGGCCTGCGGAGCATCGTTAAACACCGGATAGTGAGCTTCGACGGTAAAATCCGTCCTGCCGTCCACCGGTTCCCCCAACCCGTTAAGTACCGTACCGAGCATCTGCGTTCCCACGGGTACGTATTGAAGACCAGCCACACTGACCACGCGATCACCAGCTGCAACACCCTGCGGATCCTGCAATGTCATCAAAACCGTGGTATCGCCGCGCAGACCGACCACTTGCGCGATCATATCCTCACCGTTGCTGCGAGAGACACGGCACATCGATCCAATGGGAATGAGCAAGCCACGCGCAACTACGGTAAGCCCCGTAACTTCGCAAACGCGCCCTTCGACACGGCGCGACTGCGCCTTTTCGAGAACGGGTAGATGACCTGCAAACAAACTAGTCATCACACTTCCCTTTCCCAAGAAGCACGGAAGCTATCTCTTCGATTTGGGTATCGAGTGACGCATCGATCTTGGATTCGGCATTTTGCACCACGCACCCGCCCGGCGCGATGGATTCATCTTCGATCAATTCGATATGCGGAGAAC
>JANQHN010000075.1 GCA_028282665.1 Phycisphaerae bacterium | reverse complement strand
GAACATCGTGAAACGACAAGATGCCCACCACGCCTCCACGGGTGTGTCGTGGGCGGTTGTCGGAGCACATAGATCGAATTAAGGAGTCGAAAAGAAGCGCAGTTTGCCCCCGGGAGGCGAATGCAGCGCTGAGAGAGCACCGCATATGCGGTGTTCGCATTCTCTCGCGGAGGGTAAATAAGATGAGACCTCAACGTAAGCTGAGGCGACTCAAAGGGCAGCTTAGCCTGCTTGGTCGATGGCGCGATAATCGCAAGCGAGCGGTTGTCGCTGTACAGGTTGCGGTCATGCTGACTGTTTTGCTTGGCATGGCAGCTTTGACTATCGACGTTGGTCATCTCTACAACGCAAAAGCGGATTTACAACGTACTGCGGACTCGGCTGCGCTTGCCGCAGCGAGCATGCTGTCTGTTTATGGTGATGGCGATCCTGTTGAACTCGCCCGAGAGGCAGCCATTAAGTACGTGAAAGAAAACGAGGTATTTGGTCGAGCGTTGGTCATCGATCCCAATACGGACATCGTTTTCGGTCGTGCAGAGTACAATGCCAGCCAGAATCGGTACATCTTCCATCCGACGGAGGTATTGCCGGACGCGGTACAGCTGAGTGTGCGTCATACACAGGATTCGTCAAACGGTGGTGTACCATTGTTCTTCGCCAATATTTTTGGCAAGAGCGAAACCGACGTGTCGGCGAGTGCGACGGCGATCATGGTGCCGCGCGACATTGCGATTGTCGCGGACCTTTCAGGTTCACACACGGACGACAGCGAACTGCGCCACTACCGCCTGACCGAAATTAACCTGTTTGATGTTTGGGAAGGCTTGCCGATTGAGTCAGGTAAGATCGGCGTCGGAGACGGGTCAACTCCGCCGGATCCAGGCGATCCATTTGGAGGAAATCAGGACCCTACGGTTGATGGGCCGGGTGATCCAGGGGAAGGTGGAAACGATCCGGGTGATAACCCCGTTGGTGGTGGACAGGTTGGTCCTACTTGGGGATGGCTTTATTACTGGGGCAACACGCTCACTACGGATTACGAGCCGAGAGATGATCCTGCACTCATCCATCTTCCGCGCTACCAAACGTTCAATGACGATGGTCTCGTAACCTGGTACCAATCGGCTGGGTACTCAGAGGACGAAATCGCCGCGCTATTGGCACCGGACTATGACGGTTCTAAAGATTCCAGTGGCCAGTATGCTTGGACAAACCGTGTTGCTGTTGCGCTCGGTTTGGCACGGTGGGATAGTGGCCATCCCGGTGGTCTTTGGGAGAGCATTCCGGCAGACGAGCGCAATAACGGTAATGGCAACGATTGGGTTGGTGCAAGCGAGCTGACATGGCTGGTAGATTACCCGTATAACCAGGGTTCCTGGAGCGATTACATCTACAACTACATGCGTCGCAGCAACACGCGGATGGCCCAAGCGAACTCCGATTTCCAGTATCGTTTCGGTCTTAAAACGTTCGTGAACTACTTGCTCGAGAAGCGAGCCGCGAATCACCAGACGGCGGAACTTGCCGACACTCCGGTTCAGCCCATGCAGGCAGTGAAAGACGCGGTAAACTTCATGGTTGAGTTCATCGATGATCTTGATACGAATGATCAGTTGTCGCTTGAGATCTATGCTACGACTGCGCATCACGAGGTTGATCTGACCAACAAATTTGTTGAAGTCAGCAATCGTTTAAATGAGATGCAGGCAGGCCACTACAATTCGAACACCTGTATCGGCGGTGGGCTCGAACGGGCAATCGAAGAGCTAAGTAGCAGTCGAGCGCGAGGCACGTCCCATAAGATGATCATCCTGTTGACTGATGGTCATGCGAATGTTGGTGGCAATGGTCTAAGCGCAGACGGATATGCCCTGCAGCAAACGGGAATTGCGGCGTCGTTGGGTATGAAGGTGTTCGCGGTCAGTGTTGGGGCGAACTCCGATCAGAGCTTGATGGATGAGATAGCCGATATAGGACAGGGCGAGCATCTGCACGTGGAAGGTTCGATTGAGGAATATTCCGCGGGTCTTGCCGAGATTTTCGAGCGTTTGGGCGGAAAGCGACCGGTTGAGTTGATCGAGTAGCATCTAGCCTGGCAGTACGAGTGAGATTTCGGACTCGGGTCGGCGGACGCAACCGCCGGCCCGGTTCGGGTTGAACTTCGCGAACGTCTTGGGGGCAGCGCGGAGTTTTGTACGAGTCATCATGGGGCACGGCATTCAGTTCATCGTGGTGAATAACGACGAGCAGTTCGGCCGAGAACTGCGCAGCACGCTTCTGAAATTCGACGGTGTGAAGATCGTCGCCGAAGTCGAGGAAGCGGCTCTGATGAGTCAAGCTGTTGCACAGTTTCCAGCCGATGTGCTTCTTGTGAATCTGGATCCAGCACCGGAGGCGGTGTTGCCAATCGCGGGTGAAGTTGCGTCCGCCAATCCACATGTTGCTGTCTTTGCGGTATCCGCCAACACCGATGCACAATTGATTCTCAAAGCGATGCGGATTGGTTTGCGCGAGTATCTGCCTCGCCCCATTGATACTAAAGCGCTAACCGAGGCGATCGAACGCGTTGCGTCCACACGCGTTGAGATGGTACAGCGGGGTCGGTTGATCACCGTGATGGGATCATCGGGCGGTATTGGAACGACAACATTAACAACGAATCTGGCAGTGGAGTTAGCTCAACTTGCGGAAGGCCGGGTGGTCGTGGTCGATCTGGACTATCGTCACGGCCAGGTCGCTACGCACTTGGACGTGGATGTGAACTATTCGCTTGCAGATTTGTGTCATTCCCCTGAACAGCTCGAGCGCACGGTAATCGAACAAGTTCTGGTGAAACATCCGACCGGTGTTTATGTGCTTTCCAGACCATTGCAGTTGGACCAAGCGGAGACGATCACGGCGTCCGGGTGTATGGGCTTGTTATCCGCGCTGTTGCAGTACAGTGATTATGTAGTTACGGACGGACCTACACGATTCGATGGTGGTGGGCAAAGCATCCTGGATTTCTCCGACGATCACCTGTTACTGCTGCAACTGCTTGTGCCCAGCGTTCGAAATGCTATGCGCATTATTCAATCCATGAAGGAAACGGGTTCGAATGTAAGCCGGACAAAGTTGGTTCTCAATCGTCTGGGTCGCGATTCGGGTCACCTGTCAGTGAAAGATGTGACGGAAACGTTGGGGATTGAGGAATTCGCCAGCATTCCCGACGACTGGAATACCGTGAGTGGAGCGATCAATCTGGGCGAACCATTGCTTACGTACAGCCCCAAGAGCAAAGTGCGCGCCGCAATACAGGGTGTGGCTGCCCGATTGCACAGCCAAGTTACGGGTGCTGACAACGACGAAGAAGGAAAGAAGGGGCAGGGACTGTTGGGTCGGATTTTCGCGGGGAATTGACGCGTGCGCTGATTATGCAGTGTGTTTACGCGCTTCTGGTTGGGCGATGTTGCTTCGACCTGTTTGTGTATGAGTGTATCGAGGTCTCAAACCTAGTGGGGTTGGTCTTGCATGTTTGGTAAACGTTCTCCAGTAAAGGTGCCGCCACCTACTGCGCCGAACAAACCTGGGGTTCCGGCAAATCCGAATGCGCCGGTTGCTTCGGGACCGGGAGTGCCGGCTAGTACACCCTCGTCCACGCCTAAAGCTGCGGAACAGGCGAAACCAAACCCGGGCGCAAAAGACAACCCCGCTAAATCGAAAAAGGTCTCGAAGGAAAAGAGCGAACAGTTTGCAGCATTAAAGGTGAGCTTACACCGCAAATTGATTGAGAAGCTGGATTTAACGCGGATGGTTGGCGAGGAAGAGCAGCTTCGCGGTCAGGTGCGCGAAGTAGTCGCCGATCTGGCGGAAAAAGAAAACACGCTACTGAACCACAACGAACGTGACCGGTTGGTCAACGAAGTGTTGGATGAAACGTTCGGCTACGGTCCGCTGGAGATGTTGCTAAGTGATCCAGCTATTAGCGATATTTTGGTCAACGGTCCCAAACAGATATACGTGGAGCGACGCGGCAAGCTTGAGTTGACGGAAGTGCAGTTTCGCGACAACGCACACCTGATGCACGTGATTGACAAGATCGTGACGGCGGTCGGTAGGCGTTGCGACGAAACATCGCCGATGGTGGACGCACGCTTGAAGGACGGAAGCCGTGTCAATGCGGTGATTTCGCCGCTGGCGATTGACGGCGCAAGTATGTCGATTCGTCGATTCGGTGCCGACCCGCTCACTTGGGACGATTACATCAATTTTAAATCGGTAACGCCGGAAATGCGGGACTTTATGGAAGCGTGCGTCAAGGCGCACCTCAATGTGGTCGTGCTTGGTGGTACGGGATCGGGTAAGACAACCCTATTGAACAACCTGTCTTCGTTTATTCCGGATACTGATCGGATCGTGACAATCGAGGACGCGGCGGAGTTACAGCTACGCCAGCCTCACGTTGTGCGATTGGAAACGAGACCAGCCAACATCGAGGGTAAGGGGCGCATCGCGATTCGTGATCTGTTGATCAACAGTTTGCGTATGAGGCCCGACCGCATCGTGGTCGGTGAGTGCCGCGGTCCGGAAACGCTGGACATGTTGCAGGCGATGAACACGGGCCACGACGGGTCGTTGACAACTATTCATGCAAACAGTACGCGCGATGCGGTCGCTCGTGTGGAAACGATGGTGATGATGGCGGGTTTCGACCTGCCTGTGCGCGCCATCAGGCAGCAGTTTTCGTCAGCCATTCATTTACTGGTTCAAGCGCAGCGTCTGACAGGTGGCCCGAGAAAGGTGATCAGCGTTACCGAAGTGACCGGAATGGAAGGCGAGATCGTCACCATGCAGGATATTTTTGCATTCGAGCAACTGGGTTTGTCGCCTAAAGGGAAGGCATATGGGCAGTTCGTGGCGACGGGTATCAGGCCTTCGTTTTTGGATAGGCTTAAATCTTCGGGTTGCGACCTTGATCCATCGCTGTTCGAACGCAAGGTGTTAATGACGGATGACGGAGAGTAACGTTCGCACGTCTCGGGTGCAGATTGACAAGCGATCTCACGATGACGTTTAGGAACGATGTGTATAGCGATGGGCAAAGTTCGTCCAACGTTGGTACGGGAGTAAAACGATGTATCTCATCCTGGCGGAAATCCCGGAGGTTGCGGTGTACGCCATGGGCGTTGTGGGGGCTATGCTTCTGTGTTTCGGCATTTACCAGACGATGTCCGAAACGAAGACGTCTAACAAGAAGCGTCTCCACGATCGGCTGCGTGGGCACAGTGGCAAGCCCGACAAGGCATTGGAGACAATTTTGCGCCGCGGTGCTTTGGCGGATCAATCGACTTTTGCGGACAAGATCGTCGGACACTTCAAATTTGTGCCGAAGCTACAAACGATGTTGGACCAGGCGGATATTGCGTGGTCAGCCTCTTCGACTTTGGTGAACCTCGCGTCGTTGTCATTATTGATTACTGTTGCTCTGGTTGTGTTGCAGTTCAATCCGTTGGCGGCCTTGGGGGCTGGCGGTGCGGTAGTGCTCTTGCCGCTGTTTTTCGTCAACTTCAGGCGTAACGCGCGTATGACCAAACTGAACAATCAGTTGCCCGACGTGTTCGAGATGATGAGTCAGGCGCTTCGGGCGGGGCACTCGCTCGCGGGCGCGATTCAACTGATTCACGAGCAGATGCCTGCGCCGATTTCGACAGAGTTTGGGCAGGTTTATCACGAACAGAACCTCGGCTTGAAAATCGAAGAAGCGCTTCAAACGATGGCAGATCGCGTGGATTCGTTGGATGTGCGCTTCTTCGTTACAGCGGTTTGCATTCAGCGACAAACGGGTGGTGACTTGGCGGAGGTGTTGGACAACATCGGCGCGGTTATTCGTCAGCGGATCGAGTTGAAGGGGATGGTAAAAGGCTTGACGGCGGAAGGGCGGCTTTCGGGTTGGGTGCTCTTTTTGTTGCCGTTTCTGGTCTTCTTTGCTTCGTGGTATTTGAATCCGGACTACGCGGGCAAAATGTTCACTGACCCACTGGGCAAAATCATGCTAATGGTTGCATGCGGTATGCAACTTATGGGTTTGGCAATGATTCGCTGGATCGTGAACATTAAGGTTTAGTTGGAGTTAGCCTTGGGGAAAAAGAAACGTCTTGCCGGCACGCGGTGAGATCGGGTGTTAGATACGGGAGTAGACACGATGACGCTTCCCATGCTTGGTTTGTTGGTCGTTTTCAGTATCGCGCTGATTATCTATGCGCTTTGGCCCAAAGGGGATGAGGGCGACGAAACAGTCAAGCGACGCATGCGAGGCCGATCGAAGAAGGCGGCGAGCGAAGCCGACATTCGGGCGCAGGCGCGCGAATCGGTCACGAAACAGCTGATGAAGCGCGTGACTCCGATCGCGATGAAACCAGTGATGCTTAAAAATCCGGAAGAGATGTCAAAACTCCGGATGAAATTGGCGACTGCGGGTTTTCGCACGGATAATGCTCCGTCGGCGTTCCTTGCGAGCAAAACCATCGCTGCGGTGGGGCTCGGTCTTGCGGGACTTGTGTACACGATTGCCAATGGTGAGAGCATCCAGAGTACTTTCGGTATCTCGCTGTTTTGCGCCGCTGGCGGATTTATGGCGCCAAACTTCTGGCTTAGCATGGCCGTGGGTAAGCGGAAAGAAACGATTAAAGGTGGACTGCCGGATACGTTGGACCTGATGGTCATTTCGGTTGAGTCGGGTTTGGGGCTGGATGCGGCGATGCAGCGCGTTTCGGAAGAGATGAAAATCGTCCATCCGGAACTCGCGGAAGAATTGCAGATCGTGACGCTTGAAGCGCAGATGGGTATTCCTCGTTCGGAGGCGCTCGGGAACTTGACCGCGCGTACCGATCTTGACGAGGTGCGTTCGCTGGTTGGTGTTATCAATCAGGCGGAGCGTTTTGGTACGAGCATTGCAAGAGCTTTGCGGAATCAATCGGACGCGCTGCGAATGAAGCGTCGTCAGGCTGCGGAAGAGCGAGCGCAAAAAACGGCCGTGAAGCTGATGGCTCCGCTAATTCTGTTTATCTTCCCGGCGATTCTAGTGGTTTTGGCAGGGCCAGCTGCACTGACGATGATGGAAGCGTTGGGCAATAACCCGAGCTTTAGCGGTGGATAGCGTTTCAGATCCGGTTAGTACAGCTATTTATTGCTTCGCTAGCAGAGTCCCTTAACCTGCGCAATACATTTTTAGCATAGCAATGTCTTATAACGGGAAGCTCCTGATTTGCGCGCAAATCATGGAGGCGCTTGTTTTTTGATTTTCTGAAAGCTTCATATGTTCGTGTAATTGCTTTAGGTGTAGCGGCCTGAAAGCCGATCCTAATGCGAAAAGATCGTTCGGCGTTTGGAATTTCGTGGCGGCGGCTCTTGGGCACATTGTTGTCGCGCTAGTCGGGGCGGTCTACTCTCATGCTGGCAAGGTCACAATCGATAAACTCTAAAACCGAATGACAACCGGTTTGGGGTTAGCGCACACACGGTAGTCAGGCATGAGAGCTCTGTAAGTGGCCGGGATCATCTCGCTGGGCTGCCAGACGCTGATCTGCGATCTGGTGGCAAAAACGATGTTTCATGGAGAAGGCCAGGATGAGTTTGCGATTACGTCTTCTGTTGATTCTACTTTGCTGTTCATTACTGCCTCTTTTTGCAGCCGGGTTTGCCTCTTACTCGAAAACAAAATCGACCGTTGCCGAGATCCAGTCGCAAGGCGCGCAGGCTTTGACAGATTCGGTTTATCAGACTTTGGTTGTTCAAAGGGAGATCAAGCAGCAACAGATCGAATCGTATTTTCAAGGGATTGCAGATCAGGTTACGACCTTTGCCGAAAATAAAATGATTGTTAGTGCGATGCGCAACTTATCGGATCATTTTCACGCCTATGCCGGTGAGGCGAATTTGACGCCGGAAGATCTGCAAGAAGTCCACGGGAGTGTACTTTCCTTTTATGAAAATCAATTCGCGGGCAAGTATCAAACGGAAAATGGCGGGCAAGCGGTTGATGTAAACAGTTATTTCAATCGTCTGGATGATGAGGCTGTCGTATTTCAGCACCGCTACATTGCCTCAAACAAACATCCGCTCGGCTCTAAGCACCTGCTGGATGCATGTGAAGACGGTTCATCATACGCTGGGTTCCACAAAGAGATCCATCCCATTATTCGGAACTACTTGGAAAAATTCGGGTACTACGACATTTTCTTGGTTGATACGGAAACAGGCGATATCGTGTATTCGGTTTTCAAGGAAATCGACTACGCAACGTCATTGTTGGATGGTCCTTGTGCACACACTAATTTCGGCGAGGCGTTTCGAAAAGCAAACATTCTGAATAAAGGGGAATCGATCCTCGTTGATTTCGAGCAATATTACCCTTCCTACGAAGCGCCGGCGAGTTTCATCGCATCTCCTATTTTCGACGACGAAAAGCGAATCGGTGTGGCTCTTTTTCAGATGCCGATTGATCGAATCAATGCCATTATGGGCCAGCGTAAAGGGCTGGGAGAAACGGGCGAGACGATTCTGGTCGGTTCGGATTACCTGATGCGCTCAGATTCTCATCGTGATCCCACGCATCGGTCCATCATTGCTTCATTCAGGGACCCGGCCAACGGGAAGGTTGATACAAAAGCCACCAGGGCAGTGATCGAAGACGGCAAGGCTGGCATTGATATCATTACAGATTACATTGGAAATGAGACATTGATTGCCTACGGGCCTGTGCAGTTGCAGGGCTTGACCTATTGCCTCAATGCGAAAATGGATGTATCCGAGGCTCTGGCTGACATTGAGGATATGGAGGTGACCAAAGAACAGGCACAGCGCAGCTTGGTACTGTGGAGCGTTGGTTTGACTGTGGTTGCTGCGCTGGTTGTGGCGGTTGTGGCCTATTTCGTTTCGCTTCAGGTGTCTCGGCCCATTGTTCAGGTTGCAGAATTTGCGGACACGATTGCCAAAGGTGACTTGACAGTGCGGTGCGACGTTACAGCGAAGGCAGAGACGGGTAAATTGGTCAACTCTATGAATGAGATGGCGGATCAACTTCGCAATACCGTTGGCAGAATCGCTTCCGATGCCCGGGTGCTTGCTGGGAGTGCCACTGAGTTATCCGCTACTGCGGCACAGTTGGAAAATGGTGCCGTCGAAACACGTTCACTTTCGGGTACCGTTGCAGCAGCGGCCGAGGAAATGTCGACGAATTTAAACAGCGTAGCCGGTTCCACCGGGCAGATGGCCGAGAGCGTCAGGAGTGTGGCTGCAGCGATGACGGAGATGGAGTCAAAAATTGAGAAAATCGCACGCAATACTGAGCATTCGTCGAAGGTGGCAAGCGAAGCCGCCGCGCTGGCAAAAGCGAGTAACGAGCAAATCGGCCAGCTGAGCGAATCGGCGGACGCCATCGGCAAAGTCATTGAAGTGATCGAGGACATTGCTGAGCAAACTAACCTTTTGGCGCTGAATGCGACCATTGAGGCTGCTAGGGCAGGCGAGGCAGGCAAAGGCTTCACTGTTGTCGCGACTGAAGTAAAGGAGTTAGCGCATCAAACTGCGCAGGCTACCGAAGACATTCGAAAACGGATAGAAGGTATCCAAAGCTCGACGGGTGATTCTGTCGAGTCAATCGGGAATATTTTGAAGGCAATCAACCAGGTGAGCGAAATTTCCGGCACCATCACGGCAGCGATCGAGGAGCAGAGCGATACGACGAAAGATATTTCGCGAAGCATCAACCTGTCGGCGGAAGCGGCAGAGAGTACAACTGGCGTCGTTAGCGAAACCGCTACGGCGAGTAAAGAAATTACGAAAAGCATCGCCGATGTCGACACAACAGCACAGCAGACTGTCGGCGGTGCCGTGAAAACCCGAAGTGCGGGCGAGTCCTTATCTCAACTGGCCGAGCAACTCAATACGTTGGTCGGGCGATTCAGGATATAGCCGATACCGCCTTGCCATAACGGGAGAAGGCCGCGGCCTAACACTATCCCGAAATCACTGACGTCCGGCGATTGGGATGAGATTCTCAATTACAACCCCGACTGCTTCCTTACGATCATGTCGAAGTTGCGTACCAATCCCTTGTAGACGCTGACGACGATAAGCCAATAAACTAAAAAAGAGATGGTGCTTCCGACCATCATGGCTATTCGGACGGCGGTGCCGTTATTGGAAAAGCTTGCTGGCGTGTCGAACAGGGCGACGGGGTCGGTCAGGTATCGAACAGCCGTGAAAGGCGAGAAGGGTGCAAAGAACGCAGCGACTTCTGCCGCTGACTGCGAAACGATGGCGTAATTCACGCCGGATGCGATGCCAAACAGCAGGATAATCGTACCCATGCTGGACATAACCGCGACGACGTTGTTTTTGCTTTTGAGGGAAATCTGGAGGGAAATGACGCACGTCAAAGCGGTGTAAGCGAGCATCAATGCGCCAAGCTGCAAGGCGGACTCGATCCAGATATTCACCTTCGAACTGCTAATCAAAACATACGAGCCTACGATGAACAAAAGCAGAACCGGTCCGCCCAACAGCGGCAGACAGAACGAAACGAGCCCCCTTAGTTTGCCCCAAAGAATGTACTTGCTGGTCAATAAAGTTGTAAGGAGAAGGTCCATGGTCTTGGCCTCCTTCTCCTTGGTCATGGAGGTAGCTGCAGTGTTGGTGGCGAAGAGCAAGGCGAGGATAAGCTGCGTCAGCGTTACGCTGACAAGACCAAGCCTAAGGCCGGCTGGTGTCAAGCTGTTGTTGGCGTAGATGATGAGCAGAATCAAGTAAGAGATGGAGCCGAGAATGATAATGGCCCATCTCAGCCAGTCGCCCGAGGTCGTCTTGGTTTTCGCTTCGCGCCAAGCGACGGGATTTGGCCAAACGGTTCGCGGTTGACGTGTGCGTTCGCCTACCCGTTTGCGAGAAATGGCGCTTTTGAGCACCGTGCCAAGTGTTCGTTCGCCGGTTTTTGTAGTGTTCCTAACAAAGAAGATCGACGCGATAGTCAGGATGAAAGCGACGATCAGCGTCCACATGACGTAAAAGCCCGCTGGATTCGAAAGTGCGTAGCGACCCAAGGCGGAGTAGTCCACGAGCTGCCGCGAGGATGGCGCTTGCACAACCTGCAAGGAAACATTGAGTGCGAGAAATGGATGGATGGTTGCGAGCCAACTCATCTGTTGTCCGGCGTTATTGGGTGGAGCGGCGCTGACATGGGTGAAAGGAAGCGTGCCCAGCAGATAGACGACGATCAGATAAAGGGCAATCAGAATGTAGAACGAGAAGATCGTTCGTCTGGTTCCCACCCCCATCGTGGCGACGAAGATCGCAAGAGCTCCCGTCAGGACGGCAGTGGAGCCGCTGAGGGCAAAGCTCTCGATAATGCGCGACATGGTTACGCCGCCATAAAGCATGGTCATTAAGAAGATTGGCAGTCCCGCGAGCAGAAGCATGATGACGAAAAAAAGCCTGCTGATTAGCGAACCGAATACAATCTGTGCGTTGGTTAACGGTGTGGATAGAAGGATATTGTACGTTTGTGCGTCGCGCTCCTGAGTGATGGCGGAAGCGGTGAAAGAGGGAGCGAGGAAGCAGATAAGCGCGAGTTGCAGGATAGATGCCCACATGAAAGTCTGTGATGCGCCCTTGGCAAGGTCGGTCAGTGATGCGCCAGGACCCGTTGTGGTTCTCATCAAAGAGAAAGAAACGAGCATAAGGAGGATGGAGAGGTAGGCCGCGCGGAGCCAGAGGTGGCGTGCACGCCTCGATCCGCCGTAGACCACACGCATAAAAATCGGATTAGCGGGCAACAGGTGCCAAAACCAAAGCCAGAGTTTTTTTAGAACCTCATTCATTGTCGATTTTCTGATGCTGTTGCCGCCACCGTTGCAAACCCGCTATGGGGCGCTGAGTGATGCTTGCCTAACCTTGATTCGTCCGCATGTGCTCCCATTTAAGACGGGTAGCTGAAGACTCCTATTGCACGATTCCTTTTGTCAGACGCATGAATGCCGTTTCGAGATTCACTTCTTCTTCCTTGATCTCGCGAATTTTGAAGTTGTTCTCCAGGAGCAATTTTGCGATGCCGGAAAAGTCATGCACACGGCGATCGAGTTCCACGATGATTTCACCGTCTAATTGGGCGACTTCCTTAATGCCTTTCGCCCGTTCGAGCAGCAAGGCTGCAAGGTCCTGCTGTTCGACAACGCGGATATGCAGCTTGGTTCCGGTGCGGGCTCGTTCGATGATCTCTTTGAGCGGACCGTGATAGATCAACTTGCCCTGCTCGATGATGCCTACGGTTGTGCAAAGTTCCGCAAGCTCGTGCAGGATATGTGAACTGATGATGATGGTTTTGTTCATCCTGCGGAGTTCTTTTAGCAACTCGCGAATCTCGATACGGGCGCGGGGGTCGAGCCCACTGGCCGGTTCGTCGAGCAACAACACTTTGGGGTCGTGCAATAACACGCGGGCGATGCTGAGTCGTTGCTGCATGCCGCGCGACAGCGAGTCCACAAGTGCGTCGCGCTTGTAAACCAGATCAGTCAGTTCCAGAACGTCGCCTACGACGCGGGTCCGCTGGCTGCCGGTGATGTTGTAGGTGCTGGCGAAGAATTCGAGGTACTCTTGTACGACCATATCCTCGTAAGCACCGAAAAAGTCAGGTACGTAGCCGATCAGCGGTCTGATCTTACGTGACTCGTAACCGACGACGTGGTTGCAGACCCGCGCCTCGCCCCACGTCGGCTGAAGGAGTGTTGCAAGGATCTTGATGGTCGTCGTTTTGCCGGCGCCGTTTGGTCCGATGTACCCGAAACACTCACCTTCCTGAATATTGAGTTGAAGGTTGTCGAGTGCGACGAGCTTGCCGTACTTCTTAGTCAGGTTGATAGTCTGAATGATCAACGTTTAGATCGCTTTCCCTGTCGATAACCTGTTCGAACTACCCGTCAAAGAGCCTGTCGAGCAAGCTCCTTTCTTCCTCTTCTTCGTTAGCGTCGCTGGGCTTGGGCAAAGATGCCTTGCCCGGCGAAACTACAGGAATGCGGATGCGGTACATGGTCCAAGACTGTGCTTCTTCCGGATACATGGTCCGGTACCTGCCATTACGCCCCACGGCGAGACGAATCGGGCCTGGATCTCTCGCAAAGCCGATGACGTAAACGTACTCCCGTTGCAATTGCGTGCGAAGGTCGAGTTGCCTTAGCCGGTCTCGGGAGAAAGTTGTGATTCCGAAACCCATAACGTTGTTGGGATTCCGAACGGGATTAAATTCCCCAATCGTCGAGAGCAACATCAAAGCTTCCTGTTCTTGCCCTGAAGTGACGTTGACTTTCTCATTTCCATATGAAGCTACGTTGCCCAGTAGAGAGCGGAACTTGCTGGCCCATGAATTGTCGGACACTTCGCCAAGCAGTTGCTGCTTCATTTTTTCGTAGATTTGCTTGTCGTTGCCGCTCTTGTAGCACGCGGTAGCAAGCTTGAATGGCCCGCCGTCGGACGGAATCGTACCAACCTCGTAAACGTAGATGAGGTCTTCGCGCGTGTTTACGTCGAAATCGTGGCTGCTGTAAAGTGTGTGGAACACAAAGCAGTTGTGGAGATCCACGCCCAGGTCGTTGACGACGTAACTGTCATTAGTAAACCGCCAGTCTTTACCGCCCTCCGGGCCACGTTTGACGGTGATGTTGCCAGTGAACCTGCCCCCAAGAGAGCCGATCCAGCGACCTTCAAGACGCTTCAGCGTAGCTCGCATCATGAGGTTCTGAATTTCACCGCTGCCAGGCACGAGCCGATAATCCGTGGAGTCTGCATAGTCCAAGCCTGTTGGCTCTCCGGAAACGGGCAGAGGCTTAAGATAACATCCGGTATTTGTGGGCTCTTCTTCCGAGAGGTGATCCGAAGGCAACCAGACGTCAAGCCTGCTTTCACTCGGTGTTTTAAGGCCGAAAAATGCCGTGGCGGTTGCAATGGATTCGCCCGCCTGTACGTCCATAATGCTTATTTGATGCAATTTTGTCTCGATGCCCAACACGGCCCGCACGGCAATAATGCTGAGGAAGGAGGTAGCTACGACGATGAGGCCGAAAACGCCCCAGTTGTGTTGACGCCAACCTCTCGCCGCCAACACGCCCCATGCGCCGAATGTGGAGATAACCACATAGATTACGGAGAAAAGAACGGCGATTAAAAGATATACGCTGCCTGATGTTGAGAAATTGACGGCGGCTATGACATAGTCGAACAATGACTTTCGCACAAGCATTTGATCGGCATTCTGTTCGGGTTGCAGACTCAATAGTTTTCGAAAAAAGCGGCCGGGGTTCCCCGTTTCACGGAATGCGTCCTTAAGAGTTATCCCGCAGAAAAAGACGATGCCATGTCCAAAAGGACGCCTGGTAATCAAGTCGCCCGCTTCACCATCGGCGAGAATGACAGTGGCGTCGGGCAACGCTTCCGCCTCTACGATCTGCACAGGTCTAATGAATGATTCGTTGTCAAAGTCGCCCAGCATCTGCGAGCGAAACTTGGGCAGGAAAGTCACCTGCTTGACGTTACCCAACTCGGCAGGCATGAGCGACTTGGTCTCGGATGCCATGGTTAGTGCGCTGGCGGTCTCGGCCGAAGAGATGATCAGTGTTCCGCCGTATTCGACCCACTGAACCAGCGCTTGTAGTTGTTGTAGACTCAGTGATTCCGGTTTGGCGTTCTCCCATACGATGCAGTCCACCATTTCAAGCCCGAACCAAAGAGGTGGAAAATCCTTAGGGGCGAGATGTCCGACAACTGGTTCTCTCGCAAATTTGATGCCCGTTTTAGGCAGATCGATCAAATCGGTAAGTCTGCTCACACCACCTTCAGAGATTTCCAGGATAAAATACGCATCGTGGCCGATGACTTCCGGCTGTTGCGTAGGGAATGCTTTGTCGGCTCGTTCTCCATTTGAGATGATTTCCACGACTCCACCTTCAGCGTCCAGTACTTCGGCGTAAAAGGGCTTTCGTTGTCGGGAGGGGTTCGCTGGAATGTACAGAAAGTATTGTTGCGCTCCCCCTGTGTCGGCGCTGAGGTGTATAGGAACAGCGTCGTAGCAAAGATCGCCGTCGTCGTCGAACTGTTCGATACGCAACTCGCCGTCAAATACCGCTTGCCCGACAAGTGAAACGGTAATGTTCACGGGAGTCCACAGGCCCGGCCTAATATAATCGACCCGGCCTCCACCAAACGGCGTGGTTCCCGGTAGTCCCACATGCGCGATGTGAACATCGATGTCGGCGAAGGCGAAATTCGTGGCTAATGCGAGAAGGATGCCCAGGATGAACATCAACGACGGTGTTTTTGGGGAGGCCGCAGCGCTCATGTTGTCGACGATCCTTGCTCCTGAATACTCATTCGATGCGGGGCGTTATTTTCGTGGAAAATCGATCCCTATGAAAGGGGGGCGACCTTTCACAAGCAAAATAACTGATTTGCAGACACTATGCGATTCCAACTCTTGTCAGAGGTTGGAACGCTGGACAGCGACGCAACGAAGGTCGGCATCGTTCGAACTCAAGGCCTGTACGTGGTACACGCGGGTACCCACACACTTTGACGGAGAATTGTACGCCAAAACGACCGTGCACAAGGCAGTGGGTCTGCTTATGAGCTTAACGTTGCGAAAACATTTTAGGTTCGATTAGCGAAGGAATTTTTGTGCTGCGCTAGTGCGGATTCGTTCGTTTGGAGTCGATTTCCTGCTTCAATCGGCGAGAACTCGTACCTTGTGAGGAGCATGCTTCGCCCGAGGCTTGACAATTTCTTGCAAGTAGTGTCGCTGACGTTATTAAATCGTCGGGGTGAATCCACTGCTGTCGCCGTAATAAAAGGGATGAATGGAGTTTTGCTAAAATAGCGTTTAGCTTCGTTTCTTTGGTTTAATGGTTATACTGTCAACCCTGAGGTGATGCGATTTGCGAGTTACTAACGCGTGGGATTTGTCCAGCATGTTGCCAATGTGGTAGCGGCGTGATTGGACAATAATGCTTGGGAGTTTTCGATTATGAACGGCAAGCATAGGGTGCTGGGAAGTACGTGGGGCTTGGTTGCGGTTTGTTTGCTTGTTGTATGCGGTTGTGAGCGAGGCAATGAACCTGACAGTGCAGACGTCCAAATTAAGCTGTATCAGACACCGAAGTGGGCGATAGACGGCGTGATGACTGTACGCGAGACCGAGACCGGCAGTGGCGTGTGGTTGATGCGCGTGCGTACTGCGGAAGAATTGGAGTACGAATTGTACGGAAATGAAGATGCGAAACCAGAGACGGTTCGCGAAGACACCGTCTACAAACTCAATTTCAACAAAGATGAGCTGGAAATCGGTACCGTGGAAGAATGGGACACGGCGGTTAGTGAGCCAGATTTCGCCGTTCAGCAGGAGGCGCGCGTTCCACAGAAACTGCGGTGGAGCGAACTCGATCAGCGGTTCGAATACGGCAAGACGGGACTGGATTCGAATGGCAATGCACAGATCACTTCCGCGAAAGCGCCTTCCAAATTTAGATTACTCTTAATGACGAAAGTCGTTGAATCTTCGCCGTCCCTGACAGAGTTGCCCAAGAATCGTGGCCCGCTTGGGACGATCTGGGTTGAGACATGGGACTATAGACCCGAATTGAAGCGATCGACCGATCCATTCAAGCTGCCCGTGGAACGAAGCGACGACGCGTTCTATGCGATGTTCACTTACGACGGCGAATATGGCATTATCAGTCGACTCGATCATACCGAAATACATGTGTTTAAAGTTGGATCGAGCGGAGGGACGAAGAGCGAGTGAGGTTTGCGAAGCATATTTCTCCGTCTGTTTGACGAAGCTGTTCCTGTTCAGTGCATGCAGCAGAGAATATGCCGCATGATCATGAAGAGGTGGAGTCATACGCCGACATCGTTTATGTAGTGTCAACGGTGTAGAAGTGCGCGTCAGTGTAAACATTTGGCACGCACGAATCCGACTGCGTTTGTCAAAGTGTGACTTCAGCGTATCGCAGTCATTCCGCAACAGATGACCGCTAAAGACGAGGAAGTTTTGTTTGACTGCGTATACCCAGGCCCAAAGTGGGTGGCCACTGTTGTGCCAAGACGTGACTGCATCTGACCGGTCTCCAGACGGTTGCAGTACGCATAAGCTCCAGTCGCAGTCAATAACAATCGAGTATCTTCGGGTTTTAATGCCAATACGTATTTTGTCAGGCCTGTTCACACTTGGTTCGGTGTGACATGCTGGTGCTGTTAATCAGATTCCCCAAGCCTACAAATGTCCCAAATCACCGCGCACAGGCTTCACATAGGGGTCTTTTCGTGTCGATACATCCATAAAGGACGGTCCGCCACCACTGCAAGGGGTCGGTTGCTGGGCCCGATTTAGGGTGCTAGAATCCACCGCTGGGCTGGGCCGGTAATATCGGGGGTTTTGTGACGATACCCGGCATCTCTCACTCCTCGCTGTGGAGTGACGCTGTTGGGGGCGATGCGGTTCATTCCGCCGGCAGGCCGTCTGAACCCCTTCTATGTCGCGAATGGCGGCTTACTCGCCGCTTGATCGCACAGGAGAATCTTATGTTCGAACGATTCACGGATCGTGCCCGAAAAGTTATGGCCCTCGCCAACCAGGAAGCCCAACGTTTCAACCACGAGTATATCGGTACCGAGCACATTCTGCTCGGGCTTGTCAAGGAGGGCTCGGGCGTGGGCGCGAACGTCCTCAAAAATCTCGACGTCGACCTCCGCAAGGTCCGGCTCGAAGTCGAGAAGCTCGTCAAAAGCGGGCCTGACATGGTAACTATGGGCAAATTGCCCCAAACGCCACGCGCTAAGAAGGTCATCGAATACGCCATCGAGGAGGCCCGAAATCTCAACCACAACTATGTGGGCACCGAACATCTCCTGTTAGGCCTGCTCAGAGAGCAGGACGGCGTGGCTGCGCAGGTGCTTATGAACCTCAACCTTAAGCTCGAAGAGGTTCGTGAAGAGGTACTTAACCTCCTGGGCGCCAACATGGAAACCGAGGAAATGGGTCCCATAGGCCCGAGTTCCAGCGGTGAAGTCAAAAAAGGTAAGAGCAAAACGCCTGCCCTCGACTCTTTTGGCCGCGACCTCACTGAAATCGCCCGACAAGGTAAACTCGACCCGGTCATCGGTCGCGTCGGCGAAATTGAGCGAATCATTCAGGTGCTTTGTCGCCGTCAGAAAAATAACCCCGTCCTCCTCGGTGAGGCTGGCGTAGGCAAGACTGCTATCGTCGAAGGGCTCGCCCAGCAGATCATAAATGGTGATATCCCCGAACTTCTCGCGGATCGCCGCATCGTGGTACTCGATTTGGCCATGATGGTCGCTGGCACCAAATACCGCGGTCAGTTTGAAGAGCGAATCAAAGCGGTAATGAATGAAGTTCGCCATGCGGGTAATGTCATACTTTTTATCGATGAACTTCACACACTGGTCGGGGCTGGTGGCGCAGAAGGCGCAATTGACGCGTCCAATGTTCTCAAGCCCGCATTAAGCCGCGGCGAGATTCAGTGCATCGGTGCGACTACGCTCGACGAGTACCGCAAATACATCGAGAAGGACACAGCCCTGGAACGCCGCTTCCAGCAGATCATCGTTGAACCGCCCAACCGCGACGAAACAATCTTGATTCTCAAAGGACTGCGCGACCGCTACGAGGCGCATCACCGCGTTCGCATTACCGATCTTGCGCTCGAGTCCGCGGTGGAGCTCTCGAACCGATACATCGCACGCGTTCAACCGGATAAGGCGATCGACGTCATGGATGAGGCAGGTGCTCGCGTCCGTCTCAAATCTATGACCAAACCGCCTGACCTTACCGAACTCGATCGCGAAATCTCCAAGCTCAACGCCGAGAAGGACGAGGCGGTGCGCAACGCCGATTATGAGCGGGCCGCGCAGATGCGCGACAAGGCTGAGTCCATCAAAATCAAGCGCAAGGAGATGCAGAAAGAATGGCGTGACCGTTCGCAGGAAGTCGACGGTGTGGTGGATGAAGAAGTTATTCGCGAGGTTATCAGTTCGATGACCGGCGTGCCGCTGACCAAAATGGGGCGTGACGAGGCCGACCGCTTGCTCAACTTGGAAGACGAGCTGCACAAGAAAGTCGTCAGTCAAGACGAAGCGGTTAAGGCGATTGGCCGGGCTGTGCGCCGTTCGCGATCAGGCTTGAAAGACCCCAATCGTCCGATGGGCAGCTTCATTTTCGTTGGTCCGTCCGGCGTGGGAAAAACTTACCTTGCGAAGTGCTTGGCTGAGTTTCTTTTCGGCGATCCGGATTCGCTGTTCGTACTCGACATGTCCGAGTACATGGAAAAGCACAATGTCTCGCGTCTGATCGGTGCGCCTCCGGGTTACGTCGGTTACGAAGAGGGTGGACAACTCACCGAGCGCATTCGCCGGCGTCCGTATACGGTGATTCTGCTCGATGAAATCGAGAAGGCTCATCCGGACGTCTTCAACATGCTACTCCAGATCATGGAAGAAGGCCGGCTGACCGACTCGTTCGGTCGCCACGTCGACTTCAAAAACGTCATCCTGATCATGACGAGCAACGTCGGGGCTCACCGCATCACCGTCCAGGACGAATTCGGTTTCGGCAAGCGGAACGAGGATGTTTCGTATGAGAAGATGAAGGAGGTCCTCAAGAGTGAATTGGAAGATCATTTCCGCCCCGAGTTCCTCAACCGCCTCGACGAGATTGTCGTATTCCACAAGCTGACCCACAAGGACATGGTGAACATCGTCGACCTCGAGTTGGACAAGCTTGCCAAGCGGCTTGAAGAGCAGGGCATGATCCTTGAGGTGATGCAAGACGCGAAGGACTTCCTGATCGATCGCGGCACGGACGAGAAGTTTGGTGCGCGTCCGTTACGTCGTGCGATCGAGCAATACGTCGAAGACGCCCTTTCCGAGTCGATGCTTCGCGGCGAGTATGTCGGTAAAAACAAGGTCGTCGCCACCGTCAAGCCTTCCGAAGGCTCGGACGACCTGCCGATGCTGCTACTCAAAGGCGAATACGACGAGGCGTTCGACAAGAAAAAGAACGAAGAACGCGACTCCGACCAGGAACCTGTTCAGGCCGCCGACGCAACGTAGGTAGCTGCAAGCGGTCAGTCGCGCGACAACGGAGTTTGTTATCGAAAAGAGCCGGCAGGCTAATCCCTGCCGGTTTTTTGTGTACGAGCGGTGAGGCCTGTTATCCGTAGTCTCAAGAACTCAATGAACCTTTCAGAGTGGATGTTACAATCGCGTCATAGACGCATGGTGTTATGTCGAACGTTCTTTTTGAGCACAATTTTCTTGATAAACACCGCGGTTGTTTGAAGCGGTGGCGAGGAATGATAACAACACTTGCTTACAATCGTGCGCAGTAGGCTGCTGTGCAAAAAGCGGAGAGCCCAAATCCCGGTTATAATCAATAAAACACAGTGACGATGAGGTTAGGTTCGGGGTGCTTGCCCTCGAAAATGCCGATGACTGAATTGGCGAATTTAACGCTGATATTCGGGTTTGCGTCGAGCCAGTCGTTGATTTGGCCGTTGAGGAACGAGACTGCGCCGTCGCTGAGTTTGCAATGGAAAGTGCGGCAGCGACTCGCATAGGGGCTTTTGGGGTCCAAAGGCCGCATCCACTTGTCGTCAGTCCATTGTCCACCGCCCATTGCCACCCCGCCAAACGCGGTGATCTGCGTTTCCGATGACTGACGTTCGCCTTCGTCCTCTTCCATCGCGATGGGGTCGAGGACTTCATCCGCGCCCGTACCCCTGCCGCCTGCAGAATCGTGCATACTCTCGTATTCTTCAACGCAGTGCGGACAGAGCAGTTTGCCTGCTTCGTAACGCGCGATGCCTGCGTCGATGTGTTCCCGGTAAATTGTTGCTCCGCATTTTTCGCAAGTAGATGTGGATTCAGCGGACATGTGGTCACTCCATAACTTAAGTCGGCAAGAAAGGGCGAAACCGCTTATGGCGTCGATGGTATCCAAGGCGTGCGTACCGCGTCAAGGTCGAAAGAGGTATTAGAAGAAGTTCCGGTCTGTTTGTCAGGCTAAAATTGAGACCCATCTTCCCGGTGGCTTTAAGAGACAATCGCGATACCTGACGAAGTTCCGATGCGCGATGCGCCTGCGTCAATCATCCGGCACGCGGTCGCAAAGTCGCGAATGCCTCCGGCTGCTTTCACCCGCAGTCCCGATGCTTTTGCAAGCAGTTTCACGTGATGCTCGGTCGCCCCGCCGCCCGCGTGAAATCCCGTGGAGGTCTTTACGAACTCGGCGCCGGCCTCTGCGCAAATACGACAGCCGAGTTCGACCTGTTCATCGGTGAGTGCTGCCGTTTCGAGAATTGCTTTCAGCAAATACGCCTCACCTGCGTTGCACACGGCGCGGGCAACCGCTTCGACATCTCTTTGCACGCCCGCTTCATCACCAGCGACCAAACCGCCAATCCATGCGACCATGTCAATTTCGGTTGCGCCGTCATCGATTGCGCGGCGTGCTTCATCGGCCTTGATTTCTGGCGACGAAGCTCCAAGAGGAAATCCGCAGACTGTGACCACCACGGGCCCACTGCCTCCTGCGCTCGTGAACCGTTTTGCCGCCTGGGCAACGTAAATTGGATTGACGCACACGCCGTGGAAATTGTGCTCGATAGCTTCGTCGCAGAGCTTATCGATCTGTGCAGGCGTTGCCTCCGCTTTAAGCAAGGTATGTTCAATCCGTGAGGCAAGGTCGGTTTTGATTCGGCAAGTCATGATTTTTTCACCGGTGCGTATGCATCCAACGCGGCGCACGCTCCGTCCTTCGAGGTCAAGTAGCCAAGACGCATTTTTTCCGTAGTCGTGCCCAGGGATGGCGCACGGGTTGCGCTGCGATCCACCATGCCCAGCGCCATGCTGATATCATCAAAGGATATCGCATTGCGAGCATCCGCCGCGGCGAGTATTCGCGCAAGCCAACCCGTAACAGCAATACTCATCCATAGGGCGCGCAGTCCGTCAAACACGGACCATCCGTAATAGCCCTCTCCCCAAACCGTTCGCCCGGTTACGCGGGCGATTGAATAGCGATAGAGCAAGTTTTCCGCTTCACCGGCGACGCTGCCTGGAAGCACGACCCGTTCGACGGCCTCGAACGTCAATTGGCTAGCGGCGATTGGTTGAGCGTCGTATCCAGCGACCGATGGTACTTTGCCTTTGCCTGCAAGGAAACGACGCGCCTTGCCCAATTGTTCGAAGCGTTTTTTGAGCCGTCCGATCGTGCCTTTGAGTAAATCGTCAACGGTGACGTGCTCCGCGTGAGCGAAAGCGAGTTGGCGAAACATGCGTTTTTGCTTGTCGGTTAGCGCGGGGGCGGGGGCATCCGCTTCATTCTCCATCGCCTTGGTCATGATTTCGATGAACTCAGCCAGTCGATCGCCGCGAATTTCCTTAAAGTTGATACCTGCAGTGATTTCCGTGAGGCGTGCAGCCGCGATGAGCCGCTTGCGCATCGGCCATTCCGTACGCTTGATCACGCGCAGGAATCGACGCGTGATGATCTCGATTTCATCCTCACTCGCCTTTATCTTCCCGTGCAGAATCGTTGTGTCGGGGCCTTGGGGTGAAGCGTACGGGATTTCGGTCGCGAGTTCTGAGAGCCAATTGCGGTATTGGCCTGTTGGCGTTCCTTGGGAGCCGGTGATGCTGGGGCAATCAAATCGAAGAGAAGCCTGCCAGCCGTCGCGTACCGGCCTGACCGAGAAGGGGAAGATGCGGCAAGCGACCGGCTTCTCGGTTTCGCCGAATTCCGCGTGAATCATGCACAGATTGTCATCGTTGAGGAAGACGCACGCACCGTCGCTTCGTTTGCTGAGCACCCAACTTTTGCCCGCGCGAACGTATGGAGCAACGCCGAGTTTCTTCCGCCATCCCTGTTTGTCGATCCGTACCCGTTCCTCGTCGGAAATATGGGCGACCAGCGCGCGGCAACAGTTTCCGCAGGAGTGACAGGACCAATTCTGCTCCGGTACGGAGGGCATGAGTATGTTGAGCTTGCGCGACTTCGCCATGATTGTAGATTGTGAACGGGAAGCGTCCGAAAGGCAACGAGCAGTGAGATGGTCAAAGTCGACTGATCGAAGAGGGGTATTTGCGCACATACCGCTCCACATTTGCGGCGTACTCCTGCATGGCGCGGGCGACGGTTTCTTCCTCGTCTTCGATCAACTCCGGATCGACCAGTGGTCCGAGCATCTCCGCGCGATATTTGAAATTCGGTTCGGAGATGATGAAACATTGAATAACCGGTGCTTTGCAGCGAATCGCCATGCGTAATGGGCCGGAAAGGAAGGGGCGTTCTTCGCCAAACACGCGCACCATTTCGGTTTTTTGGTGTTGACGCCGCACGTTGCTGACATCCATGGCGCTGCCTAGGACGTACCCTTGCCGAAACAGTCGCATAATCTCACGTGGGTATGTATCAGGATAAAGCCATTTGGTTCGGGCCATCTGCGGGTACTTTTTGTCGAGACGCGCCTGCATGTACCGCAGCATCGCGCCCTCGCCGTGCTCGCGCACGGCTGCAAGTTTGTAGCCTTGCAGAGCGAAAAGCAGACCGGCGACGTGATGCGCGCCATGGTGCGACACCGCCACGTACAGCCCGCGGCCGCGCTTAAGGCACGCATCGACCATTTCGCGGTTCGTTACTGAAAAAAGCGCATTGGCGTTTTCCTCCGCGAGCCTTTCGAAGATGAGGTAGAACAGCTTGTTGCACCGGCTCTGGGCGAAGAAATCGCGAGTAAGAACGCGTCTTTCGGAGGTGGGGGATTTTTTGCCGCGAATGTGTTCGAGTCGGCGAGCGAATTTGCAACGCTTCTTGTAATTAACCAGGTATTCGAGCGTGCCGAAGAAACGACCGAATCGGTACAGCCCGCGTAGCGAGAGCAACATGTACAAGCTGGCGGCGAAGCGGCGAACGAACGAGACACGAATCAAACTGAGCAATCCCAAGGGCTTGATGGGCTGAGCGGCGATTTCCTGCCCATTTTCAATCTCACTCGCTTTATTATTGACTGGATGATCCGCCATTTTCCCAGTATCCACACACGCTCCCGGATGCTTCGAGCGTGAATCAATCCTGCGAATCTATCCTCAACCTGCTTAAGTCGCAACGTTTTGCAACGATTCCACATCCATGAGGACGTGTGCGAGCTTCTCCCTTGCCCGCGTAGCGAACGTGGCATACATTCGCGTGAGCTATGACTGATTCCGACGATGAGCTCAACGGCATTGATTTGCGGTGTCCCGCATGTGGCGAGGTCTCTTCGCGTTCGATGGAGCAGTGTCCGCACTGCGCAACGCCGCTGGACGAATTTTTGATCGCAGACATCAGGCCACAAGGCGGGAGAGTAGCGAAGATCATCGCTCTATTCATGTTGATCCTGGTCCTGTTCTTTCTGGCAGTAGGCCTGTACATGTTGTTTTCGTCGGACGGGTCCGCCAGGTAATAGTCAACTTGTTACACAATTGGGGTTTGGGCAATGGGAGAGCGGAGAGAGGGCTGGGAGCGTGTAAGTGCGAAGCGGTTGATTCGTGCTCTCACGTTGTTTCTGATAACAGTTCAAGGTGAAGTGTGGGCGGCTGAGCCGTTTGTGCATTTTTCGAAGGATGTTCCCAAGGAATGGCTTACGCCGACGGAACGGACAGACTTTCGCAAGACTCCGCGTTACGCGGAGACCGTAGCGTATTGTCAGAAGCTGGCGGATGCGAGCGATTTAGTGCATTACACCTCATTCGGCAAGAGCGGGGAAGGTCGGGATTTACCTCTGCTTATTCTTGCCAAGGATGGGCTTTTAACACCCAATGCGACCCACGCGGCGGAGAAGTTGGTGTTGCTCGTTCAAAACTGCATCCACCCGGGAGAATGTTGCGGCAAGGATGCGTCCATGATGCTTGCCCGCGACATCGCCATCACCAAAAAACATGAAGCGTTCTTGGATCATGTCGTCATCGTCTTCGTCATGATTTTCAGTCCGGATGGCCACGAGCGGTTCGATGCGTATTCGCGCATCAACCAGAACGGTCCGGATGAAATGGGCTGGCGGGTCACATCACGGAATTTGAATCTCAATCGCGACTACGTAAAGGCCGACGCGGTTGAGATGCAAGCCCTGATCAAGCTGTGGAACTGCTGGAAGCCGGACCTTCATTTCGACAACCACACCACCGACGGCGGTGATTGGCAGTATGACATCATGTATGCCGTCGAAAATCACGATGCGACCGCCCGACCGATCCGTCGATGGCTCGATGACAAGTTTTTGCCGAGTGTGATGCCCGCTCTTAAAAAGGACGGGCACCTGCCCATGCGGTACTTTGGTTTGATCGATCGCAGCAACCCGACGATGGGCATTCGCTCGGGCGGGTTCAGTCCGCGCTTTTCCACGGGATACGCCGCGATCCGCAACAGGCCGTCGGTATTGGTTGAAATGCACATGCTCAAACCTTACCGCACTCGCGTTATCGGTACGTACAACATCATGCTGCACGCGCTCGAATTGATGAACCGCGAGCCCGACGTGCTACGTAAGGCCAATCAGCAAGCGGATCAAAAGGCCGTGCAGATGGGGCGATCCTACAGCCCCGAACGCACGCTACCCATCACCATCGAGCGAACGAACGATGCGGTGCCGTTTCGATTCAAAGGCGTGAAGTTTACCAGGGTACATAGCGAGATTTCCGGCGATACTCGCGTCATCTACGACAATAGCGCGCCCTATGAGGTAGACTCGGTGTGGTTCAATGAGACCAAAGTCGCCAAGAGCGTGAATCCGCCGCTCGCATACATTATTCCGCCGCAATGGACCGAAGTGATCGAGCTTTTGGAATTGCATGACGTGCCGATTGTGCGAACGACCGGGCAGATTACCGGATCGTTCGAGAGCTACCGTTTTGAAGACGTATCTTTCACACCCTGGCCTTATGAGGGGCGATTCAGTCCGAAATACAAGACAGTGCCCATTGTCGAGCAGCGTACGTTCCCTGCCGGCTCAGCGATAGTGCCTTTGGACCATACGCAAGCTAAATTGGCGATTCATCTTCTGGAGCCGGAAGCCCCGGATTCCCTGGTCAAGTGGGGATTCTTCAATGCCATCTTCGAGCAGAAGGAGTACGCGGAACATTACATCCTGGAATCGCTGGCTGAGAAGATGCTGAAAGATGATCCGAAGTTGCGCGAGGAGTTTGATAAAAAGCTGGAAAGCGATGAGGCGTTCAGGAACGACCCGCGTGCCCGACTTTATTTCTTCTACAGGCGTTCGCCGTACTGGGATGAGCGGCAAAGTGTGTATCCGGTTTCGCGATTGCTGACGATGCCGAAACAAAAGTAGTGTAATGAAGTTTCACTGAATCGTTCGCGAGGCATCGAGCAATCGGCGAAAGTTTCAATCGGTTTTAGAGAATTCCAGCGCATCTTCGAAGGTGAAGTCAGTAACCGAAGTGGGGCGCATGCCGGGTAGTGGCTTCGGACCGGCGTTCAGCGGTGGAATTGGTCCCGCGCTTTTGGGGGCTGTAATCGGCACATTCAGCCATTCTACGCGAGCGTCAAGCCAATGCTTGTGTCCAAGCTTCATGGATAGGATTGGATCTCCCACAATGAGTAGATCGATTGCTTTGGCCTGGCCGAGCCGCTCTTGTTCTTTGGTAGAGATGAAATATAGCATGTGCAGCGGGCGTGGTGCTTCCTCGCTGATAAGATAGTTAGAGATGCGACGATACTCTCCATTGTCCGCCGCGCGAATATAAATACAGCCAACAAATGGAGTACGCGTCTTTCTATCGGCGATGACAGACAGAATTTCCGGTACTGCTGGTCCATCGGCTTCCAGATGGAGGTTCTTGATGAGTTCGGGGCGACCGGGCAACATCATGAATGACGCCAGTGTTTGCTCCAGACTGCAATCGCAGACATTGGTAATTGCAGTACGCTCAAATGAGTGACGAAACCAAAAAGAGTGTTCAAGCTCCAGTACGCCTCGCAATTCTAGTTCATAACCTTTTGGTGCTAGCGGACCTAAGTTGAAGACAAAATGCTGGACTCCCGTGGAGACACTCTCTTCGATTTTCTCATAGTGAATGTTGTCGAATGGTGGTTTTCCCGAAAGGCTTATCTCGATATCTGTGACTTTCAGTGGAAGAAACGGCCCAAAGGCCATGCTTTTATTTCGCAAATCAGGCGGCAAGTATGCGCCAGGGCCAGGCCTGACCTTTATGCAGGCAAAAACGTCTTCGCTTGCGGGGTTAGTTCGTAGGATCGACAAGTCGGATACTGTGAACTGCGCTTGGACGAGTCGCTCAATTTGATCGATTGTCATGCTCTTGGCCAACCATCGTCTGTCGAGTTCCATTCGTACCCAATTTGCCCCGTGCTGGGCACTCCAGTCGATCAACCAAACGGTCGGTACCAGCCGTACGTAAGGGATGAGTGTGATTCCGTAAACGGCAGCGGCGAACAGCAAAACCGAACAGATTCGTTTGATGTATTCCCGATAGTGCACCGGCGAGTTGGATGACCGTAGTTTCTCTGCCGGTACATCACTGCCGCATTCCGGGCAAATGCCGGGGTCGATGGCATAACCGCATTTTGGACAAAAGCCATTCGGCTTGTAGTTGCGATCGAGATGATCAGTATTCGAGGTCATTTTGTGTTCGAATTCTCATTCTGGCTCGAGGGGAATGACGACTTGCTATCCTGTAGCTGGTGGGGGTCTCTATGCTCGTTTCGCGATTAGCCTCTTGATGAGTTTTCCCGGCGCAAGCGTGTTTACAACGTCGTCTTTTTTAGCTCCGCCTCTTCGTGCGGTGCGTACGCCGTAGTGCATGCTGCGAAAACCCTCGGTACTGTGCGTGTCGGTATTGATTGCGAGCGTCACGCCTGCCTCCAATGCCTGACGAATGTGAACATCTTTAAGGTCCAGGCGTTGCCAACTCGCGTTACATTCCAAGATCGTGTTCGTCCGCGCCGCAGCTTCGACCACGGCATCTATGTCTATGTCCATCGGTGGGCGTGAACCCAGCAATCTTCCCGTTGGATGGCCGATGATCGACACGTATGGATTCTCCATCGCTGCGATTGTTCGTTCGGTTGGGTTCAATTTGCCGCGGGCACGGCTCGTGCTCCCCATCGCAGAATGAACGCTGGCCACTACACAATCGCAGTCCGCTAGAATGGCATCCGGATAGTCCACCGTGCCGTCCGGGAGGATATCGCACTCCGTACCCACGAGGACACGAATGCCTTTGATGTTTTCGTCCACTACGCGAATTTCTTCGATGTGTTTTTTCATCCGGTCGATGGACAAACCGTTGGCGATGGCGGAGCTTTTGGAATGGTCGCAGATGGCGATGTATGAATAACTCAGTTTTTTCGCTGCCAGCGCCATTTCCTCGATCGTGTTTTTGCCGTCGCTTGCCTTGGTGTGCATGTGCAGGTCGCCGCGAATATCGTCGAGCGCCACAAGGTCGTCCGCACTGTAGCCGGATTCGAATTCGCCGCGATCCTCCCGCTGTTCGGGTGGAATCCACGGCAGTTTCAGTTTTTTGTAGATCTCTTCTTCGGTTTTACCGGCGAGTTGCTCGTCATTTTCATCAAACAGGCCGTATTCGCTGAGTCGCCATTTCTTCTTCACCGCTATTTCGCGCACCCGTACATTGTGTTCTTTCGAGCCGGTGAAGTATTGAAGTGCGGCCCCGAACGACTCAGTGGGTACTGCACGCAGATCGATTTGCAGTTCCCGATTCTTACCCAAATCGACGGTGATCGACCCTTTCGTGTCTCCTTTCGCGAGCACCCGTTTTACGCCGTTAAGCTGGGTAAAGGCTTCGGTCACCGCAGGTCCTTCGTCCGTTTCACAGAGGATGTCCACATCGCCAGTTGTTTCACGCCCACGTCGAATCGAACCCGCGACCTCCACGCGCCCCACACTTTTCATCGCTTTTACGTGTTTCATTACCTGTTCTGCGATGGGCAGAGCAATCCCGAGCGGTGTACGCTCGCCGCTCCGCTGTAGAAACTCGATCCCCTCCGCAATTTTTTTCACGCTGGTCGCCCCAAAACCGGATAACTTTGCCAACTCGCCTGAGTTGATCGCCTTCTTCAAATCTTCGACCGAAGTGATACCCAATTTCTGATGGACCGCCGCAACTTTTTTGGGGCCCATGCTCTGAATCTCCAAGAGCTTAGGCAAGCCTTCTGGCAATTTCGCTTCAAGTTCATCGAGTACGTCGATCGAGCCGGTGTCCAGGTATTGTTGAATGCGCTCAGCTGTTCCTTTCCCCACGCCTGGCAGGCCGGTGAGCCGCCCCTCTTCCGCAAGTTTGTTCAAGTTTTCAGATGCATCTTCAATGACGCGTGCCGCCCGGCGGTAGGAATTGATGCGGAAACGGTCGGCCCCGTCGATTTCCATTAGGTCGGCAATGCGTTCAAACAGGGCTGCGACTTGTTCGTTGATCAAAGCTCCATTCTCCTTTCAACTCCGGCATTTGTCGGCGTTTGACTTCCGTCGACTAAGCAGACCTTTCCGTCCGACCAATAACCGCATGCGTGCGAGTGAAGCACAATCAAGCCGGTCAAACGCATGCAGTGAATTCGCGCTTGCGTTTATGTAGGGCTTGGCGATAGTGATTGGCGGTCGAGCAGTATCCAAGCTTGGGATTGTATGCCTGCTTGCCGAGCCTATCGCCGGTTGGCGGGCCGGGCAAGAATTCAATGACGTCGTGATACTACAAACGGAAGCCCACCTTGATCAGGCAGTATCAAAATCAAGTGATTGCCGGGTACGCCTTCGCAGCCATCACTTTGGTGATTGGGCTAGGCGGTGGTGTGTACCTGCTTTTTTTTGAGATTAAAGAATTCACTGAATGGCGCAAAATGGGCGATTGGTCCACAACATCCGCGACCATTCGCGAACTGGGGTGGGTGAATATTGCTTCACACCGGGGCTCAAAGTTGCGGTGTGTGTATGAATATGAGATTGCAGGTACTACGCATAAGGGGGAGAGGGTCTTCGCGATACACGCCATTCGCCCGAATTATGCTCGCTGTGACGAAAAGGTTTTTGAGGCTTTGAATAAAGCTTGGACCCGAGGTGAATCCGTCCGTTGCTTTGTTGATCCCGCCGACCCGGAGTCGGCGGTTTTGATTCGGGCTTTTCAACCGGGCCAAGTCGGTTACGATCTGATGCTTGCGATCAGCCTGCTTGTAACGGGAACTGCCGGACCTTGGTTTTTCCTCTACTTGGTTCAAGGTGCACGCAAACGACTTGAACTCGCTCGGCGTCACCCGGATCAACCCTGGCGTTGGCGTGATTCGTGGGTCGGTACAAAGCTATTGCCCGAAAACCGAGAGGTATCCCCCGTTGCGTGGTTTACAGGGATGGGGCTTACATGCGCATCCGTCCCCGCGGCCGGGTTGGCGCTACCAACTTTGTTGAGATTCGGAGGCAGTCCGGGATCCTGGCTTATGGTGATCGTGCTTAGCGTGCTGGGACCGATCGTGCTGATGATTACGATGGTGGTGAATCAGCGCTGGCGGCGATTCTGTTACAGTTTCATTGAGTTGCAACAAGTGCCGATTCCGCCGGGCGATTACATCGTTGGTGAAATTGTCATTGTGCCCGGTTTGCGCGGGCTTCAATGGGTAAAGGCGGAGTTGACTTGCCGGCGGAGTGAGTACAAGAAATTCCGCGTTGTTGAAGAGGTTCTCTATCGCGACGCATTTTCATTTGAGCTTAGCGAGTCACACCTCATTAAAGACGGTGTTCGAATTCCCTTCTCGATTGAAACGCCGTTCTACTGTCCCGCGTCCAATGATGATGCGACGCATCGGGTTGAATGGCTTCTCAAGCTCCGGAGCCAACGCGATGGAGGCGGGTTGAAGCTGGATTTTCATGTGCCGGTGTTCAACGAAGAAGAGCAGGAGCAGTAAACGTTCTTCTCGGTCTGCTTCCTTGGTGGGGTCATCGGTACAGTGGCATGCGTGCGCGATTGGTCTGTGGGGCTGCGAAGGAGGACTTTAACATTCTTCCCGCCGTCATGATTCTGACTGCCTTGCTCGGAATACTGGGACTGGTCGGGATCAATCGCTTCACGAATCCGCAAGAGCGGCGGGTGAAGTTTGACTTCTCCAACTTTCATATGGAAAAACCGTTGACCAACATCGTCGTGGCGGCACTCGCCATGACCGCGTGCGTGCTATTCGTGTTTCTACCAAATGAACTACCGACGAGAGGATGATCGGCTCATCGAAGTACCCGTAGTGGCATTCCGCACGGGGCTCCTGCAGTTCGGATTGGGAATATGGCAGCTTATGAGGCAGGTGGCTATGAGGCTGAGGCAGAATTGTAACGGATCAAGAGCCGGGATAACGAGTTACAGAGAGGCACGGTAGAATGCAGGGCATCCATCGAGCGCAAAAAAAAGCGACAATCCGTGTTGTCGCTTGGAAGAAACACCCCCAAGGGGACTCGAACCCCTGTCGCCGGCATGAAAAGCCGGTGTCCTAGGCCACTAGACGATGGGGGCAAAAACGGCACGGTCGTGCCTCGGTCAGGATGACCGAATTCAGAAACTGTAGCGGACAAGTGCGAAACCGTCAATTCCCTGTCTGAATTCGATGCCCAAGTCGCTCCAGGGGGCTATCCTCGATGGATCACCACTTGCACTTTATCCCGACGTGTCTTTCGCAATTTCACCATTCTCCCGGGCCATGTGCTCGTCCAGTAATTCGAAAAATTTGCCCGTGGCCGTGCAAAGCTGAGTTACGTTCGCTCCGAGCAAATAGGTTTGGCTGTTGATCGTTTGCTGGCGATTGTAAAGGTCTTCACGCCGTTTGATCAGGTCATCAACGTTCAACTCACCCCCAAGGTACGCATCCACGCCGTTTTCGTAATCCTCTATGTAGCGGGGCAGGTTATCGAGCAGTTCATTCCGACTTGCACCGATCGAGTCCAGGCGAATGAGCGGTTCGAGCGTATCGACGAAAATGCGGTTTTCACGTGCGGCAATCGCCTCTTGGAATCGCTCGATGTTGGCTTGTGCCTGGCGGATCAGGCTGTCAGTGACGCGCGAATCCACGGCACTGACGGCAATTCCAGCCGTGGCTGACCAATTCGCGAGTCCGTTGTCGTCGTATTGACCTTCGAGATTGGACCTGCCGCGGACATTGAGCGTGATGTCCCATCGGCCTCTGCGCGCGAGATCGAGTTGGACCTGGGCGTTTTCCATTGCGTTTCGCAAGGTCGCGATCTCGGGGTCGGTTTCCAAGCTCGCTTGAAGGAGTTTCTGTTGACTGGCCCCGACGAAAGGGTTGAACGGTTCGATAGCCAGTACGATCTGTGAATTGAACGGCAGGCCGGCGGTGCGTTTCATTCGGGCTTCACGAACATCAAACCAACCTTTTTGCACGCCCACCTCAGCGGCAACGCGCGTGATTTCCGCGCCGATACGCTCCAGGTCCTTTTTCCTGCCATCACCATCGCTCTGTCGCATGCGATCCGAAAGTTGTTCCAAATCCGCAAGCCAACTCCTGAGGTGATCCATCTTACGCGCGTCCTGGCATAAGCTGTGGTACTCATAGAGTGAATTGGCGACGCGTGAGCGAACCTGCTGAATGTAGTCGAGTTGAGCGTCGTTGAGTTCGTTGCGGCGGAAGATTTCCTCACTGGTACGTTCAAGTCGTTCGCGCGATGCCCAAAGCGGGTAACGAAGTTGTCCGGAAACGTACGGCTGAGCACCGCGTGCGGTCTCCTCCCACTCTGTGTGATAACCGACTCCTACATTCATCAGCGTTGTGTCGAAAAAACGTTTCTCAACGCCAAGTTCCGCACCGTGCTTGCGCGTTTCGGTGATTTCGTTTCCGACGCGGTCTTCAGCTATCGTGCTGTCTACTTTAAGCGTTGGCGTGAGTGAGTCGCGCGAGGTATAAAAAAAGTCGTAGCGAGCTTCCTCGGATTTGAATCGATGGAAACTCGACTTGATGTCCGGATGCATGTCGAACGTTAGCGTGATGAGGTGGAGAGCGGTGAGTTCGTAAACGACGCCGTTTTCTATCGCGGAGAGTCGATCAGGAGATCGCGTCTCCATCGTCTGTGCGGGAACGGGCAACCGGAATTTGCTGGATACTCGGGTTGAGGGCGTAGTCGTGGAACATCCCGCTAGCCACGCACAAAATGCGAGTCCAGAAATGAAAATGATTATTGTCCCGGTGGGTCTCGTTCGAGTGGCAAACCGTACTCGGTGGTGTTCGGGGAACGGCGACCAGTTAACGCTACAAAATCGCTCAAAAGTCGAAGCGATACTCGGGGAGAGAGAGCTACGCTCGCCCATAAAACAACCACTCCCGCCTGCATGCCATGCTAGTTAGGTAATTACGAATCCAAACCGTACTGGTGTGTGGCAGCCTTGCACTCGCAACGCGCGCCTAATTATAGCGTCGGCATATGCGCTAAAAAAACTACAGTGTTCTCGGATGAATAGTTACCGAAGTGCAGCACGCTCGAGTGCGCTACTTATGGTTGCTCTCTTCGGCATCTTCCTGAATCACTCGCTGAATTGCCGTCTTCAAAAAAGTCATCTTTGTGTTCGTCGACTCATCCACCTTCAGGACAACTTCGCGGTCTTTCACCGTTAACACCGTACCGATGATTCCGCCGATCGTGAGCACACGGTCATTTTTGGTCAAGCCTGAGTAGAGTTTCTCCTTTTCCTGCTGCTCTTTCTTCTGCCGGCTGCGTGTCGAAAGCATCATCCATACCATCATCCCGATTCCCGCCGCAAGAATGACGTTCATAAAGCCGGCTCCGGACGCATTCGCCGCTCCACCTCCTGCCGCATTGTTCGTTTGGGCCAAGATCCACATACAAGCCGTCATTTACTTTGCCTCGCTCTCTTGCGTATCAACCCTCGCTCACCGCGATGGGGAATTCCTCAGTGATGTCGTCGAGCCGATCTTCCACGATCAACTCGCGTATCCGCGCCATGAACCGCTGGTAAAACCGGAGGTTGTGTATCGATGTCAAAGTTGCCGCGAGCATTTCTCCCGCGATAAACAGGTGACGAATGTATCCTCTGGAAAAACGCTCGCAAGTTTCGCAATCGCAGCCTTCCTCCAACGGAGCGGTGTCGATTTTGTGACGTTCGTTACGCATCTTGAGTTGGCCTGTCGCAGTGAACGCCTGGCTGTTGCGACCGTTGCGGGTCGGCAGTACGCAGTCGAATAAATCGATTCCCGCTTGGACGGCCGCCAGGATGTCCCGCGGCATACCCACGCCCATTAGATACCGTGGTTTGTCCACCGGCAGCATTTCGCCGCATGGCTCCAGCACCGAGACCATCTCCTCGTGCGTCTCGCCGACAGACAGTCCACCCAGTGCGAAACCCTTAAATCCCATACCGACCAGAGCATCAACGCACCGTTGTCGTTCTCCTAAGTCTAACCCGCCTTGGACAATGCCGAAAAGCGCCTGATCCTCGCGGCGGTGGGCGTTTTGGCATCGTTGAGCCCATCGGATCGTGCGATCTACAGCCGAGGCCAGCGTTTCCCGGTTGCAAGGTAGCGGCGGGCATTGGTCGAAGGCCATAATGACGTCAGCGCCCAGCTTGTTTTGGACTTCGGTCGCGGATTCCGGGTTCAGGGTCAAGCGGGCTCCGTCTATGTGCGACTGGAATTCGACGCCATCGTCAGTGATTTTGTTGATTCCCGCGAGCGAGAAGACCTGAAATCCGCCGCTATCCGTCAAAATGGGGCCATTCCAACCCATGAGGGTATGCAAACCACCCAATTCCCGCACTACATCTGCGGTAGGGCGCAGTTGCAAGTGATAGGTGTTGGCCAGGATCATGTGCGCACCGGTCGCTTTCAGTTGGCTGGGTGTGATTCCTTTGACGGTTCCGGCGGTGCCAACAGGCATGAACGCTGGGGTCTGTACCTCGCCATGAGGGGTGCGAAATACGCCGCGACGGGCGCTGCGGTGCGTGTGCTTGATGGCAAAATCGAACATCGTGCGGGGATGCTAGGGGGTTAATGAGGCACGTGCAACTTTTGTGGAGTGACGGAAATACAACCGGTTAGTTAAAATAGGTGGTTTTCGTTCTGTCGCTTCTGTGCAAGCCGTAAATCTGATTGTTTCGCCTCCGGACTTTGGGTGCGATCGTTATTGGGACTCTTCGCTGCATCGGTCTATTGAAGCGTGTCATGTGCATCTTGCAGTCTGTTCCGTTTTCGTTGCTCATTGTGATTTGCCTAAACTCGACCGCTTTGACCGAGGGGGGATTGGTCCCGATCGAGAGTAACTTATTTCTCCACGCTTATGCGAGCGGTGACGATGGCATCCAGCATGATTATGCCTGGAATGATGTAGGGGCGTTAGTTCCGGATCACGACTCACGCCAAACGGCCGCCTTCGCGAGCATCCAAGTTTTTGGACGCGACGAGGTTTCAATTCACGGTCGGGGTCGACCCGAGGGGAGATTTTGCAAAGACGGAAACATACTCGGAGTTGGACGAATTTGGAGATCCTACGGGCGTATCGAATGTCGTGCACATCGGTTCAACAATCTGAGTTTCCTCCAGGATCCGATTTGATTTTGATCGTTGAGGTGGGCATCTACGGCGCGGAGGCAAACGGAGCGTTCCATGTCAAATTGTCCCGACAGAAGGAAGCTTTGCTTTATCTCGACCAATTCGCCATCGATGACGGCGTGCACTCGTTCTCCATTCCCATTCAAGCAGAGAAATACTTGAGCCCTGAGACGATGCTGAAGACGCACTGCTTGTATGGGCCGGGATCACTCTTTGTCGACATGTGGTCATCCTGGAACCCTCCAGCGGGCTCATTTTCCTGGCACTTGGATCGTTTTATCTGTATCGCCGGCGCGGGCTGCGCCAGCGTAGGGCAGCGGCGGGCGTTGCGGTGTGTGTGCTTGATGGCGAAAACGAACATTTTGTGGGCCGACGACTCTGTCATTCCTGTTTCTGGAAGGTGCATTTCGAATTTGCAAGGGTGCCAATTTTCGCCAACCGACGATACATGATAGTTTCAAGATTGAGTTTAATTCCTGATGCGCAGTTCAGCTCGCTATTCGCTAATTTCGATGTCGCCTGATTCCGTAGGCTTGGCATTCTTTCCGCTCAACGCAATATAACTTAAGCACGAATGTTTAAGCAGGTCGTTCTCGTTAAAATGGGTCGTTAATGGGGAGTCTGGCGATCTTAAGGCGGTTCCATTTACGGCGTAGTGCAAAGTCGGTCAAGTGCGCTTTTCCTTTGATTTGCCGTGTCAATTTCGCTACAATATAGGAGTATTTAGATATGCGGATGTATTTGCCTTGATTCGTCCGCAAAGGCACGAGGGGGACATTTTCTTTTAGATTGGGGAAAACAAATGTGTATGGAAAGAATTTTGAAGCTTACGGTTGTTTTTGCGCTTATGGCGGCAGTGGTCACCCATGCGGAAGAAGGGGTTGTATCCCTTGAGGGGGGCGTTTCCGTTGTCGCCTCAGTGCATCGGAGCTATCCAGCCGAATCTGACGACGATTCCGGCTGGAACTATGCTTACGCTGAAATATCAGGGGCTGATGCGGAGATAGAAGTAACGCATTTGGAAAATGCGATCAAATTTGAGACCAACATCTATCGTGGTTATTTGAACCCCGCTTCCGGTCACTGCATGACAGTAGATCAAGAACCGTCTGACATTGAGTATTCCGACAGCCTTCTGACGGTCGGCACAAGCGCGGCATATCCGGCCGGCACTCCATTAACCATGATCATCAGTGTTAATAACTACGAAGATTGGTGGGCTTCCGGTGATCTTATGTACTTTGTTTTGTACCATGCCGATGAAGGCACTCCTTCTTTTGTGATCAGCGATGTGAGTCCTGGATACACAGCATTTTTCGAGGCGCCGGTGATTGCTGGGGATGAATATATGTCGGCCTTCTATTCAGATTATACTTCCACGGAGGTTACTATGTGGGTCGTTCCGGAGCCGACCGGTATGCTGCTCCTGCTGCCCGGCGGTTTGCTGTTGCTTCGTCGGCGATAGTTTTACGTGATTCACCGCCTGAGGAGGGGGTTGGACAGCTCCACCTCCTCAGGTTTTTTGTGCCTGTTGGCCGTATTCCAGGGCACAGTTCATTGTTGCGGTGTTCGGATGAGTTCGGCTTATCGATTTCGCTACAAATATAGGGGTATTTAGATATGCGGGTGTATTTGCCTTGATTCGTCCGCAAGCGTACGAGGGGTACATTTTCTTTCAGATTGGGGAAAACAAATGTGTATGGAAAAAATTTTGAAGCTTACGGTTGTTTTTGCGCTTATGGCGGCAGTGGTCGCCTATGCGGAAGAAGGGGTTGTATCCCTTGAGGGAGGCATTTCCGTTATCGCCGAAGTGTCTAAGCCCGATCCGCCTGACTCTGACTATGATTCTGGCTGGAACTATGCTTACGCTGAAATATCAGGGGTTAGTGCGGAGATAGAAGTAACGCATTTGGAAAATGCGATCAAATTTGAGACTTCTACTTGGGTTTCTGGTTTGAGCTTCGGTTCTGCTCATTGCCTGACAGAAGATCAATTCCCGTCTGACATTGAGTATTCCGACAGCCTTCTGACGGTCGGCACAAGCGCGGCATATCCGGCCGGCACTCCATTAACCATGATCATCAGTGTTGAGAACCACGCGGGTTGGGTTTCCGGTGATGATATGTACTTTGTTTTGGACGCTGTCGATGAAGGCACTCCTTCTTTTGTGATCGACGATGTGAGTCCTGGATACACAGCATTTTTCGAGACGCCGGTGATTGCTGGGGATGAATATATGTCGGTCTTCTATTCAAATTATACTTCCACGGAGGTTACTATGTGGGTCGTTCCGGAGCCGACCGGTTTGCTGCTCCTGCTGCCCGGCGGTTTGCTGTTGCTTCGTCGGCGATAGTTTTACGTGATTCACCGCCTGAGGAGGGAGTTGGACAACTCGCCTCCTCAGGCTTTTTTGTGTCTGTTGGTCGTACTCCAGGGCGCAGATCATTGTTCTGGTGTACAGATGGGTTTCGGTTACCGGAATTTCGACTTTACGGCGGACTTGCTTTCTTGCGGCGTTGCGTGTACATTGCCTGCTTCAAACGTGTGGAAATTGTTAGTTGTGCGTGTAAGTTGGGATTAGACAGGAACTTATGGCGTCCCGCCGCTAGGCGTGGGCAGGTTGGAATGGTTTAAGCAATGTCGCTAGCGTCCGAAGCGAAAGCAGGCATCATCGCGAAGCACCGCGTCCACGATAAGGATACGGGTTCCCCGGAAATTCAGATCGCTCTTCTCACTCAGCGTATCGAGGAACTCACTCAGCATCTTCAAAGAAACAAGAAGGACCATGCCTCGCGACGCGGTCTGCTCAAACTGGTCGGTCAGCGGACTTCCCTGCTCAGGTACCTGACGCATAAGGATCGTAGCCGCTACCAAAAAATCGTTGCCAATCTGGGTCTGCGTAAGTAGCACGGCGCTTTGCTCACCGTCGTGAACGAATCCTCCTCAAAGTTTATAGGGGGTCTCTCTCCAGGGTCGTCCCCGATCCAGCCGATAGTGTTGCGCCGATTCCCCAGTCTGGGATGGGTGTGGTGTGCGATCAGCTTGCGCGCGTAAGTGTAAACGCCCAATTGGGCATTCAAACTACGGATAGAAAAACATGGCATTTCATTTCGTCGAACGAGAAATTGCAGGCCGCACCTTACGAATCGAAACCGGAAAAATCGCAAAGCAGGCGGAGTCGACCGTTGTCGTCTCTTACGGAGAGTCGGTGGTATTGGTCTCCGTTGTCACCGGCCCACCGCGAGAGGGGACGGATTTTTTCCCGCTGACTGTGGACTACCGTGAGAAGACTTACGCGGCAGGCAAGTTCCCGGGCGGTTTTTTTAAACGCGAGGCCAGGCCTACCATTAAAGAGATCCTCACCATGAGGATGATTGACCGTCCTGTCAGGCCTTTATTCCCTAAAGGTTTCTACGACGAAGTATTGATCCAGGCGATGGTGCTTGCAACCGATCAAGAGAACGATCCTGATTTGCTCGCGATGATTGGCGCCTCGGCTGCCCTTCACCTTTCATCGTTGCCGTTCGCCGTATGCACCGGTTCCGTACGTGTGGGGTACGTCGACAACGAATACATCATCAACCCCAAGCATGCCGAAATGGAATACTCCACGATGGAGATGGTCCTCTCAGGCCACAAGGATGCGGTCAACATGATCGAGGTTGGTGCGATGGAATTGCCCGAGGATGTCATCGCCAAGGGTATCGAGCTGGGGCACAAGACCATTGTCGAGGTTTGTGAGCAGATCGAGGAGCTCAGGGAGAAGGCCGGCAAGGAGAAAGCTTGGGAAGCACCTGATCCTCGCACGGATCTCGACAATAAACTTCGCGAAAAGTATGGCCCGAAGCTGCGTGAAGCGAAGCGCGTCGATGGGAAGCTCGAGCGTTATGAGGCGGTCACAGCGGTTTATCAGGAAGCCAAGGCGGAGTATTGCCCCGAGGGTGATGAGGGTGATCGGGAGGAGTGGAACCTTGTGCGGGATATGCTCGACAAGATCGAAGGCGAAGTCATTGCGGACATGTTGTTCGAGGATGGTCGCCGTCCGGATGGTCGTGGCGCGGAAGACCTTCGCAA
>JANQHN010000252.1 GCA_028282665.1 Phycisphaerae bacterium | reverse complement strand
TATTCGCCCCAGATTGCATGAAGGCAATCCTTCAGTAATCTCGCGCCAGGTCCGCCCGCCGTTCGTGGATTTGAACAGACCCGCACCGGGGCCATATTTCTTGATCGGGTCGTTCGAATCATAGCCGTCGCGAAGGCGCTCGTAAGTGGCGACGAGGAGCGTCTCCGGGTCCTCCGGGTGCATCGCGACGTCGACCACGCCGGTCCATTTGTCCACATAGAGCACCTTCTCCCACGTCGCTCCACCGTCGGTTGTTTTGAAGAGCCCGCGCTGTTCATTCGGTCCCCACAATCGACCCAGCACACCGACATACACGATGTCCGGGTTCTCGGGGTGAATCGCGATCCGCCCGGTCTGGAACCCTTTACTCAGTCCCATGCGCTTCCAAGTCTCACCGCCATCGACTGACTTGTACACACCGTCCCCCCACGAAACGCTGTTCCGCGGATTGGCTTCGCCCGTACCTACCCAGACAATGTTCTGATCCGACTGGGCGACCGCCACATCGCCAATCGAGACGGTATTTTCTTTATCGAATTGATGTTCGAAGGTGATGCCGTTGTTGGTGGTTTTGAGCAATCCGCCCGATGCGGTCGCTGCCCACCAAATGCTCGGATCGTCTTCGTAAACCGCAATCGCCGTAATTCGCCCTCCCATCAGGGCAGGACCAATCGAGCGGAATTGCAACTTGGCGGCGCGGTCGCTGGTAAAGGCGACCTGTTCACCTGCCGCTGATGCAACCGAAAGCCACAACAGAGTGCCAGGAATTGACACCAATAAGACAATCCAAAACGCAGGCAATGTGAGCGTGCGGGCCTTCATGAAATTCCCCTCCCAATGCAAGCCGGTCGTCGCGTACAACACCAACAACCTTCTGCTAAAACAACGTTTCAGACTCCGCAACGACGTGCGACGTGCGACTCTCTCCTAAACTCCGATCCGCGCAAACTATAGCCGTTCGTGCTCATGCAACGAATTTGTCGGCGCTTAAGCGGGTGAAACTTCGCCTATTCCAGGCTCAATGGAGCGTTTGGGCCTTACCCCGCAAAACAATCGATGAACAACGCGCACAGGCTACCGACATTTCCTGGTTGAGTATTGTATCCCAAACGCAACTTTCAATGTTGCCATCAAGGATACACCAAGTCTCAATCGACAAGTTGCGACAAGAGAATCACCCGCCAAATACCGCCGGCAACGTCATCGATCCATGATGATGGTGGCGCCATTTTAGCGCAACAGCCTTGACCCCTACTGACAAAATGCAAGAATCACACCCATTCATGCGTTTTCATCCAACTGTGGAGCAGCCCTTGCCAAAAAACACATCAAACACTTCATCGCGACGGGCAACCCTGGAAAGTCATTTTCAGCAGACGACCGAAAAGCGGAATGGTTTGCGCAGTATCGAATCGCGCTGGTCTCTTGGCAGACTCCTGTCGTTCACGGCCGCACTGGTATGGCTTTGGTACTTCTGGAACTCCGCAACCGGGTGGGCGTTTGCCGGATTTGTAGCGTTCATTTTTCTATTCACGTACACCGTCAGCCGTCATCGCACAACCAGAAACCTGCGAGAATTAGCTGATCGCAACCTCCTTGTCACGGAGGAATCGCTCAAACGCTGTGACGGACGCGTCGCCTTGATTCGATCTCGCAACCGCCCCACTGATGCGAATGCCATAATTGAGGAGTTTGACACCGCGAAGCAAAACAGACCATGTTGGTCTCTAACCGAACAGGAACGCGATGATCTCGATTTCTACAGTGCGCCGGTGGGACTATTTGGTCTGCTGAACCGATGCTCTACAATCCACGGCGAACGCAGACTCCGCGACGTTATAGAGCATCCCTGCCTGACGGTTGAAACGATTCAAACTCGGCAGCAGGCAGTCAAACATCTGCGCGACAGCCCGGCTGAACGGTTACAGATCATGGCGGGCCTGGCGACTCAGCGCGATCGCGATGAATACCTTGATCACTTGACTCAAACGCTCGCCAAAGTCAAACCGCTGCCTAACGAAAGTCGCCTGACCCTTTTACGCATCTGGTCACTGTTCACGGCGTTGGTCATCGGAGTTTGCTTTTTCCTGGGCGCGATGGGCTTTACTATCTTCTGGTACGTGATCATTTTGCTAAGCCTGATTAACGGCATGATGTACGGCAGCATACGCAAGATGCTGCAAAAACACCTCGCACCATGGCGTACCGTCAGGATCGTCGCCAACGGCGTGCTACACGCAACAAAAATCGCCGTCGACAATCTGCCACAAACCGGTACGTTGGGCGAACTGCGAAACCGACTTGCCGCCACTTCCCAAAAACACACGCTCCCGCAATTCTGTAGCCGAGTTGGCTGGTCGGAGAGCGGCGGGTTCATGCAGGAGCTATTTAATATCTTTTTCTTCTTCGATCTCCACGTACTATGGTCGATCGTTTATTGCGTTCATCCACGACGCAGTGAATTACTTTCCGGCTTAGGTGCGCTTGCGGAACTCGAAATGCTTGCAAGCCTCGCTTGCTTCGCCTATGAATCCGGCGAGGCGAACGACGTCTGTATGCCAACGTTTGTGGATGAACCGGTCCTCGAGATGTCCAGCGCCAAGCACCCACTCATGTCCGCCGAACATGCTGTCGGTAACGATATCACGCTCAACGCCGAATTGCGTCTTTGGATCATCACGGGATCGAACATGGCGGGGAAAAGTACACTGCTGCGGGTCTGCGGAGTGAACTGCCTACTCGCGCAAATCGGGACTGTCGCCATCGCTCGCGCCATGCGGCTCACTCCACTGCGACTGATCTCCGATCTCCAAGTGCGAGACAACCTCGCCGAAGACGAGAGCTATTTCCTTGCAGAAGTACGACACTTGCGCAGGCTCGTTCATACACCGTCGACTGAGAAGTTCAAAGACGTGCAGCCAAAACACGGGCTGGTATTGGGCCTGATGGACGAACCTTTCCGCGGCACAAACTCCCTCGAACAAATCGCTGCCGCTCTCGCAGTCACCGAACATCTACTAACCACCGAACACTTCTTCCTCATCGCCACCCACGAGCAACAACTCACCAACCTGGCAGATCGCTACCCACAGGCACGAAACTATCATTTTCGCGAAAACCTAGGCGAAGACGGCATGGTCTACGATTACTTGCTGCGTGAAGGGCCGGCCACGACACGAAACGCCATCCGCGTACTCGAACGCGAAGGTTACCCCGAAACACTCATTAACCGCGCCAATGAATGGGCATCAGTGCTGGATACCAGCGAGCGACCTGCACAGTAGGCCGATGAATCCGAGAACGAACTCAGAGAGGGAATGCGTCTTCTAAACAAAAGACCCTACAGGAGTGAATCCCGCAGGGTCGGGGTGAGAAAATGGGCAGAGGCGGACTTGAACCGCCGACACACGGATTTTCAGTCCGTTGCTCTACCAACTGAGCTACCTGCCCGGTTGGCACGCCAAAACGCCGCACCGCGCCACGTGTCGTGCCTCACTCCACTTGAGGGGCGAGTTGGGAAAGAATAGGCCTTGTTCGCCTTTCGGTCAACCCGTGTTTCATAGGTTGCCGCCTGCTTCTTTCTCACCAGTTCGTCGGCTTGGATTGGGTCGCGCCGTAAGCCTGGCTCCCAAAAAGTCCCCCGGCATCGTTCCGGCCGCTTGCTCTACCGGAGGAGGGCTCCTTTCGCATCACACTTTATTGCTGTCTTCGTTCAACAGGGTGTTGGCCTGAAGCAACATTGCGGTATGATCGGTCTGCTTTCGGCCTTTTGCCGTATTACGCAGATCCGCAATAATAACCGATTATCAGGCGTCTTATCGGCGATTTCCAGCCAACCCGGCTCGAACGGCTGAATGGTATAAACGCTGCTCCGCTCATTTGGTGGAGAGCCCACAAGGAGGCTTTCCGGGAGGAGAGAAGCAAAATGTTCGATAGTGCGATCTGGTGGTTTTTCAGACGCAAGTTCAAGATCGTGTTCTTCACGATCATGACCTATGCAGCCCTTTGCTGATGCCCAACGGACGGTAACAAACTTAGGCCAATTAGGCGTCCGCGCCTGTTCACCTCCGTTAAGTTCGAGCGCAAACAACAAGCGACCGATAGGATGCGATACCCATTCGGCCGCTTTGCTGATACTGCTATGTTGTAAGGAGGGGTGCGATCTGAACACCCCGGCCAAATCAGGCCCTAGCGCTCTTCCACTCGCTGCGGCCCTAGACCAAAACCTTTCGAACGTCATCCTGGGTGATTTGTCCAGCCGGCTTGCTCAACTTGCGGCTTAACCAGCTCATTACTACCGGTGTGTACGGCAGTTCACCCGACTTCAGAATCTCCGCCATACGGGCATCGCGACGATGGCGCTCCTTGCGCTTCCTAACAGAATTGACCGCCTTGGTCTTCTCCGCGTCTTCGCGATCCTGACGCATAATCTGTGCACGGCCTATACCCATAGAACTATCTCCGCTTTACCTGCACGTTGCCACGCGAAAGCGGAGCATTCTCTACAGGATCGGTTTTTCGTCAACCCTCTTACAGGAAATCAAATTTTGCCAACAAAGCCACTAAACAATGGTAATCTATTTATATAAAACAACTTAGGTCATTCCGGCAACTTTGTATCAAGGTAGGATTCCGCACGAATTATCGCCCCAAGAACCTCCGATCCGCCAATCGGCTCATACTCCGGACCGTTGGCCAACAGCCCGGCGTAATAGCAAGTCTTCACAGCGCAGCGACATTCACCCAAACGGATTGCCTTAGCGAACAACTCGGTCGCTCCCGGATCGATCCTGCACGCACGGCGGAGCATGTACGCAAAAAGTCCCCGGGTTAAAGGCCTGTCCTCTTGC
>JANQHN010000213.1 GCA_028282665.1 Phycisphaerae bacterium | reverse complement strand
GCGTGGGCGGCCGGCAAGCCGGGCAGCGAATTGCTCGCTCCATTGGCTATCGTCGTTTTGGGAGGACTCTTCAGTTCTACGATATTAAACCTCATCGTTGTTCCTGCGGGGTATGCATGGACATTTCGGGCGGACCGAAAATCGCTGCCTCGCAGTTAAGTGTCCCATAACGCACCACATTTTTGAAACATCTGCGCGTCATGAATGAGTATGTTGGGATTTCACGACAAAACGCGCGTAGGATTAGTTTATTCAAATGGAAAGTGCCAAATATAGGCATTCACCTAGATACAGAGGAAGGAAAATCAAAGAAATGAATGCTACAAAAATCGTTACCATGCTGTCCATCTGCACCATAGGAGTCACACTTACTGGTTGTGCGACCAGTCGCACCAACCTCCTCACCTCGGGTGTCGCGCAGGTAAACATTGATCCGGATGAATCTCACATCCGCAGAATCGGCGTTTATGAAGTCAATGGCACAACGGTGGTCGAGGGATTGTTGCGTGGCCCTGCCAAACCAAGTCGCGTGGATGTGAAAGTCCTCGCCGCAGATGGCAGCACCATCGCGTCTAAATGCGCCAAGGTTTTCCTAATCCGTCGCGATTACAAGAGCGCTCAGCACCACGCCCGCTTCCGCACGACCATCAATACCAGTATCAAAAAGGGAACGACAGTCGAACTCGTTCACTACTATGGCACTGAATGCCGTTAGACGATTGCAGTTGATGAGTCAGTGAAGCCGCGAGGCACACTTCTGCACATTCGTTTTCAAATGACAAGCTCAACACACTGATTGGCCTGATGATCAATGCGGCGCAGCACGGCATGATCTATGTCGGCACCGGCATGATGCCCGCCGCAAACAACCCAGCTTCCATGAACGCCATCAACGGTTCCGGGGCAGAAGTGCACAACCGGATCGGATCGTTTGCAGGCCCGATGGCGGCGAGTTTCCAGGTCAATCCGCCCGAATCCCCTTCCAAAGGCCACCTCGAAATTGTCCATGCCTACGGTCAACGCGTCGCGGAGATCACGCTTCAGTTCCTGCGCGGCCGCAGCAATTAGAATAAATGCCAGTCCAACTTGGCATTCGACACCGCTATTTACACTGTAGAAAGTCCTTTTGGGAATGTTACAACGACTGCCCCGTTCTGCGTACTTCACCCATTTGATAGAAGAAACTCATAGCTGTGGGCACCAGCATGAGGAACGGCAAGACAATCGCACTGCCCTTCGCCATGCCCTGCATGTTGTTGTAGATGCCTGGTGCAAAGCGGATTAGCGCTACCCCACCCGACGTGAAAAGCAGTGCCCCTCCAACCGCAGAGATCAAAACGACAACCATAGGTCTGTTTATGGCGCAAAGTGCACTGAATCCCAGGAACATGACCGCCCAGGCGATCCACCAAGCAGCTCCATCAAGCCCCATCGAACCGATGATTTGCATAAAGAGGTACGAACTGGCTGCTCCCCCCAATAGGGCTGCCGCGTATTGGGCTGGTCCCAGACTCACCGCTGCCAGCGCAACTGCCAATCCGGGCGCGACAATCATCTGAACATCCGTACCGGGCGCAAAAGCGATGCCCAAGCAATAGCCTGCAAACGCAGCGGAAAGCGCGATGCAAACCTTGTGCATTCGATGCCCGAACATCATGACCACCATGCCTATGACGACCAACGGTACCCCCATAAGCGGATCCGTGTGTTGCAAGAATCGAACCCATTCCTGAGGTGAAGTGATCACGACTTGCGCCCTCTTTCACGTAAGCGATTGACATTCAAGCGATCGGTTCGCGCGAACCGATCCCACCCCGCGAATGCCTCTGTCTTCAATAAGCTTACGATATGGAAGGTTGATTGTTTCGGGCCGTTAGCAGTGCAGGCCAATTATCGGTCAATCTTCCTCGCTAGCCTCGGCGGAGGAGGAAGAGCTTTCACGTGTCAGTATCGTCTGCACGATCATGGACGCCGCAACGAGCACGCCAAATGCAGTCCCGATAAGTCCAGGATGATTGTAACCTGCTATATAATAATCCGGATTCGCATGTTGGAGAAAAGTCGCAAGCGATCCGAGAATCATCACCGTACCGACCATCGATGTAGATGCGATGAGCGCGAACCGTACGGCGATGACACCGATAAACGCGCCAATGACCGCAGTGGCAAGAAGTAACGCACTTACGTGATTGGAAACGCTCGCGTCTTTTTGAATGACGAAACTCCAAAAATCGCGCAACCAATAGTCGGCAGATTCTCGCAGCCCGGCTTGTATCGCTTCGGGATCCTCGGCCACAGAAGCCTGAATCACACCCTCAGATGCATTCTGCGCGATTATGGTAACCGGGTCGTATTGTTGCACGTGAGGAACGATGCGCTGCATGCCGAACGCGCTCATCACGATGCCGCTAAGCACCAGTGCAAACAGCGCCCCCACCCAAATTCGCTGGCTCAACGCACCAATGACACCCATGGTCGCGGCGCCGACGAGCAAGCACGGAGCGGTCGCGAAACCGGTTAGTTTCGCAAAGTACACGCCGAGAATCGTGCCAATCACCACAAATGCGCCAGTGATGCCTACCTTGGCGAGCTTAGCGCCTAAAACACACGTAACGCAACCGGCAGTGAATACTACCACCGCCGCGATGCCAACATTGCTCGTCATGCCGGCAGGCAAAAACTGCTGCCCGTAAAGCTGCAGCTGCTCTAAGATGGTCTGTAGATCGCTCATGGTTTACGCCAATCCATGTGATTTATGGTACCCAAAACGAGTCTTGCATCATTGATACATAACGCCAGCGCAAGCTTCCGCCGTACTATGATCCCTTCTATAAGGGACCCGCCATTTAATTCTATCACGCTATTCGCACGAGCAGCGAACATATTTGGACGACATCGAGTAGGGTTTCAGATTCTCGACAGGTTTTGACAGCGAATAACTCCCGGACCGACGTATTCCTCTCCAACCACCGCAACGAGCAACAAACCGCATCCACACACGCCGTTTTCCCCAGCTCTTACTGTCCGACGATGTAGCGATCCGGATAGACTGAGATGTCAATCACCGTATTGCTGGCGTCCACTCGGCCTGTGTCTTCGTAAAGTCTGCGTAGAATAGTGAGCTTTTGCTCCACGCTGTTCTCTTCCAATTCCTGCCCAGGTGCGGATCCCCACCGCACGCGTCCACCAGGTCGGTCAGTCAGAAGTTCGATGTGTGTCTGATGCGGATTTTGTCGACCGTCGAAGTTTAGCACTTGGACCGCGCGAATCTGAGAGATGAATGGCTGATCGCGTAACAAACTGACCATAGTAAGCCCCGCGGTCACGTCCTCCCCAAACCAGCCCGCACCAACCTCCGGCGCGGGCGCGGACAGTCCCTCGATAACCATCCAACCATCGTGCCGTTCATACACACCGGGCAATCGAATGCCTTCCCGATCGATCAAGTAGTATTCCCCCCTTGAATGCGCCAGAGCAAAAGGAATGCGGTAGTGACAATCCACCTCGAAGACCGCGCCGGGAAACCTCCGTACATGTTTCACCCGCCGAACCCAACCAACCGATGCAACCTCTTGCGCCATGGTTTGACACAACCCCTCTTCCAGCCAGGGACGAAGCAGCAAGGGACGCAAGGTCTCGTGCACCTGCTCATCCGCGATACCCGCGAGTGATTCGGGTACGTTCACGATGCTTAGCGTAGATTTCGAGAAGTCACCCTCAAGCCTGCGTTCGACGCGATCTTCCAGGGAAGATATCGCCCAGCCGGCAGCAACTACTGTCGATATAGTAAGTAGTACAATCATTCCGCGCAAGGCGATTCGCCGGCGCAATTCGCTATTTATTCGCGACCACCATGAGTCGCCCGTGTGCTTCTTTGTCTTGCGTTTTTGCTTACGAGCCATCCGTTGCTCGAATCCTCAATGAACGTAAATCGGGCTTAATGGTAGACCGATTGACTCGGCCCATTCCTTCAATACACGCGCTTCTCCGTAAATGAAAGATCGATGATGCGCTGACAGAGTATGTCAAACGGGATGCCGACCCGGGCAGCGGATTTGGGAACGAGTGAATGACTGGTAAAGCCCGGAATCGTGTTGACCTCTAAGGCGTGTGGTTCCATAGTGTTTTTGGCCACCATCCAATCCACACGCGAGAACACTGAACACCCCAAAGCGCGATGGGCGTCCAGGCTTAGCGATTGTACGTATTGCAACAACTCTTCGGGCAAATCCAAATCGAACAGGTATTGCGTGTTGTCGTCTTCGTATTTGGCTTCGTAGTCATAAAATTCGCGGGCGGGCCTGATCTCGCAAACGGGGAGCGCCTCATCGCCCAAAATGCCTACCGTCAGTTCCGCGCCGGCAATGTATTCCTCGACGAGCGCCTCGCCGTAAGTATCGACAAGCCGCGATACCATCCGATGCACGGTTTCCGCGGTCTTGCCGATGGTAACGCCCACACTGCTGCCGGATGCGACAGGTTTCACCACGCCGGGCACCATAAGCCAGCCATCCACATCCGCCAAGTTTTGCTGATTCACCAGGTGATAACGCGGCGTGGGGATGCCCGCCTGGATGAATCGACGCTTCGACTGCACCTTGTTCATCGCCAATCGCGACGCTTCCACGCCCGATCCACTGTACGGAATACCTCTCTTCTCGAGCTCTTCCTGGACCGCCCCATCCTCGCCAAATTCGCCGTGCAGCGCAATAAAAACGAAGTCAGCAGGCCTGTTCAGCGCGGATAAATCCTTCGGACTGATGTCGCAAATGGTTGCCCGATGTTCAAGCCCGACCAGCGCCTTCAAAACCGCCTGACCGCTTGTCAAGCTCACTTCCCGCTCGGCGCCCGGCCCTCCGGACAACACCGTTACATCCAACGGTCGGATCGATCTTCGCTCTCGCTCGATTCGATCAGCCAATGCCTTGGACTCGTTCATTTGCGATTCCTCTCTCCCTCGCACGATCAACGCCAAACATCGATCTCTGTTTCCAACTCTACGCCATGAAACGCCCGAACGCCCTCACGAACCTCGTCAATCAATTTGAGCACCTCACCCGCACTTGCCCCACGCTCAGCCACGATGAAATTCGCATGACGGACGGATACCATGGCCCGCCCACAAACAAGGCCTTTGAAACCAGCCTCATCGATGAGCCGTCCTGCCGGAGCATTGGGGGGATTCTTAAAAACACATCCCGCACTGTGCTCCGCCATCGGCTGGCTTTCCAGCTTTTCTTCCATGTACTGCCGATAGCGCGCGATCACCGCTTTGCTGTCCTCGCGATGCAGTCGCATCGAGGTCGAGAGGACAATGTTCGCCCCTACCGCGCTACCGCGATAGCGAAAGCCAACCTGTGATGCAGTCCAGGATTCGACATCACCTAATGGCGTCATAACTTCAATAGATTCTACTACATCGGCGATCGACCCGTATTTTCCGCCCGCGTTCATACGAGTCGCTCCGCCGACACTGCCCGGAATGCCCGCAAGCCCTTCCATCCCGGCGAGCCCCATCGCGCTGACGCGACGGGACAACGCCATCAAATCCGCGCCCGCGCCCGCTCGCACAACTTCGCCATCAATAAAAACATCACGAAACGCAGGCTGATCGAGGCGCAAGACGATGCCATTCACGCCCGTATCCGCGACAAGCACATTCGCCCCACCACCTAATACGCGAACCGGAATATGCTCGCGATGTGCACGACGGATCACCTGCGCAAGTTGTTCGTGCGACCGCGGTTGATAAAACCACTGCGCCGAACCGCCGAGCTTGTACCAAGTCAGCCGCCCAATCGGTTCGTCGCGTCTGGCGTCAGGTGCATAGGCGTTTAACCAGTCCATCAGCCACCTTGTATACGTCACCGGCACCCATCGTCAAAATCACATCGCCCTCAGCAGCCTCTTCGACCAAATAATTCGTAACTTCGTCCAACGATTCTAGATACCGGGCACTCACACCGTGACGCACCATGCGAGCGACCAACTCCTCTGCGCCACTCCGCGACAGCTTCAACGACGATTCCCTCGCCATGAATATGTCGGGCACGATCACCTCATCCGCCTGACCGAAGGCGTCGGCGAATTCCTCCATGAAGTGCTTAGTTCGCGAATATTGATGCGGCTGAAAAATCACCCATAATCGCCTGGGTTCGTACCGATCGCGAGTCGCATCCAGTGTGGTGCGGATTTCCGTAGGATGG
>JANQHN010000070.1 GCA_028282665.1 Phycisphaerae bacterium | reverse complement strand
AGTCGTCGCCGCTAGCGCTGTTGCCAACGACTTCTGGGCACGCGTCGTCGGCAAAAACAAAGAACGGAAAAGCCTCGTTGTCGATCGTGCCACTGTTTTTATTCTTGGCTTATTGGCAGTATTCCTGGTCATCGGCAGCAAAGTGAAGGTCTACAGCTACGTCTTGGACTATGGGTGGGCGGTGCTTGGTGCGGCATTCGGCCCCCAGGTGATCCTGATTCTGCTGTGGCGAAGGGCGTCCTATGTCGGATGCGTCGGTGGGATGGTTGTGGGTTTTGCGGTTGCAGTAGCCTGGAAGTACTTTATGGATAACCGCATTACCATTTCTCCCGACTTAACCGTTGAGGTGTACAACCTGCCGCTTGCCTTCATTCTCGCGCTGTTCGCCAACATCTTGCTGAGTCTTCTATTCCCCGATCCGGAAGGGCTTCACGACGACGAATCTGCAACATCGGCCCAGAACGCGACACTTACCTGACATTTCACGCACGCTATGATGTTGATGCAAGGTTTTGCTGTTTCGAATCGGCATACGGGCGTGAACGTTTCCTGGAAGCTCACAATGAACCTCAGCCGTATCGCGGAAACACTAATAGGCCTCTCCGCCAAGCGTGAAGTAACACGTTGGCCGACGCAGATCGTTCGCACTCTCGTAGAAGAGGGCTGTTTCAAGGCGGTAATTCCTGAAAAATGGTGCGGACTCAAGGTCGAACCGAAGCGTCAACTTGAAATGTATGAAGCTGTTGCACGAGGTGATGTCTCCGCCGCTTTGATTCTCACACAACACGACGGTGCGTGTGAATTGCTTTTAGGATGCGATAATCAAGACCTCGCGCAGACCGTACTGACCGACATCGCTAAGAATAACGCGATCGCAACGGTAGGTATCAGTCAGTTGACCACCTCACGTCGGGGGAGCGGTTCGGCCATGATGGCTGTGTCCAGTCCGAAGCACGTCGGTGGCTACCGCCTTTCCGGCGTGATGCCGTGGGTAACGAGTGCAAAAGTCGCGAAATACATTGTCGCCGGTGCGGTTTTGTCGGATCATGACCAAATTCTCGGATGCGTAGAGACAACTATGCCCGGTTTGCGGATCGGCAGACCGGTGGACATGCTCGCGCTCTCACCTTCTATGACGGCCGAGGTATACTGTGACGATGTTGAGATTGGCTCCGACCGACTCATGAGAGGCCCAATGCCCAAAGTGCTGGCGCTGCGTGCACCTGCCAAGCCGCTTGCGGTCTCCGCGGTCGGCGTGGGACTGGCAGGAAGACTGATTGAGCAGATCAGCGCCGACGCTGCCTACGCCGACTCGTCGTTGCGTCGGATTTCGCAGGTTAGTCACGCAGCCTACGAAGAGGTGCGCCGCAAACTGTATGCCGCAGCCGGCCGACTCGGCGATGCCGACTATGAAGTGCCTGCATCTCGTATTCGCACGGAAGTCAACGCGCTGTTGATGAGGCTGGCAATAACCGTACTGACACTTGGCAAAGGGACGGGTTTTCGAGCGAATCACGTTGAACAGAAACTCGCTCGCGAGGCGCTATTTTTTCTAGTATGGTCTGCACCAACCCTTGTGCAGGCGGCAGCGCTCCGAGACATTTGGGGAATACCGTTCGAAGGGGATTTGTGATCGTTTGCCCGCAGACACAAAAAGCTGCTGGTAGTAAAAAGAAAAGGGAAGATGCTTGATGCTTTATACTGATCGCTCGAAATGGCTTTGTGTGTTCGTAGCGCTGACGCTGGCGTGCGGATCGGCGATGACCCAAGGCGATTCGGTTCAGCCTTCACAGCCCGAATTCAATTCAACTGAGCCGGCCATCGAATGCCGCGCATACGGCAGGCATTTACAGTTAGTCCACGCGCTATTTGAAGCGTACAAAGCTTCGAACCCGGATACAGCCATTCGCGTCACTCCTGCAGCCGAATCCGAAGGCGCGAGCGGGTTGGCGGATACCTCCTGCGAAATCAGCGTTTTACCCAGAAGACCGTCTAAAACAGAATTGCAGCGCGTGCGTAAGACGAGGCGGCAAAGCTTGGTTGCTATCCCGATTGCGCTTGATGCTGTAGTGCTTCTCGTTCCCCAAGCCACCGATCTCGACGAACTAACCTTGGAACAAGTGGGGCGGGTCTACACGGGCGAAATCAATGAATGGACCAGCCTCGGCATCACGATCCCCGAGTTGCCCGCAGACTATTATCCACTTATTCACCGATCCATGCTCAAGGACCACACGGGCGCTCCGGACGTTGTACAGCGACTTGCGATCAAGAAAGGGGGGTTCACCCTCGCGCGAGAGCTCTTTTTGAATTCGGCGAAAGTTGTTGCTGATGTTGAGAACGATTACCTTGCGATTGGTATGGTCCAATGGGATTTCGAATCGGATTTGAAAGTCGTTCCCATCAAAGCAAGTGACGACACTCCCGCCGTCACGCCGACTACGAAAACCATTCGTTCGAGAGAGTACCCGCTGGTGCAGTATGTTTATTTTTGTTTTGCCGGCCAGCCGAAAGGCGACGCACGCGATTTCCTTCGCTTTGTACTTTCTAACGCCGGGCAACAAGCAATTGCAGATGCGGGCCTTGGTTTCGTCACGCTGCACGAGGTCGATAAAAAACAGGCACAACCCTGAGCCGACGAACAGGGATCATTATTCGTCTGTCGTTGCGGCCGGTTGGTAAAATGCCTGCCAGATTACATCAGCAAAAAGTGCATTGGCTTTTTCGTTGGGGTGCGGATCATCGCGATTGACAATCAGTGTATCGCCTTTTCGACCTTTTAGCATAGGCAATGCGCTCACGGCAGGCACGCGATTTAATTCCAGGAACGCGAGGTACAGCTGATGCACACGCTCGGCATTGTAAATCGTTCCGCCTGTTTTCATAAACGGAAGAACGACCGCACGTAGCGTCACACCCGTTTCCCCGCAAAGCGAAATGATTCGCCCTAACGCCGTCTGTTGCGCTGCCCACACGCGCTCGTCCTGGTAGCCCTCGTAAAGCCAGTCGTGGTACCCGCGCACCGTTTTCACTCTCGGTGAATGGATTCTGCGAAACAGATACTCAACCAAAGCGGAACTATCCGTGTTGAACAATTTGGGAACGGGGGGGGCGGTGGGGTCGTTACCGGCTTCACGGGGGATAAGTTTCTCGATATCGTTTGGGGTGATGCACAAAACGACTTCGTCGACGCCGTAATGCTCTATCATGTCGCAAATCGGTTCGTACTCATCACCGGTTCCCCAGCCGGGTTTTGCGACATTGAGCACTTCCACCAAAGAAATGGACGGCAGGGCGGTCAGTGAGTTGGCCGCCGCGTTCAATCGTTTCTCGATGATGTCGGAGAATCGATCCTCTTCTCTTTCAATTCCCCATCCATAGGTGAACGAATCGCCCACAAATGCAATCCGATACACTCCTTCCGGCTTGGCCATGTTCCATTCGGCGTCGCGACATTCGAGCGAGTTCATGTCCGTGTATAAGACGAACCACCGCTGAGCGGCGAGCGTCATGCCGAAAGCGTCCGTCTTGACGCTCAGGAACCGCAAGTACGTCTCCGCCATCAAAGCGACGGCTCCAAGCATGGAGGAAAAGACCAGTAAGTTCCCCAGCACAAGGCGAAGTCGAGGCCGGCGTTTTCTGGGGAAGAGTTTGAAGAAACACCAAGTGTGGACAAGCAGCGAAGTGAAACAAACGCACCATAATGCGTAGTCAGCAAGGTAGCCGAAAACTCCACTCGTCA
>JANQHN010000166.1 GCA_028282665.1 Phycisphaerae bacterium | reverse complement strand
TTCCCTTACGGAGCAATTCACGAAAAAAGTACGACCACGGCGTGAGGTTCAAATCCGCGAGCAACATGACGGGTGTCGTCGCTTTGCGCGCTTCCCGAGAAATGGCTTTGATTTGCTCGTTTCGCCTTGTTGGATAACGTCCCTTTGGAGGTGGAGGCGGATGCGCCCCGATAACCTTAAGCACACGACCTTCGACATCCATGTACACATCAATCCCGGGTAGCGCGGTATCGCCAAAAGTCGTAATCCCCGATCCAAGAAACGGAAACTTGCTATACAGCGCTATCCCGAAATAGTCCGTGCGAGGCTGAGCGACGACGTGCGGATAGTTAAGGGAAGCGCCGGCAAGTTCGTCGATATGCGGCGGCTGAACCTCCGCAAGCACCACAAAATCCGCGTCGACGTCTTTTAGAAAGCCAATGATCTTCTGATGCTGACGATTTGATCCCCATATGTTGGCGTACACTGCGCGATAGGTTTTCGCGTCGGGATGTACCGCCTCCCTCCCGCCATAGGCACCGCAAACGGCGGACAGCGCCGCCATTGCGAAGACAAAACTTACGATCACGCCGATCCACCGACGACCAATCGCGAAAGCGATCGCCGCAACCAATAACGAGACACCATAATAAGCCTGGAAGTGAGACGCCAAATCGAAGAGCCAGTGATATTCGCTCGCCCATATGCACATCACACCCCAAGCGATGCCCAACGTACACAACCAAACAAAAGAATAAAACGTTCGAACAACTCGCTCCGCAATACGAGGCGCATCCGACTGCGGAGTCTCTACAGCTTCTTTCTCATTCACGCGATCGACCTTTCTCGTGGGATGAATCGCCCACCAGGGACTTGTTTAATCAGCCCGCGAAGCTGCAGCGTCGTCATCGCCGCTAGCAGGCGTGAGGATTCCAGATTCGTACGAATCGAGATCGAGTCAATGTCCTCTTCTCCATCCATTACGGCGGAAAGTGCCGACTGTTCCTCGAAAGAGAGATTTGTCTTGAGTGAGGGAGATTGCCGGAAGCCTGCCGGCGCCTTCTGCGGTGTGGGCGTTGATGTCTCCGCAGGTTTTGCGGCCCCAAGACCCGTGGAAGCGCGCATGATTTCACCTACCTCCTGAAGTTCATCGAGCACATCGTCGAGGCAGGTAATGAGCTTCGCTTTGCCATCACGGATCAAACCATTGGTCCCCACGGTGCGTTCCACATCGTCGATTCGTCCGGGAACGGCAAAAACTTCGCGGTTGTATTCGTTGGCTAATCGTGCTGTGATAAGCGCGCCACTCCGTTTACCCGCCTCCACAATGATCACCCCCAACGACAAACCCACCACAATTCGATTGCGCCGTGGAAAGTTCTTCGGATCAGGACCAATGTTCACCGCCAGCTCACTCATTAGTGCCCCGCTGCCCGTCTGCACGATGCGAGAGGCAAGTTCCTGATGTTCGGGAGGATACACTTGCCCCAAACCGTGGCCTAGGACAGCAATCGTTCTGCCTCCTGCGGCCAACGCGCCACGATGGGCTGCACCGTCGATTCCCCGCGCGAGCCCCGAGACAATCGTAAACCCCGCGCCGGCGAGCAACTCCGAAAACCGCTCCGCCTGCTCGAGGCCATACCGCGAACACCGGCGCGTTCCCACGACGCCTACGGAAACGGCGTCGGCCGGTTCGATCGCACCTTTTACGTAAAGGCACGTCGGCGGATCAGGGATTTGCAATAAAGAAGCCGGGTAATCATCATCCGCGACGCAGTAAATGCGCCCTCCACACCTCTCCGCACGCTCGATCTCGATGCCTACTTGCTTCGCATCGGGTCCTTGAGTAATCGATTTGGCGATCTTAGGACCGATGCCTTCCACACAGGTCAACTCCGCCTGCGTGGCGTTCATGATTCGATCGACCGATTTGAAATAATCCAGGAGCTTGCGCAGCCGAATCGGGCCAAGGTCCGGCGTAAGATGCAGCCGAAGGTATTTGTGACCGACGTTACTAATGACCGGGCGAGAATTCGTCGTTGACATGCTCGACTCCCATACCTAACTGATGGAAATCGGAGTGTACCAGACGAACTATACCGTAACCAGCCTGATGCCTAAGCCAGGGTTTACCCTTACCTATGCACGAACTGCGCGGAGTATTCGTCAGGCTGTGTTGCGTGCGGCAAATTCCTGATAGGCGGCGCAGCCCGAGGGATCGCTGCAACAAACGTCGCGAATGTATTCGTAGTATACATCAGGCCTGTAACCAAACTGCTTTCTGAGCGGACATTTCAATGCAATGCGCGGCTTACTCGTACGCCCGGCACTAATAATCAACGACTGGATGTATACTTGGTTCTTGCCCGCGACGCACACCATATGCCGGTTGAGGCTCTTCTCCAACTCCGAGAGATTCGCGTTTCGTTCTTCTTCGGTGATGGCGGGAAGATCGCCGGTTTCCTCCTGATCGGTTTGCAGTGCATTGGCGATCACTTGGTCAAAAGTATCCTGCTCCATAGGATACTCGACGAACTCGTTTGCACCGAGTTTTTTTGCCATCGGCGCAAGCACGCCCGCTCCAGCCGGGCCAACAAGGATCACCGGCGTCTTGATACGCTTTTCTTTCAGACGACGCAGCAGATCCATCGCCTGCATGTTACGAGGATCCATCTCCATGATGAGCACATCAGGCCTAAACGGCGGAATTGCCTTCATGCCCGACAACACATCTTCCATCACTTTGACTGTATGATGCACGCCGGCACGACTGCTCAAAAACTTCCTGGCAGACCGGCTGCTATGAATGATAAGTAGTTTCGCCATTGAAAACCTGAGGCATTTCGAGCAAGTAACTTTCTTGCGCTGAATGATGCGCGTCACTTCGCGGCGAGCGAACACGCACACACGTGAATCACGGGCAGGCCCAACCGACACCAACTCGTTTATCCGTCTGTCGCTTGATGATATCGGGCCTGTGCACCAAAATCAAACTGTTCTTTCATAAGATAAAAAGCGCTCGCACGCACGCGGGGCGCCCGCTTCAAGACTTTTGCTACGAATAATGCAAAGGAGGAGTTCACCGGAATCGGTTCTTTTGCAAAATACTACAATCAAACGGCAACCGCCTCCTGCAGGAGAGGCCAAAGCGCGTTATCGGGCGTGTGTCTTGGTGCTCCGATTAGACTGAATTGAGATCGTTTGCGTTACCTGAGCGCATCCAATTCACGCAGGTAACGAAAATCGAAAATACCCGTGTTATGCCCGTCTGAAAAATCAAAACGAATTGCATACGAACCCACCAGCTTCGCGGCCAACGCACACACGGAATCTGGATCTGATTTCAGAACATTAAGAGGATTCGAACTCTGATTGCGACGTTCCGCACGACAGGAGGCACAGGGACAGTGCCTGCGAAGCAGTGGCAAAGAAAAGGCGCTAACTCCCCCATCACGCCAATAGATTTCAAGTTGTTGCTCGCCCAGCTTCACCTTTACTTCTTTGGGAATAGACGAAACGTCCCGCGGTTGATCATGGTATGCGGGAGCTTCGAAACCGCTATTTCCATACTCCTCCCGCAGCTCATCGGGCATAAAGTCGAACCTCCCCGCCATACAGCCGACCCCGTACTTTTCGACGAATGCCAATGTCGATCGGATCCCCCGATTCCGCCTGACTCAGCAACCGCCCTACCTGATTCACATCCACAAGCCAATACTGTCCCATAGACACCATCAGATCGCCAGGCCTGATGTCCGCACGGTCCGCCGGGCTCTTTTTCTCCACCGCGATCACAATCACACCGTTCAGCTTAGGCCAACCTAACCGCCGTGCGACGTCCTCATTCGCATTCGCCACGGTTACGCCGATCAGTTCCCGTGCCAAACGCGGACCATCCGGAATCGGTGCCGGTTCGAGTTGAAGTATCTTGACCAACGCCTTCTCACCTCGCGCTAAACGCACTTTCGCGGTATCGCCCGCCTGCCTGCTCAGCATCTGTACGTAAAAATCCACACCGCGTTGAATCGGCTCACCATCGACATTCAGAATGCGATCGCCCAATTCGATCCCCGCCTCATCCGCAGGCGATCCTTCTTTCACGCCAATCACCAGTCCTGGCTGTTTGCCGCTGATGCGAATACCCAAATTGACTTGGTTTAGCGTTTCCGGATTGAGCATGTCGGGCAACACATCATGCAGCTGATCTACGGGAATCGCAAATCCGATGTTCTGCGCATCGGTGCGAATCGCGGTGTTGATACCAATGAGTTCACCCAAGATATTCAACAACGGTCCGCCGGAATTGCCTGGATTGATGCTGGCGTCTGTCTGAATGACGTCACGGTAGACCACATTTCCACCGATGGGCAACTCACGATGCAACGCACTGATGACACCTGTTGTCACTGAATTCTGCAGACCAACCGGGTTGCCGATCGCGATGGTCTGCTCCCCAATCATCAGATCGTTACTTCGTCCCAACTTGATCGGTTTCAAAGGCTTGTCGGGATTGACCTTCACCACGGCCAAGTCGCGCTCAGTGTCGCGGGCTACGACACGCGCCTCGTACTCGCTGCCGTCCGCGAACGTCGCAACCAACTCCGAACCGGAAGAAACCACGTGCGCATTTGTCGCGATGTACCCGTTTTCATGAATCACGAAACCGCTGCCCACGCTTCGTTGCGACTGCTCCGCCGGCACGCGAAAGACATCCCCAAACAGGCTCACACCCCACCGCTCCACAACCACACGCTCAGTGGCGGAGAAGTTCACCAGCGAATCCCTTGCCTGCTGATAGACTTCGACCACGGGCGAGCGCCGCATGCGAATCTTCCAGTCGCCTGGATTGTCCGACGGCTGCGCCTGCGCCAGGCAGGCTATCCAAAGCACCAAAACCATTACACCTGCCACGTGTGTCTTTTTCATCATGAACATTCGTCCTTTTACTTGAATCGATTCTTCGTGTCTCCCTACTTGACGATGCCGCACGCCCGCTCCTGTCACAGCCGGCCTCACAATCCGCCGAAGCTCATCACAATGCAAAATCTAGCATCACACGGTTTGTTTTCCAAAGGGTATGACGGCAACAGACGAGATGAATCGCGCAAACAAACGCGACCGCTAGCGATCGTTACGGCATCGTGACACAGCCAACCGTTAAATCGCGAACGCCGGTCGCTCACCACGCAGTACACGGACGACGTCATCCACAACTTCGTTCATTCGACGCAGACCACCGATAGTCCTCGCGCCGATGTGGGCGGTCAGCAGTACTTTTTGACAGGACAGCAGCGGCGAATCTACAAGCGGCGGCTCTGAATCGAACACGTCCAACGCGGCGCCGGACAACTGACCATCGTTCAGTGCACGCAACATCGCATCTGTATCGACCACTCCACCACGGGATGTGTTAATCAGGCCACTGCCAGGTTTGAATGCCGCAAGGGAAGAAACATCAACGAGATGCCGCGTTTCATCGTTCAGTGGAACGTGGAGGCTTACATAATCGGAACGCGCGTACAATTCCTCTTTGGAAACGGGCGTCGCCATAAAATCCAGCAGGCCGGGCGATACGATATCGTTGTAAAGAATCGTGGTCCCAAACCCACGATGCATCCGCCGGGCGACCGACCGACCGATACGCCCAAGCCCGACGATCCCCAATGTTAGTGTGGACAACTCACGCCCGCGATGCAGACTTCGACCATGAGCAAATTTCCCCACACGCACCAAACCATCCACTTCAAACAGGCGGCGCTCAAGGTTAATGAGCATACCCACGGTCAAGTCCGCCACGGCGTCGGTCGCGGCAGCTGGCGTGTACACCACTGTCACCCCGCGCGCATGAGCTGCTTCAACATCGATGTTCTCGAGCCCGACCCCACCCCGCCCGATTACCCTGAGTCTGGGCGCACGGC
>JANQHN010000160.1 GCA_028282665.1 Phycisphaerae bacterium | reverse complement strand
ACATCTGGCCAGTGAAAAGGTTGATGGCGATAACTGTTTGCTGCCCCTGGTCGCAAACGAGCAGGGTGTCGGAGGGGGAAAAAGTCGCCAGGCCCTGCGGTGTACGCAGGATGGGGGATCCACCTGCGTCAGGCCCGTAAAGAAACCGTTCGAAGGAAGATTGCGGCGTATATGTTGGCAATTGGTCGAACAAATTGCCGTAAACTTCCAGGCGCATGTTGCCCGGTCCCTTAACTTGGCGAATCGGAATCCATTTTTCCCGCTCGACTTTTTCGGCGGAGCCGCACCCCACAGCGAACAGAATCGCAACGCCGGTGAGCCCAATTAGCATGTAGGAGTGTATGGCTTTCATTTCTTATGACACGTCAAACAAAGGGCGCTTCGTCGATTTTCTGTGGCCAGCATGGCCGGTAGGCCTGCCCGATTGTGCGGATCGTGGCAGGAGATGCACTCGATTCGACCATCCGGTAGAGGTATGCCCCTGGCTTCAACGTGCGAAGTGGGATGATAGTCGCGATTGGCTGCAGGGTACTTCACTCCGATCGGGTGATCGCGCCATACGAAATCATCAGGTACTTGGAAACCTTCACGCACTCCCGCGAGCATCGCGTGTGACGATCCGAATGTCGAGGTTGCTACCGTACCATCGTGACAGCCCATGCATACCAGACTTGACGGTCCAGGGGTGTAAGCGTCCGGCGCAAAAATGCGACGCTGACCGGGGATGCGAAACATTTCGAAGTTTGGCTCCGGTGCTGCTTTTGCGTCTGCATCTTTATTCAAATCCGCAATCTTTGGACGAAGGGCGTTGATGTGCGGTACGTGGCAGGCTTTGCAGGCGTCGCCTGAGCCGGCCATGCGATCGGAAAAATCGTGTGCGCCACCCAAAACGCCGGAGTAATAGGTTTGGAGTGGGTCAGATGCAGTCGCGTTGCTGTTCAAACGCTGCGTAGTCCCATCTGAATTCGGCGATTTTTGTTCTTCTGACGTTACGGCGGATCCGGTTTCCGTTTTTTCCGCTTCCTGAGCTGCGACTACGCAACACATCGTTCCAAAGGTCAAAAGGGTTAAAAATGAAAGTATAATGTTTTGTTTTTTGTTCATCGATCACCCCCATGCGTGAAGGTGGTTTACGGTTCGTACGTAAAGTTTACGTGTGTCACGCCGTGACACGTTAAGGTACAACTTCCCGTCCTCCGGCCTTGATCTTCGTACACAATACGACTTCGCAAGCCGCCCGAGGCCGGTGTGACGATGGATCGGTCGAAGTTGATCAAATGGCTGTGATTTCGCGCGTTGCCTTGAAGTCTGCTCACGCCGTGCGCGTCGTGACACGCGGAACAGGGCGTGCGACCGCGCACCACGTGTTCACTGTGCAGCGGGAAGCTCTCATCCGCCAGGATGCTTTGGCGATCGTGACACCGGTAGCACAGTGCGTACGCACGATTGCTTTCAGTCGTATAATCGGCCGTGTCGTAATTCTCGATAAGGAGCGGTTCGTGAATCGAACCGTGCGGACCACGGGCACTGCCAAAGCCTCGATCCGCCGCGCTGTCCGAGTTGTGACAGTCCGTGCAACGAAGCACCGAACCGACTCGCCAAGAACCTCGCAAGCTGACAACCTCATCGTTGTTCCGTGGGCTTATTACCGGATGAAACGAGGGGTTGGTGGGTTGGAACTCGAGCAAGGTATTCTGTTGCGTGATTTGCCGTGAAATGCGAGGCCTGCTTGTTGAGATTGCCGTACCGTACGAATGACATTTAAAGCAGACTTCGTATTCAAAGCGGGCGGACTCGACTTTTCCACCACTTCGATTCACTCCGCTTACGAAACGCATCGTGGCGCCAATAGGCGGGACCGTACGTGGTGCGGAAAGCGGAACGTGCAGCGCGGGACTCACTCCGTGCGGGTTGTGGCAATCAACGCATTCCACATGCCGAGGCATGT
>JANQHN010000371.1 GCA_028282665.1 Phycisphaerae bacterium | reverse complement strand
ATCATAGGCGGCTGATTCTAGCTGGCTTATCGAAAAAGCCACCGAACGGACTCGAACCGTTGACCTGCGGTTTACAAAACCGCTGCTCTGCCAACTGAGCTACGGTGGCGCGTATCTATACCCGTGGATCATCGGCGGATGTCGCACGAAGACAGTTTGCCCCTACGCCGACGACCAATCACATCCACCCACGTATCCAATTGAAATCGTACCAACAATTGAACTTTGGAGCCAGCTATACGACAGACACAACTGCGCAGCAGGCATGTAGTGCGCATGCTCACTCGAAAAGTGAAAGCTGGCGCTCCTTCTGGTCTGAAGACGAATGCGGGGCAAACAGTCCAGGCGAACAACCACGGACGAATTCACTTTCACTGGGAGACGAATCGCAGGAAGTAGCTGCGGATTTGAAGTGCACTGTTCGATCGGGAGCGGTCCGCGGCCGGCGATCCAGACCGGTACGCTTTTTCCAAAGCTCAAACAGCGACACAACCGCATTCCAGTAAGGACCATTCCCGGTCATTCGCTTGTGGAATTTGCCTTCGTCCAGCGCTCCACCGCGCATTTCCCGAAGCCTGTGCAAAATCGCCTCTGCCCGCAACGGCAACGCATTCTTGAGGCGTGACACGAATACTGACTCGACGCTGCCCGGCAATCGCAAAAGTGTGTACCAGGCGGAACACGCCCCGGCCTCAGCAGCCCGCTGCAGAATCTCAGGAATGTGCTGGTCGCTCAGGCCGGGAATAATAGGCGCGACCATCACGGAGACAGGTACACCCGCCTCAGCCAAACATCGCACCGCTTCGAAACGCCTCGCCGGCGGTGATACTTGCGGTTCGAGGGCGGCGGCGACTTTCGCATCGGCGAATGGAATGCTGATGCAAACGTGCGCTCCAGCCAGACGGTCTAAATCCGCAAGCAGTTTCGCATCGCGGACGACCAAGTAAGCCTTCGTAATCAGCCCTATCGGGTTGCAAAAATCTCGACATACTTCCAGGCATTGGCGTGTCAGGGCGTATGATGCCTCAAGCGGCTGATAGCAGTCGGTGATCCCTGAAAATTCGATAGTCTCACGTGTCCAACTCTTGCGGGACAACGCGTTGCGCAACAATCCCGGCGCGTTGACCTTAACCACAAGCTTCGTATCAAAATCCGTACCCGCTCCCATACCCAAATATTCATGGCAAGGACGCGCGTAACAATAAGCACAAGCGTGTTGACAACCGCGATACGGATTGACGCTATAGCGAAAAGGAATGTCCGGGCTGTTGTTGGTTGAAAGAATCGACCGAGCCTGCTCTTCGTATACCGTGAGCTTAGCCAGCGGCGGCGGTTCGAGCCACTCCGCATGAATGAAATCGTATGGGTTCGGTGGATTGTCGATCTGTCGAAGCTTCATGACTTGTACCTGCTTCGACAGAATTATATTCGTAAAATGTTAGGGTGGCAAATGCAAAGAAAACCAAAACTCCTTTTCTCTCCCAAAACCTGCAAAACCTTATTTCACAGCATATTGGATGAATGAAACCTCGAATGGAATACCTGCTTTATAGCAGTTTCAATTCAAACGTAGCATTCAATGCTGACTTGCCGGCAGCACGAAACACGGTGCTGGACGCTACATCTGGATAGAGCTTGCTCTAGCTGAACACCATTAATAAAGTGCGTACCGTGCGGCAGGCATTCTCAACGATACGAATCGCAGCCAAAAAACGACAGGTTACGCATGAACTCGCTCATGCGTAACCTGCTTTGCGTGCTTTTTGACCTACACAACTATTACTTCGCTGGCTTGTTCGGATCCGGCTTGGGCGGATTGATCGGCTGTTCGACTTTTTTGGGCTCCACTTTTTCAGTCTTTACTTCTTTGGGAACAGGTACGATGCGCGGTGAAGCCTGCGGCGTGGAAGGTGTTAGCGGCGTGATCGCCGGCAGCTCCGCGAATTCGATCGTGTACTTGGAGGTGATTTGCTCGACCTTCTGGTTAAACTGCTCCTTGATCTTGGAAAGCCTAATATCGTTTGCGATGAGATCTTTCACCTCATCGAGTGCAATCGTGTGGGCATCCTGTTTATCCGTGAGCTTGATAATGTGAAAGCCGAACTGTGTACGAATCACGTTACTAATGTCGCCCTTGTTCATCGCAAATGCGGTTTCTTCGAAGGCGGGGACCATTCGGCCACGCCCGAACCAATTCAGATCGCCACCTTGAGCCGCCGAGGGGCACCCGGAATGCTCTTTGGCGATTGCAGCAAAATCGGCATCTGGCGCTTTGACCAGCTTGAACAGGTCCTCAGCCTGTTTACGAGCTTCCGCCTCCTGCTCTTCAGTGACGTTTTCCTCGCACTTAATCAGAATATGGCTTGCGCGGACTTTAGCGTCTTTCGCCCAGATGGTTACAAGATTCTCTTGGTAGCGTTTTTCTACCTCTTCATCCGTTACCTTGAAGTCATCCGGATATTTGTGCTCGAGGTATAAAGCGTGTAGAAGTCCTAATCGATAGGTTTCACTCGAAACCTGATTTTTGATGAACTCTTCCAGCGTCGAACCGGTTGATCGCTGAATCTGTTCACCGAACTGCTCGCGCGACTGGGCCGTCCGCTTAAGGTGGAATTCAAGCCGCTTGTTGAATTCAGCTTGGGCGTATTCGTCGGTGACCTCAATACCCGCCGTTTTCGCTTCTTTATTCAGAATGTGGCTGTTGACCGTTGCTTTGACGATTTGATCGCGGTTGCCAGCCCACATCTGCTCTTTGATGTTCTCAGGAACCGCGACAGCCCGGGACTGTTGGCTGATCGCTTCTTCGAATGCCTTGCGGGCTTCGCTAAGCATCACAGGCTCACCATCGATTGTTGCCGCTACGATTTCCTCATCTTTCTTAACGGGTTTTGCTTCGGTGGGTGGCAGGGTCTTTTTAGGATCGGCTTGCTCGGGACTCTTGGCCTGCTGCTTTTGCTGCGCTTCCTCAGCCGTCGCTGCCGAGCTTATTCGAGGCTTCTTGGATTCGGTCGAGGACTTCGCCTCGCTTGACGTGCCGGATTTCTTGGCCGGGGGCTCCTGAGCGACCCCTACCGATACGCTCAGCAGGAAAATCGTCAACAGGCAAAAGACGTTATTTTTCCGCATCATACTTCACCAGTCCTCTTCGTTGCGAATCCCAATAAAGTGCATCCAGGCCCATGTCGTGCGGACATGTTGAGCCACATCGCTCCCGCACGAAAAGGCACAAAAGAACAAACAGGCTACAGAATTGTCCGCGTTCGGTCAAAGGCGGACTTGCGGCAGGTTACATAGATGTAACGGGCTAACACAAGTTTTTATTGGGCGCAGTGCCTTACACCACATTTCACACCGCGGAAAACCCACTCGTGGAACGTTCCCCCCTCTCCTTTGATCGAACCAGCTACGAACCGTTCAGAACAATTCCAGCTATGGCTGCGTACAGATTCCGACATGGCAAGGCGCGGTCGCCACAAAATGGTCATGACTTTCTGGGTTTTTTTCTGCGGGGTTGGGGCGGACGCCTGCCCGCACGAACCTCGTCCTCGAACAATTGCTTTCTTCTCAAAGTATGGTGATAGTGTTGAGCGAATC
>JANQHN010000316.1 GCA_028282665.1 Phycisphaerae bacterium | reverse complement strand
GCATCAAAGTCTGGGTGGACGGTACGCTTGAGATCAGTGCGCTGGACGCGGACGTTTCCGCGGGCGCGTTTGCGATGGGCGGTCAGAATCCGAAGTTTGACGATATCAAGATCGGTATCGACAACAACGCGGATGACGACATCGCCGATGCGGGCGATGACCTTTATATGGATGAGGAGTTCGGTTCGACGTCTGTGACGTTCGTGCACGACAAGGCGGGGAATCTGATTTCGGACGACCGGTTCGTGTATCAGTACGACGCGTGGAACCGGCTCGTCAAGGTGATTACGAAAGACGACGCCCAGGAGGACGTCGTGATCCACGCGGCCGAGTTCGACGGGTTAGGCCGGCGACTCAGCAAGACGGTGACGAACGCCGGCGACCTTGATGGGACTTATGTTTATTTTTATGATGGACACAAGCTCATTCAGATTAACGACGGATCGGGGAACCTGACCACTCAGTTTATCTACGGCACGCGATACATCGATAACCCGGTCCTGATGATCGCGAAGGGCAAGGGGCGTTTGTACTACATGCAGGACGCTAATTTCAATGTCATAGGATTGACGGACCTGGCCGGTAAGGTCGTGGAGCGGTACGTCTACACGCCGTACGGCGAGATGACGGTGCATCAGGTATCGGGCTACGGCGATCGCGACGGCGACGGTGACGTGGACGCCACTGACAAAGGTACGCCGGGCGTCACCTGCACGACGATGTCCGGCGATTGCCGGGTGGTCGACCTGGACTTCGACGGCGACTACGACGCGGCAGACGGGACACTCTTCGATGTACTCGAAGCCGGCAACGCGCGGCACCCCGTGCGAAGGTACTCGGCGCTCGGAAACCCCTTCGGCCACCAAGGACTCTACTACGACGCCGAAATCGGTAGCTACCAGAACAGAGCGCGGCAATACAACCCGATACAAAAGAGATTCATGCAACGGGACCCGCTGGGATGCGGCGCGGACGGCCATTTGGCGCAGCCCTTTCCTTCATATCAATACCTTGATGGTATGAATCTTACAGGTTATCTTTCATTCAATCCCCATCGAATGCTCGATCCTCAGGGCTTGGCTTGTATGGATAGGTGTGATCCGGAATGCATGGATACTGAAATTCTCTGCACTTGCATGTTTAAATGTCGAATTCTCGAATGTAATAGTGGATTCAATCGATGCATTGGTGCAAGTGGTCCTTGGATTGCTCAGCCGGCGATCATAGGAACCTGTGGTTTTGCATGTTCGGTTTGGTGTCGGGGAAACAAGACATGCGTAGCTGCTTGCATGGCTATCTGCGTCGTCATTGGCGAATCAATCGTGCTACCCGAAACATGGGAATGCATTGAGCAAGCCACATTCTGCCAGCAATCCGCTGAGGATGCGAGGGCCGATTGCACAGGAGAATAGTAGTGACAAGACGATTCCATGGGGCGTATTATGCGGAGGAGTTCATGCCCTTTGATAATCGCGGCACGTACAAATTTTATGAATGCTATTTTAATGTGTCGGCCGACACGGTCTCAGTCCGACGCCACGAGACCAAGTTGATCCAGGACTTAGTTAATCTTATACTGACGGATAAGAAACCGTACGAATCATCGACGACAAGGTTTATAGCAGCGATGATCTGGATGAAGCAATCGGCGGTGTGGGTACTGAGACAATCGAGTCGCATTACGGCTAGCGTAGGAATAAGCCGAGCGTGAGATGGCAAGATACCGAGATTCAAAAGAGACGATTTATTGTCGAACAGATAATCTCGTGGCTCCTAGAGTTTCAAGCGAATGCGCATTCGCGGTGAGAGATCAACCAACCTATTCCTGGGGTTCTTTTGCTTCGGATGTGCGTTCTTACGCACAAGGTGCTTTGAGGTAGGCGACACGCAGATTTGTTCACAAAACATCGCACTGTTTTCCAATGGGAGTATGTTATATCTTGTTATGGAATCCCACATGCCGTAGAAGCAAGATCGCTATTAGTGGAAGTTTTATTGTACTCATCCTCCATGCAGCGTTGCAAAATTGGCTATATTTTCCTCGATTCTTTGGAGTATCGAATGCATACTCTGGTCTAATGACTTCAGTGATAATGGAGGCAATGCTGGTTTGGACTTTGTATTGGTCGCTTTGGGGCTGGAGCCAAATCGCACTTCGAAGGGCATCAGCCGAAAGGTTCAGGGGTGCATTCTGGCCGGCAGTTTTTCCCCCCAGCCTGGGCCTCGGTATTTTTGTATATGAATACTGCACAAGAGACCTTCGTCTGCTCACTCTTTCACCGACCACAGGACTATTCTATGCAGTGCTTCTTGATCCCATGTTCCCCGCCATCTTCGGTTTGTTGTTCGGAGTGCTTCTGTATTTTCAGTGCAAGCTGTGGTCACAAAAGAAGGCCCCGATGCTTTCGGAATGTGTTTCCTGTGGATATAACCTCACAGGCAATGTCTCTGGTAAATGTCCGGAATGTGGAATTCAGATCCCAAACACAAAGAGGGAGATACAGAGAAAAAACTTTCGCTAAAACTTATCCCTAAACTGTCCGGAGAGGTGATTCAGGCGATTAAGAGATTTTGCGAACTCCTTGTTTCGTAGCGTTTCCTGGAACCGGACAATTAGTCAAAATATACAAGATCGGATTTAGGGATAACCACTACGTGCAGGATGCCAACTTCAACGCCATAGGCTTGGTGGACCTTGCCGGCAACACGATCAACATCTATTACAACGACGATCAGATGCTGTTCCCGCCGTGGGCGGGCAGCCTGGCCTACGGTGCGGTGGGCCTGTCCGGCTGGGATGCGAAGTTCGAGCAATTCAAAGTCGGTTACGACAACAACGGGGACGACGACCTGGCGGATGCCGGTGACCACGT
>JANQHN010000442.1 GCA_028282665.1 Phycisphaerae bacterium | reverse complement strand
TTTTCCGAAGGATTACTGGAAAATCATGCTCGGTGAGTCCATTCCTTCAGCAGACCTCCATTATCCTATTAAGTCGGGGAGCAAGCCGGGCGATCTTTTGTCCTATGCTGCTTGGTCGAGCAGGTTTGCTAAGGCGCTCGAGGCGTGTAAAGCGACAGGTTTTAAGACTTATGATGTACAAGTGACGTTAGAAAACAAACCGCTTCGTGACTTCAAGGGTGTGCAGATATTTGGAAGAGGTGGAGAATTCGACGAAGAACGAAGTAAGGCAGTCCGCAGAGGAAATTCCTTGAATGGCTATGATGGAATCTATATGGACGAATCAGGCTGGGATGGCAGTGATGTGTTTTGTATTCCAGGTTGCGGAGTTTCGATCTATTTCTCCGATCGCCTAGTTGCTTCGCTGGGCGATTATGAATTTGCAAACGCTAGTCTTGTACCGCATAGTGAATGCAAGCTTTAAGTTCAGCAGTACACGGCAATTTGCACGGCACTACTGAAATTCTATGCCTAATTTCGGTTATGGTATGAGTCACTGAGGAGGGATGACGTGTCTACTTCTGAACTCTGGGGGATACTTGAAGGTGAAGAGCACGGAAGTACTTGGTCAAAACTTTACACTTATTCTCTCTCAATTGTTGCGGTGCCGTAACGCGGCGTGCAATGATCGCGCCTAGTAGTTTATTGGGATGCTCGTTGTGCATTGCGCGTGAGTGTCGTCCAGTTGCCTGGCTGATTTTATGCGCCGCAGATCGTCATCGAATTCGAGTCTGTTTTCCGGCTGATTCAGGAAACTGTTGACTAGCGAAGAGTAATGGGCTGCCACAATCGGACTCTAAACTTGTCAGTTGCGGGAGCATTTATGCTATGTCGAGCATTGCAAATAGCTTAGAAGATAGGTTTTAGTGGAAACAATTGGGAGCTGTATCATGAAATGGCGAGAAATGAGAGATAGTTTGCGGCAACTAGTTGATCTTTTTGTCGGCAAGTTGCCATCGGAACAAATAGAATTCCTTAGGGAGGACATAACAGCCGGAGAATATCTTATTGCTCTTGACCACCTCTGTTCTCAGTTGTATGAGTTTGATATATCGGTTCCGTCATCATCCATATTGATCATGGAGAAACTAGGTAGAAAAATGGGGCTCGATCCGAGTTACTGGGAAAATTTGACTATCGCGGATTAGAGCCTATTCGAGAGCCTTTCGAAGTAATAGGAATGTGCATCCGAAGTGCAAGAATCCTTGGAACGGCTTCGTGGACTTCTCTCAACGAATGCGCAGGCGCCTGAAGTTTTGAAGCCATGAAATCGTCCGCTCGACGATAAACCGCTTCTTGTAACGCTTTAGCTTCCGACTGTCCTGCACCGGCTTCCTTTTGCACCGGCCGCGATGATCTCGATGCCCACATCGCCCGACTCAAGCGATCGGCAATCGCTTGGGCGCAAGGGCAAATGGTTGTTGTTTACCCACGCACGTGGTTACCTGGCTGGTTATGCTTCTTTTGACCATGCATTTCTTGCGAAGGCGTCGTCGACGGGAGTTTCCGCGACATGATTAGTGTAGTTCGACAGTACCTTCAAACCGGTGCCGAGGACAACATCCAAGACCGTTTGCTTGGGGTAGCCAGCGGATAGCAACGCTTCCACATCGCTTTCTTCCGGCCAGCCACGGCTGGTGTTCACTTTCTCAGCGAAGACACGCAGGGCTTCCAGCTTTGTATCAGCGATTGGCGTGTTCTCGCGAAGTGCCGTAATGACGTCTTCGGGCACACCTTTCATCTGCGAAATCGTCGTGTGTGCTGCCATGCAGTAGGTGCAGCCGTTGAGGCGATTGTTGGTCATGAGAATGATTTGACGCTCTGTCTCCGACAGGCTTGTCTTGTCGAAGATTCCCGCGAGGGTCGTGTAGCCTTCCAGCATCGCGGGCGATTCGGCCATCGTTGCCAGCAGGTTCGGGAGGAATCCGTAAGCCTTCTGAATTCCTTCAATGAGAGGCTTGCTGGCGGCCGGTGCGGTTTCTGCAGTATGTCGTGTGAACTGGGTCATTGCCTTGTCCCCAAATAGTTTTGACCAATTGGTCAAAATCGATGTCAAAAAAACAGGAGGCATACTCCCGGTGACGAGCAATGTGCTTGCCACTATTAATAATAGTAGCACATTTTGAACGATCAGTCAAAATTCTTTCCAAGAAAAAAACTCAACGGGTCTATTCGCTCAGGAAATCAGGGTTTTTGCCTGCTGTGCGATTTGTCTCAGAGCTGTCCTACTGAGTACACCGCGGCTCATTACACGGATTCCGACCACAAGCGTCAGCAGCGTTTTGGCAGTTGGTCGGGCTTGTACCGATTCGGGTATCTCACCGGCACTCTGACCACGCTTGATGAGTCGTTCAAAGAATGAAGCGAACTCATCCAAGCCTTTGGTGACCAGCTTTCGCACTGCTTCATCGTGGTGAGTGATGTTCAGTGCCGTGTTGACAAGCAAACAACCCTTTTTTTCGGTGTCAGCCATTGCCTGTTGAACGAGAGCGTCGAACAGTGTATCAAAGGCGGCCATCGGGCTTTCGATGGACTCAAGCTGCAACAGGATTGCCGACCTTTGTTCCGTGTCGTACTTCTTCAATGACCGAAAGAAGAGTTCCTGCTTGCCATCTCCAAAGGCGTTGTACAGGCTTCCTCTTTTGAGTCCCGTAGCTTCCGTCAAATCTGAAATCGATGTCGCTTCGTATCCCTTGTTCCAGAATACATTCATGACGGTGTCGATCACATCCGATTCTTCAAATGATTTTTTCCACGGCATCGCTGAGTCCTCCAGAGTTGTTTTCAAGCCAAGCGTACACCGTTTTGACTTATCGGTCAAAATGCGTTTATGAATAAAAACTATCGTTCTGGCTGAAAAGCGTCGTATGCGGAAAACCCTCATATTGAAAAAAATCGTCAATGAAACCCTGAACGTTAATTGTCCTAGCGATTTTGTTTGCGCATCGGGCCTGGTTTGATCCGGCGGTTGCATCGACTATTCGCCAAACGGCCGTCTCGCTAAGCGGAGCACGTTCTCCAAAGCGATCAAAAGACCGACTTGTCGTTTTCGATTGCACAGGCCGATGATGCGATACTAAAGTCGTCCGCGAATTATGAAGCACGACGCGGACTGTGAGTGTTTCGACAGGTTGTTGGGTTAGGTGGCGACTTGCAGTGAGTATCCACTTAGTTCTTGTAATGCTCCCAAAATAGTGCTGTAGCGGCTGGGCAGCTGAATCCACCGGTGCGGACGATCACTAAGTAATTCGTCGGGACGCGAGATGTCCGACCCATCCATGGCCAATACAATACCCAGTCTTTTTTCCGCATACTCATCGAGCTGCGGTAATTCCGTAAGAAGTTCAGTCAGTTCCTGATTCGTTCCAGCATGCGCCACCGCGACCTCAGGTTCCTGTTCATTCAGCCATCCCAGCCTCTCCAAAAACAGGGCGAAAGGTCCATTCGTCCTGTCCTGTGCAACTACCGCAACAGATAAAGGTGTTTGGTTTTCTGCGATTTCAGAGGCAAAGGGTGCCAATAATTCCTCGCCAGAGATACATGCACATAGCGTAGTTGTTTCAACGCTGAGTCTGGCTGCTTCCCTCGCTAAGCTTCCGATAGCGTATGATTGAAGGCTAAGCGCGCTTGCAATTTTCGCAAATGGTATCAGCTTCGGGTCGCCGCTGCATCCTATCATCATTGCGTGCGTCAAGCGGTTGGCTAGCGCAACTACCAATGCCTCTCGCGAAGCTGTTGAGATCTGACTGTCGCTCCTCGGAAACTGCGATGCTGCCACAACGATCCTATCCGACAGTTTCATATGTCTGAGTACAGCGGCAGTTATATCTGAACTGGTCAGCCCGAATGCGCCTTCTTCCCCTCGCTCGAGCATCAGGCCTTGTTCGCGAGTTGCTTCAAGTAACTGATTGTATTGCGTTGGCAGTGTACTGCTTAAAAGCATTCTACCAATGTTATGCAATAGACCTGCCAGAAACAGATCATCCGATTCTTCCATCTCCAGCGATTCGCCGATTGCCTGAGCCAATTTTGCTGTGGCGATAGAATGCTCCCAAAATCGTTGAGGAACCAAGCCACTGGGAGCTTCATCAGTAAAGTGCTCCATTGTTGCTACAGCAGTGGCAGCATTTCGGAGTCCGGAGAGTCCAATGCGCTGGATGGCCTCAGTCAATGATTGAACCGGCTGGCCTGTTGTATAGTAGGTAGAGTTTGCATACTTCATGATCTTTAAGGTCAAAGCAGCATCTTGTCGAACTGTTGTGACGATTTCGTCCAGGGTGGATCGGCTGCCAAACCCCATGGATTGAAGCAAACCAAGTATCGGAGGAGCTGACTTCAATTCCAGTTTTTTGCGGACGGTGTCCAGAACGTCGGCGCTGGTCATCGCTGTGCCTGAAGCACTGCGATCGTCCACCCCCTCAAGGTTCTGCTTTTTGGGGCTACACGTTGTTCCTGACGCTTTTTTGGGGCCAATTGCTGCTTTAACCCTGGAAAGAAGCGAATCCACATTGAACCCCGATTTCAACAGATATCCGTGGATACCAAGCCTTGCGGCGGCCTTGATGTATTCCTTGTTCGCGGCATCGCTGAGGAGGATCACGGGAAGAGCAGCCCACCGAGGTTCCTTTCTTAGTCGACTCAGTACCGTGATTCCGTCAGTCTTGGGCATGATGATGTCCAATAAAATCAGGTCGACTTCGTGCGTCGAGAGCACGTCGAAAATCTCGTGCCCATCGGTCGCTGTGAGAACATCGAAGCCCGCCGATCGAAGGATGGAGCCGACCAACTCCAAGCACAGCTTCATGTCGTCGGCTATCAAGATGGTCTTCATCGGGATGACTCCAGCCAACAAAATTCAGTCGTTTGATCTCCACCCAGTCTTCAAATCCTGTATGTGCTGGCTTGCCCTCGCATACGCCGACGGTTCATCGGATCAGAACGGTCCTGTACTAAACTCGATAGTGCGGGGTAAATACGCAACCACAATGTCCTGCATTCGATCACGCTGTCGTTTTCACGGCTGATTTCAAATTCGCAAAGTGTTGGCGATCGTTCGGATCTGAAATCACCATGCGGTCTTTTGGCCGCTCCATGGAGTTTCAGAGCCTTGCAGTTGTGGTGAGCAATGGGCAGTTTCTGGTCCTTTCGACAAAATATATTTGACAGCCTGTTAGAAACCATTTTATTGCGGTGAACGATCAGGATTTGCATCGCTGTGCCCCACTGTTTTTGAGTACACGGTTGTGGCGGCCGCAACGCAATCCGCCAATTGTTCATGTGAATAACTCTTGCAAAGATCCAGTTGTACATGGAGTTGTTCGACGAGTGCATTCACTTCATCAAGCGTGCCTCGGTACGTTTCCGCTTCGAGGTGAGCAGCAAGTGTCCACACTTGGCTGGCAGCGACGTAGGAGGCCGCCCCCTTGAGACTGTGGGCGAGACGCTTGGTTTCATCTTTTTGCCCGCGTGAGATACTTTCGCGAATTTGCTCAAGCACGGATGCGAATTGTTCCTGAAACATTTCGATCAGGCGGACCACGATCTCCGGCTTCACGTTCCAACGCTGTGTGGCCAAACGGAAATCGAAAGGTGATGCTGCGTACTCGCGATCTTCGAGTTGATCTTGCAACTCGCTTTCGTGCACGTTGTTCGGTTGATCGGCAGACGGTGAACTAGCCACAGGACTGAGGTACTTGCTGAGTACGGAAAATAGTCTGTTTGGATCGAGGGGTTTAGTGAGGTATTCATCCATGCCGGATTCGAGGCAACGCTCTCTGTCTCCTTGCAGCGCGTTGGCAGTCAGTGCAACGATGGGGATGCGACGCCCACACTTGGTAAGTGGGGCGGAATTTTGCTCATGCTGGCGAATTGCGCGGCAAGCGGAGAATCCGTCCATGCCGGGCATCTGGCAATCCATTAGAACCAGATCGAACCGGCCAGTGAGAGCGGCCTCTAAAGCCCGTTGTCCGTCTCCGACAGTCTGGTAGCGATAGCCGGCCAACTGTAGAAATTCCTCCGCCACAGTACGACTGATAGGATCGTCTTCCGCAAGAAGGATCATCCGGTTATTCTGGAGTGGGGTGGGATCGGCGTCCCCGAAACGGGATTCCTCCGATAAGTATCCTAAGCAATCCTTTGTAGTGAATGCTTCTTGCCGGTTATAGAGCACGTCGAAAATGATTTGCTGTAGAGCAGTTCGCCAGATCGGTTTGATGAACCATGCACAAAAGCCAATGTCCTTTAATCGTTCGTTGTCACAATCCAACGCAGAGGCAAGCAGGACTAATCTCGTCTCGCAAATTTTCGGATCGGCTTTGATCCACTTGGCTAGCTGGATACCGTCAGTGTCGGGCATATGATTGTCCAGCAGGGCAAGGCCAAACGGCTGGCCCGAAGACGCGGCCTCTCGCAGTGCATCCATCGCCTCGGCTGCATTCGAAGCAATATGGTGTTCCAGTCGCATCGCACTGAGATGTTCGGACAATATATCTCGGTTGGTTGCGTTGTCGTCCACGCAAAGCACACGCACTGAAGGTATCGGGCGAGTCTCACTCTTATCCATCGTGAGGCTGGTCACGACTTTTTGCAAAGGGACCTCAAAAGAGAAGAGCGAGCCATTTTGCAGTTCGCTCTCTACTCGGATGCTCCCTTTCATGAGGTTCACGAGCTGCTTGCAGATGGCGAGACCAAGCCCGGTACCGCCAAAACGCCTCGTCGTAGACGCATCCACCTGTGTGAAAGACTCGAACAGGTGATCGATGCCGTCGGGAGAAATGCCGATTCCCGTGTCACTCACGCTAAACCGAATGGTGGCTGACGATTCCTGATCCTCTACCAGCGCTGCTTCAATTACGACCTCTCCGCATTCGGTGAATTTTATGGCGTTGTTGATCAAATTCAGGAGAATTTGCTGAAGACGGCCAGGGTCGCCGTACACATGCCGAGGAACTTCTGCGTGAATTGAAGTGGCGAGTTCTAGTCCCTTTTGGTCTGCTTGAGCCGCGAATGTCAATACAGCTTTCTCAATTAGATTATGCAGATCGAAATCAACGAACTCCAACACCATGCGGTTAGCTTCAATCTTGGAGAGATCGAGAATGTCATTGATCAGTACCAGGAGCGTCTCTCCGGAACACTTGGCGACAGATACGTATTGAGATTGCTTCTCGTTGAGGTCGGTCCGAAGCAGCAGTTCCGTCATCCCGATTACCCCGTTGAGCGGCGTGCGAAGCTCATGACTCATATTCGCGAGAAACTCGCTTTTGGCCTGATTTGCCGCTTCTGCAACTGACCGCGCAGCGATGAGCTCTTCATTCGTGGAAGCTAACGTATGGTTGGCTTCCTCCAAGGCGGAAGCATATTCGCGGGTTTCTAGCTCTGCGCAGTGGCGCTGTAGCCAGTGGGCGAGCATATCGGAGATCACTCCCATTACGTGGAAAGCTGAATCCGACAATGGTTGGCGGGCAAACATCCCGATGACGCCGAGAACGTTGCCTTTAGCCAGTAAGGGGTATCCGATAAATGCCACCAGCTTTTCACGCTGCGCCCAGTTTTTGTCCCGAACGCCGGGATCCTCAGCTACTTGGTTTGTAAAATGAGCTTTGCGACGCTCCGCGATGGAGCCGATCTTGAAACTTCCCACAGGAATGCGCGCGTGACCGCCATCGAGATGTGTATACATGCCTGCACTAGCACACAATTCCAGTACTTCTTCAGCCTTATTAAGCGTCCAAATGCGAACGAGTGCGCCTTCCAGGTACTCTAGAATCAGTTCGGAAGTCTTTTGAAGAACTGATTGCGTATCGCATGTCGTTGCCAACGCACAGCTGACTTCGGTGCTTAGTTCGCCAAGGTGTACTCGCTCCCTGAGGATCCTCTCGTTCTCCTTGCGAGCAGCCACGACGTCGCTTGTGCGTTGAACAACCAACCGCTCGATGCGCGCAGTACGACTGTTGACAGTCAGGGAGTATGCGGTGAGCAAAGTAGTAAACGCCATTCCGATGAAAAAAGCCACGAGATGAGACCGGTTTCGATGGATATGAGCAAAATATGGTCCCGCAGTGGCAGAGAGGTGCCAAAAGCGGTTGCCGACATTCAGGCTCGCTTCGTAGTAGAGTTGAAACCTTGGGAATCCGCGTGAATCCTCATGAGATGGTACGTACCCCTGTGGTACGAGTGCATGGAAGGTAGTAATTTGTTCAGCATTTCGTTCCGTGTGCGTATGAAGTTGGATATCGATGCCGTCGAAATCGAGTTGGCTTAGGGCGTGGCGTAATTCCGTTGTGAGGTCGAACATAGTTACCACGAAGCCGGTTAACCGGGAAAGGCTTTTCGTCGTAGACTGCTGATTCTTCTTAGGTTTATGAATGGCCAGAACCAGCGCCTGCACGTTTCGCGGTTCGTCAGTCTGTAGTAGGCGCACCCGTGGCACAGATACCACGGTGCCAGTGCGTGCGGCCTGCACCATCGCGTCCCGTATCACCGGAATCTGAGCCATATCCGATCCTCGGAGTTCACCCCAGATGTGCTGAGGTTCAGCGTAGCGAACGATGGCTTGTTCGTCAGGCTGATAGAACGACGACGAGGATTCTGAATCAACTTTGCTCAGAGGTAGCCACGCGAAACCAAGCTGATTGTTTCGTACCTTCGGTGGTTGCCGGTTATTCCGCTCACTTTGATCAGAGATGTGTTGTTTTAGCAGTAACTTATAGTCGCACAGGAAAGGTCGAACAAACTCGGTGAATTCGGAGGGTTCGACGAACTGCGAGCCTATCAAGTAGCTTCGAATGGCTTGCGCCATAAGCATATGATTGTCTAAGATGTGAGCTATGATACTAAAACGTTCCTTCGCGTCCGCCTCAAACGCTGCCCTGACTCGTTGATTGGTAGTGCTCAGTAAATTCCAGCTTACACTCGCCGAAAGTACCAGTCCCGTAAGACCAATCAGTATGGCAGTTCCATAGTTGCTGAATCGGATCGGACCGATCCGTCGACTGTGTCGCACGGGCCTCATAGCCTGTCTCTCTGATATGAATTGGACATGGGCTGACCTGCGGCAAGCAGGTCCGATTCCAGCGATTGGCTAATTGAATTTTCGGCAATGGAAAATGCAATCTGTACCAAAGACCAAGACACCGTTTCGCCGCACAGAGTCCCGACGATTATCGGCATCAAATCAGTCATCAAATGGATGTTTGGTAGCCGCGTGGCCGAAGGCGGCCACTGCCGAATCCTTGTTCGCGGCTCAGGTTTTGTCTCAGAACACAATACGAAGGCACTGGCAGATCATAGTTAGGTATAGTTTGCATGATCCTTGACGGTCAACTTTTCGAACCTCGTACCAGGGCATCGATACTCTTTCAGCCGTTTTGTACCTGTGCATGCGGTATCCGTTGCTGCCGGTGAACTCGCGAGCCCTGTGTCGTTGCCAATGTCCCTTTCGTCGATGTCCGATGCGGTACGCCACCGCTTGACCGGTGACCGACTCGGCTGTGACCCGACGCGCGAATGCCGGTTCGTCCAGATAACCGAAACTTCATGATGGTTCATGGGGGCGTCGCGTTCGTCAGCAGCGTAATGAGTGCCGTGAGTTGGAGAATTGTCGCCTTGCTCGGCCCATTCGTCCTTTGGCACGCTGACCTCACCCCGGAAAATGTATCGCGCACTATTGTTAGTCCGACACCATGTGCGGGTTCATGTGACGGCAGGCGCAGCGGAACTCTACGGCGACCACGAAGCGGTCTGATGGGTGGAACTGATCTTGCCTGAAACAGGCGCCTGTTTGGCCAACTTCGCGCGTAGAGATGGTAAACACACAGCAGGCAAGGGCCGCTGAGTATGACCATCTATGTACACAGGGTTGCTGACCGTCCCGGCAAGGCGGTGACACGAGTTGTCGAGATTAATGTACCGAAGATTCCTATACGGCTCTTCCAACGGTGGAATCTTATTGGCATTCTTCAACCGGCGGTGCGTCGAACATCATACTGATCTGCGAGCCGTACATCGGGTAAGCAATCCGGCAGCGATAGGCGCGGAGTTTCCGCGCGTCCCAGTTCCTTTTCTCGCAGATGTGCTCGATCAGCTCGACGTATTGAGGGAACTCGGATACGCGCATTGTTTCTGGTCCGCGTCCGATGAACTCGGCTTGCGCACTTAGTGAAAGTCGGTCCATCAATCGTGTCGGATCGTTCACGTCTGCCGTGCCCTCACCACTCGTGTCATACATATACATGGTAGGTTCCGAGCGGAAGTAGGCATCTTCGTGTAGCAACGTGTCCATGATCAACTGCGTCGTGGGAACGACAACGACCGTGTTGGGGCCGCGTTTGCGATGTTCAGCGGATTGGAGCTGATGCCGTGTCAGGCAACAGGGCTGTAAGACCGCGCAGGTTACGTTAACGGCTGCCCTGGCGCCAACGCCATCGCTATCCAGCGTAAAATGCATCACGGGGCCTGTCCGTTGAATTGAGATCTGGCCGGCCGGCTCGACTGACAAAGCGGGCAACAACACATCACGGTGTGATTCGATCGGGCGTCCGTCCAGGCTCAGTGCGGTTTTTTCCGTCGGCGCGTGGATTCTCTGGGTCGCGATTTTGATAACGGCGCTTGGACTTAATCTACGAACGCCGATGAAACTCTCAGCGCTTACGCCGTCCAGATGCTTGCCGTCATCGCATGGATGGAGAATCGAAATCGCTAAGTGCGTGTGGCAGGCACAGCCTTTGATCACGCTGGCGCCGCGGTACATGGCTTGCTTCGCCAGCATCTCCACTTTTTGACGGGCGTCGGGCAGCCAAGCGCCGATGATTCCGTCGAGTGTCGCCCGGTCGCCCGCCACATTGCGTATCAATTCCTCGAATTCGCCAATCGCGGCTTCCGCACGAGCCAAAATATCGGCAGGAACTCGTTTTTTCCTGGCTGCAGCCACCAGACGCCTCAGGGCTTCGGGGCCGGGCATGCGGTGGGCGACAGCCAGCGGCTCGCTGGTGCGGATGGCATTCAGCACGCGGCTGGAAAGGTCTTTCTTGAGCCCGAGAGTCTCAGCCAACTGCATAGGGCGCCCGGGTGAGGCCGGCAACGCGGCAATCAACTGCCGAAACGCTTCGCAAAGTTCACGACCGACCGCAATAACGAGCGAATTTGTGTGTTCCGTACCCAGGTTTGATGGACAGTGCGTCTTGACCATAGTCCCATTACCATACCTGAACAGGTCGCGTTTGTCTATGCAATAAATAAGGAAATGAATTCTCTGAGAGAATGAAGTTGATTTTGTTTTGCGGTTTGGATACGATATGGTTTCATGACCATATGGGCTGTAACAATGAAGGCGTACAGGAATGTTCGTTACGTCTTATGCTTGCTCGATGGCTTGTGGACTTGCTAATGGCGCTGGCGCGTCGCTGACGCTGCAAATGGCGGTCTTATCGTTCGGCATTTTTCAAGAGCTCTTTTAACTTTGGAGGAGGAATCCATGTCACATCGTACTACACTCCACGCAACAATCTCATTGTTGGTCATGACCGCAATTGCCTGCCTCGCGGTTACCGCACCGGGAATCGCTTCCGTCGTGCCCGTTGATGTAAGCGGATTCGGGCCCGCAACAACCATCGAAACCTTTGAGGATATCGCTGGCGTGGAGATACCGGCGGATCCCTTCTTTCTTGCATTCGCCGACGTACCGATTCCGTTCGACTTCGGGAATGGCGTCTCCCTCACCTTGTCGAATGTCGCGCCGGATGGGGTAGCGTCAATTCTGGACCGTTCGCTCGCAACGGGATTCGGCTGGGGATTGGGTATTGACGGCGGCGAAATTCAGGATGACACCGTTATTCCCTCTGGCACCGCGATCCTCACACATTCCACGGGGACGCCGAACGGCGAGATTGCTCCTCTCGAGTTCACTTTCGACCAGCCGGTTGCGCGCGTCGGCGCGTTCATGGAGGCCAGTAATCTCGGTCTGTTGTCCCTGGAGGCGTTCGACGTTGACGGTATCTCGCTCGGACTGGTGGACACTTTTTCAGACGGCGCGGGACGCCTTATCTTTGATCCCGATATCGACTTAGGTCCGCTCGACACTTGGCTTGGCCTGGAAACGGCGGACGGCCAGCCTTTGATCAGTAGTGTCGTAATCCTCGGTGATTACATGGTGATGGACGACTTGCACTTCGAGGTGCCCGAGCCGGCGTCGCTCTCGCTTTTCGCGGTCGTGGGCCTGCTCGCTTTGCGTCGTCGTCGCTAAAAAGAACTTCGCTTTCCTTTCCGCATTGTGCGTATTGGTTGCAGAACGCGGATTGACCTGTTCCCTCATCCGAGTCCGGTCGGAATGATAGGTTTTATCTCCGGCTGGGCGCGGATGGGAGGCAGGTGGATGAAGAAGAAACACCCGTCTGGTAGACCATCGCCGTCGTGATCACCATGTACCACATGTGTAGACGAACGGTGCGGTCGGATTGCCCAATCTGTCACAAATCTTGATGATTTCATATCCAACGTAGTCATAAACGTAAGTTCCATCAAATTTTCCGGTATTCGTGACCGTTTCGCCGATTCGAAGGTCCGTGCCCTCGAACTCTGCCGCATTCGATCCGTCCGGCAGCCCCCGCGATGCGTGGGGTTGCTTGAGGTTTGGTAAGCGAATATGAAGGCGTTGTGAGCGAATGAAGGTTGGAGTTGATCGGTGCTGCTCTTGAGTGGCATAGAGGTGGTGACGAGATCCGATACCTTTTCGATCCATTTCTGTTATGGAGGATCGTTTCGAGTTAGCGGTGGGTGAATCAGTGAGTGATACGTTTCAAGATGCGCTGGCAGTGTTGCGTCGAGAAGGTGATCGGCTTGCAGAGAAGTTGCGCTTGCCCTGGCCCGTTTGGGCGCGGGAAGTAGTGGGGCGGATGCTGGCGGGTTCTCGGCTTGTGGAATTTCCACCCGTTGTGGCGCTTGTCGGGGGTGCGTCTTCGGGAAAGAGCACGGTATTCAATAACCTGCTCGGCGGTGTTGAAACGAGTCGGATCACCGCGCGAGGCCACACGACAAAAGGACTTATCTTAGCGGTTCACGAGGAACACCGGTCGGCGATCGAGGGAATGCTTGCAGCGGGGGTGCTGTTCCCTGGTCTTAAAACGGAAACGATCGAGCCGGACGCACGGGTTGAGGGAAATCCGGGCCGGCTTGCGGTGATGTATCACCAGGTAGAATCGCTTAGGAAAGCGTGGCTTGTCGATACGCCGGACTTCACATCTCAGGCGGCCTATGACGAAG
>JANQHN010000440.1 GCA_028282665.1 Phycisphaerae bacterium | reverse complement strand
ACGTCGCGAGCAGATGCTCGCTGGTCTGGTGCGGAACGTTGAAGCGCGGAAGGCGTTGCTCGATCAACTCAAAGCTTCTTACGACGCTCTGCTCGAAGCAGAAACAGGAACGGATAAGGATGCCGCTGACCGAGCGACTGAGGAGTATGAATCCTTATTTACGCAAGTGTTGGACACGAACTTTCCCATCTTGAAATTCAAGGACATTCTCGCGGGAACCGTCGGCGAGGCCCAGGAGAAAGAGATCAATCTGCTTCGCGAGCGTCATCCATCGTATAGCAAAAGCGTTCCGGATGTTCTCGGTGTCGAAGACAGCACGGTGAACCCTCTTGAAGCGATTTTGGAAGCGCACAAGCATTGGTCAGCGAACAGGAGCGTGCTCGAAGATCCGGCAGATTTGAAACGTGATCTTAAAGGTGCCGGTGTGCTCGAGTTCGTGATCCTGGCCGATCGCGATCCGCAATCGCCGGGGAAGATTGCAAGTGAATCTGATCAGCGGCTGCGCCAAGACATTAGCAAGTACACGGACCAGCTTCAAAAGTACGGACCTCGTGTCCGCGCGGGCGACCATTTCCATTGGTATCCCATTCACGACGTGGTGGACTTTCTGCGTATCGAGGATGGGCAGGACTTGGATCAGATTCGCGATTCGCTTCCCCAGATTACAGCGGAATACGCAGGCAGGCAGTACGTTCTCGCCCACGATGATCCCGCCTACGTGATGCGGGGAGGTGCGAAAAGCCAGGGCATGAGTTGGAAGTTGATGCAAGCTCGGGCTGACGTGGATCCTCAATCTGGAGGTAATGTTGTCACGTTTCGTCTTGATCCGCGTGGCGGGAGTTTATTCGGTGAGTTAACCGGCAATAACGTTAATCGACAGATGGCGATTATCCTGGATAACGCCGCCATGTCGCAGGCGAACATCAACGAGAGGATTACTGACCGTTGCCAAATTAGCGGTAACTTCACCCCTGAACGGGTTGACTACCTGGTTCGTACGCTAGACGCGGGAGCTTTGCCTGCTCGATTGAAGGAGACGCCTTTGGCCGAAAAGACGATCGGTCCGGGGCTTGGTGAAACAAACCGAACCAAAGGCATGACGGCTGCGATTGTGGGTGGTATCGCTGTCATGTTGTTCGTGCTTGTGTACTACGGGTACGTTGCGGGCGCTTTGGCAGATATGGCCCTTATATTGAACCTGCTATTCGTGCTGGCGGCGATGGCGCTGATGCAGGCGACGTTTACGCTGCCAGGTATTGCGGGTTTGATTCTTACGGTCGGTATGGCCATCGACGCGAACGTACTGATTTTTGAACGGTTCCGCGAGGAACGAGATCGTGATGTGGTGTTCCGGAAAGCGATCAATACCGCTTACGACCGCGCGACATCGACGATCGTCGACGCGAACCTCACCACCCTCATCACTTGTGTCATTCTGGGCATGGTGAGTACGGAAGAGGTCAAGGGGTTTGCGATCGTGCTTGGTCTGGGCATCGTGACGAGCATGTTTACCTCGCTGTTCGTAACGCGGCTTGTCTTCAACACGCTCATCAGTGCGGGTTGGTTGAAGGACGTCAAGATGATGCGTTTGATTGGCAAGCCATCGGTGGATTGGATTTCGATGCGCAGTATGTTTTGGCCTATTTCGATCTGCGTTGTACTTCCGTCGGTATTCGCGTTTTTCTGGGTCAGTTTCTCCGACAAAGAGGCGATTTACGATATCGAATTTTTGGGCGGCACTTCTGTAACGATTGATTTGAAACCTGATGCGGAAATTAGTGGCGACTCAGCCAACTTGGATGAGCGCGTGAAGGCTGCCGTGACTGAGGAGAACTGGTCGGGCGGACAATCGGCGGTCAAGTGGCTGTTGGAGGCTTCCGAGCAACTCAAGCCTGACAGCAGTGATTTGGATTCGTCCCGTGGTCAGGCGGGCGAATTTATCTTGTCATCCAAGGATAACTTTACCGGGGATCAGTTGGCTGCGTTGATGCGGCATCCCATGGAGGATTTCCTTGAGCGAGACGGTGTTCGCGTGGAAGGTCGCTCGGTTACGTTCGTCACCCAGCTGGGGGCGCTTGAAAGTATGGAGAGGTTCAAGAATCTAATCACAAAGGCCGGCGAGGAAGCGCATACGGTGGCTGACAATCTGCGAAAGGCGCGCGTACAGGAAGTTAGCGATTTGACGAACCAGGACGCAGAGGTAGGTCATTCATTCGAGATTGTGACAGTCGATACGAACCGGGATTTGGTCCAGGCTGCTCTCATTGCGGCATTGGGCGACAAACTAAAGCTTCAGCGTGCGATTAGCCACGAGATAGTGAAAGACGAAGTGTTGACGAATGCGGAGTATTTCGCGATTCCGGAAGACGCAACCTACCTTGCGGAGGTCATCGGCAGGGAAGATGCACGCCGGGACGTACGTACGTTTCGCGGTGGGCTGGCCGTATGGGTGAAGCTGGACCAGCGTGAAATGCCGATGTCCGTTTCGGCGTTTGCCGAAAGGCTCAAAGAGGTACGCCTTCGTCCTGAGTTCGAGCAGTACGGTACCAGGCCAACGGACGTGTTGCCGCTGGGCGATTCCATTCAACTGGAGAACGACGAGAGCGGTTATCGTGAGTTTGCTGTTGTTGCGGTGGACGACAACCTGCTCAATTATGGCGACAACATCGAACGATGGGAGGCGGATGTTGCTCAGGTCGAAGTTGCGATTACCACGGCTGCGTTGTCCAGCGAGCGATCCCTTTCGAAGGTGATGAAGTTTGCTGCATCGATCGCGGAACAAGCGAAGACCAACGCGATTTTTGCGATTGTGTTGGCTTTAGGAGCGATTGTCGCGTACGTCTGGATTCGTTTCGGCACGATGCAGTACGGGTTGGCGGCGATCGTCGCGTTGGTGCATGACGTGTCAATTACGCTTGGTTTGGTGACGTTGAGTCACTTTATTTACAACAGCTTTTTAGGAACGATCTTAGGCCTGTCGGACTTCAAGATCGACCTGCCGATGATTGCGGCGATTCTGACGGTTATTGGTTACAGCCTTAACGACACTATCGTTGTGTTCGACCGTATTCGCGAAAACCGAGGCCGATTGGGCGCGTTGTCCTCGTCGGTGATTAATACGAGTATCAACCAGACGCTGTCGCGTACGTTGCTGACGTCAATCACGACCTTTGTCGTCGTGTTCATCATGTATGCATGGGGCGGTGAGGGCATCAAAGGGTTCAGTTATGCATTGCTGATTGGCGTTATAGTCGGTACTTACAGCTCGGTCGGTGTTGCCACGCCTCTACTCTACAGACCTCGCGTACTCAGCGCCGTTGCGCTGGCGATCGGTGGTCTGGGGTGCGTTGGGATCATCTTTGCGATCGTGCCTGATCGCACGTGGGACTTGATATTGTCGGGAGCAGCGATCTTGTTCTTCCTAGTGTGGGGTATCAGGCAAGATCGTCGCGCGACAGCCATGCTTACCCAACCTAGTTAAAACGCTGATTTAAAACCGCCTGTAAAGGGCGTGTTTATAGGCAATCCGCAATATGATTCCCCCGGACGTTTAAACGTTTGGGGGAATTTTGTTTTGGTGAAGTACGTGCGTTTCCGTAGTGCTTCGCCGGGTATCAAGCAGCGGTTCATATGAAGGCATCGCGTCATAGTTCCTCAATCTTCTAGGTTGGAAATGGTTCTTGGAGGGCGGCAAACCTTCTGATTTGAGGTGTGTCTAGTATGAAACAGGTATTCCCGCGTCTACAGGTACGCAAGAGTGCTGGTTTCACGCCAAAAAACAGGAGATCGCAATCATGTCTCAGGTTAACCGTTTTCTTTTCAGCGTGGCGATTCTGACGGTTGCAGGGTCGGCCGGTTGTTCACAGGTACCACGTCAACCACTTCCTGAGATTTCTCAAAAACAGCTTGAGCCGTATCTCACTTAAAGGCCCCGGCCAAGACCGACTGGAACAAAATTTGGCACCGAGGTCCGGGCGATAAATTCATGGCCGAGGTTATTTTGAAAGAGTTCGTTGAACCGGGACATAAAGCGCTGATTTATTGTGGGATGCATCACGCGTTTACACGCTATCGCCAACCGATCATTTCCGGTCCAGAACGCAGGGTCACCGGTCGGATGAACGATCGTACCGGAAATCTGGTTCGTGAACGGATCGGTGATCGTACATTCACCGTGGCGCTTCACCAACCGTGGGACTGTGGCAAGCGTCCGGGGCACATGTACCCTGCATCAGGGGCTATTGATGTAGTGATGCGTAAGCGGAACTGCGAGCCGGTAGGTTTCGATGTTGTCGAAACGCCGTTTAGCGAAATCGAAGACAGCGAGACGTATTATGCGCTCGGGTACAAGAAGTTTATGCTCGGTGATTTCTGCGATGGGTACATTTTCCTGCAGCCGTTTTCGGGGGCGAGGAGTTGTCGCGTAGACCGCGAGTTTGTTACTTGGTCGAATGTGGCGGAGGCGAGCAATCATAGCCCTAATCCCAAGTTTAGAGAATCGTGGCTTCATCGATTCCCTTTTGCATGGGATATTTTGATGCGATCGAACGGCGATATGGAGAAACGGATGGCGGATTTGCACTGATGGCTTTTTCGATGAACGATGGGCTGGAGGAGGTTCATCCATAGCCATTTTCCGGCAATCCGGTGGTAACTGAATAAGCTCAGCCTTGACGGTGTTTTGGGGCGGTCGTAGACTTGTAGCGTAGTCATCGTGGATAGGGGAGTCGGCGCGCGTCCCCGGCGGTGAGGGGTAGCGTCTCGCCTACCCATGTTGGCCTATCGTACGCGATAAAGCATGCCACAACAGGGCTCACACCATGCAGAAGGGGTATGAGCATGCGCAGGGAAACCAAATTAGGTGCGGCGTTGGCGCTGGTGATCGGTCTGATCGCCACCGGTTATTATTTTGCTCGCGATCGCGAGAGCGAGCCTGTCTCTTTGACAGGCAAAACCGTGGATACGGGCAAGGCGGATGCGGATTCCATGAAACATTCGCGGAGTGGGAATTTGGGCAACAACCATGTGCGGCCCCGTTCTTCTCGGTCAATGACGCCGAGTTCCACGAATCCGGATCATCTCAGGCCGGCGATGCCCAAGGCGAAGGACACGCGCGTAGCCGATTCGACGCCGCGTCACGATGCCGGCTTGCGACCCTGGCGAGTAGATCGATCAAGTGACCGCGGCGATCCGTCGTCATTGACTGAATTAAAGCGCGGCAGCGATCGAATTACAGGTCAGGATAGTACACCAACCCAAATGGAGAATTCACCGGTAGGCAATGATGTGGGGCAAGGCGCCACGCTGCCGCGCGATGAGGCTGCGGCGACCGTACAGCCGGGCCTTAAACCAGCTTCCGCCTCCAATCCCGGACCAAAACCGGGTACCGCTACGGACGATTCCGAATTGAATTCCTCGTCGACTACGCCTGGTAGAACAAGCGAGTCTGTGAGGCCGAGGTCCGGGATGCCGAAGGCGTTAGTTACCACACAGCCCAAGCCTGCATCGGCCAGCGAGGTTGCGATCGAGCGGCATATTGTACAAGAAGGGGATTCGTTCGCGGTTCTCGCGCGGATTTACTACGGCTCAGAAAAGCACACGCAATACCTGATTAACGCGAATTCGCACATTGGCGACGCGCGAAGCCTGCGACCGGGGATGGCGGTGAACATTCCGGAGGCGCCATCGGAGGACACGGTGATACGAGGTGACGCGTTTCCGCGTACCCGGCCGGACTCAGCTCCGGGGAAAAAGGAAGCAAACACCGGTGCATCCGGCCTGCGCACCTACACGGTGAAGAAGGGCGACTCGTTCTACGCGATCGCGCGGGACGTACTGGGCGATCCAGGTCTGACGTGGGATCTGCTCGAACTTAACAGCACGGTGGTTGACGGCGAACCTAAAAACCTGAAACCGGGTATGATTCTGCGTTTGCCCGAACCCAAGCCGAAGAAGACCGCGGAAAGCAAAAGCGTCGATTGAAGATTGTGCTCAATTTATGGTCGTTGTGCGTCAGCATATCACTCGATGAATCAGCGCGGGCGTTTGAGGCACCAGGCACGATGGGTGAAAAACATCCATCCGTTTGTGTTTGCGATGTTCGCGCGGTTGCTAAGCTGTGCCAAATCTATCCGACTCTTATTTGATGCGGAACAGAATTGAGGCGGCTACGCTCCTCAAAGCGCATCGCAGAAGAACGGCGGCTACGCCGGCTCGCCTGCCGCGGTCATGGCTTCTTCCGGGTTTTTGCCCGCCTTGATGTCCAGACCGAATTGGTAGCCGCGTTCGAAAGCGGTGAGGTTGAGGGCTTCGGTGCCTTTTGGGACGGAGGATTCGACGGATTTACGCATGGCGTCGAGATTTACGAGTTCAGTGATTGCGGTGAAGAAACCGACCATGACGATATTGGCGACCATGCGGCGCTTGAGGTTTTCGGCGATACGGGTCGCGGGAATGCCGTAGGCTTTGATGTCCGGATTGAGCCCTGCGGGGTCCACGAGCTCTGATTCGTAGAGCATCGTTGCTCCCTCGGCCATCTCCGGCGCGAAGCGAGTATACGCTTCCTGCGACATGACCACCAACAAGTTGGGATGGGCGACGTACGGGTACTCAACCGATTCGTCGGAAACGACGATCTGGGCGCTGCATGCACTACCACGAGCTTCGGGGCCGAACGCTTGGGTTAGGGTGGCGTGTTTGCCGCCGTGAATGGACGCACCTCGACCTATGATCATACCGCCCAGGATCACACCCTGTCCGCCGAGTCCGCCGATCTTGATTTCCGTCGTGCTCATGGCCGATTGTCGCTCCTTAGCGATTATCTGATAATGAAAGGGTGCTTTAACATCAGTCGCAAGCGATTCCTTTGACTCGCAGTTCTTCCGTCTTTTGATTACGCTTTTGCAGCAATGAGGGGACGTCTTCCTTGTCCACGAACTTGCCGCAGACGATTTTTCCCTGGAAGTCGATGTCGCACTCGCGAGTATCCGCATCGTGCTTGATGACGCTGTTTTCCTTGTACCACTCCATTCGTGCCAATCCGTCACCGAGGCGGTTACGACGCTCGTACAAAGTTGGACAGGGCGTGATAACCTCAACAAAGCTGAATCCACGTTTGTTTACGGCTTCGACCATGGCTTTGGTAAGCTGGCGTACATGGAAGGCAGTCCATCTCGCTACGTACACCGCTCCGCAAGAGTCCGCCAGGAACGGCAGGTTGAATGAGCGTTCGCAAACGCCGTAAGGCGCGGTTGTGCCGATTGCGTCGATCGGCGTGGTGGGGGCAACCTGACCGCCGGTCATCGCGTAGTTGAAGTTGTTCACGCAGATTACCGTGATATCCAGGTTTCGGCGGGCTGCGTGGATGAAGTGGTTGCCGCCGATTGCGATCAAGTCGCCATCGCCGCTGTAGAGCACCACTTTCAAATCCGGATTGGAGAGTTTCAAGCCCGTTGCGAAAGGAATTGCCCGGCCATGCGTCGTGTGGAACGAATCAAGGTTGAGGTAACCGGCAACGCGACCCGTACAGCCGATGCCGGAAACGATGGCGAGTTTGTTAAGATCCACGCCGCATTGCTCGATTGCACGGGTAAAACAATTAACGGTGGTTCCGATTCCGCAACCCGGGCACCAAATGTGCGGCATCCGGTCGCTGCGGACGAATTCTTCCGTCTTACTGGTGATTTGTTCGCATGCATCCGCTGTGGCTTGCGTCATTTGACCGCCTCCAGGATGGCTTTGGTAATCGTCTCGGGTTCATGAACCGCGCCGCCGGCGTGAGGGACGGAGACCACTTTGCACTGGCCTGCGGCGCAACGCTCGACCTCCAGCACGACTTGCCCGAGGTTGATTTCGGGAACGACGAGTGCTTTGACTTTGCCCGCAAGCTTTTTGACGTAATTTTCGATGAAAGGCCACACAACAATGAGGCGGATATGGCCCACTTTCACGCCTTGTTGACGAGCGGCTCGAATCGCTTTCATGCTGATTCGCGAGGTAATGCCGTAGCTGATGACGACGACGTCCGCGCCTTCGATTTCGTCCTCGTCGTACATGGCGATGTCGTCGACGTTGTCGCGGATCTTGCCCACGATGCGTGTGAGCAGTTTTTCCTGGCAATCCGCGTTCATCACCGGATAGCCTTTTTCATCGTGCGTCAGGCCTGTGATGTGGATGCGGTGTCCGTCGCCGGCTTTGCACATATCGGGGACCAGCCCGCTGCTTACTTCGTAGGGTTTGTAATCACCGGGAGCTTTGCTGGTGAACTTGCGGGGGATGGTTTTAATTTTATCAGGCGTAGGGATGACGACTTTTTCGGTCATGTGGCCTACGCTTTCGTCCATCATGAACATGACCGGCGAGCGGTATTTCTCGGAGAAGTTGAATGCTTCGATCACGAGGTCGAAGCATTCCTGCGGGCTGTTGGGCGAGAGGGCGATTATCTCGTAGTCGCCATGCGAACCCCAGCGGGCCTGCATCATGTCTGCCTGGGCGGGTAAGGTGGGCAGTCCTGTGGACGGTCCGCCACGCTGCACATTAACGAAGACGCAGGGTGTTTCCGTCATTGCGGCGAAGCCGATGTGCTCCATCATCAAAGAGATGCCGGGACCGGAGCTTACGGTCATGGCCTTCGCGCCGCCCCAAACCGCTCCCTGAATCGTGATCGAGGATGCGATCTCGTCTTCCATCTGGATGAACGTGCCACCAGTGGCGGGGAATCGCCAGGCGATGCGTTCGACAATCTCCGTGGAGGGCGTGATCGGGTATCCTGCGACGAAGTTACAACCGGCGACGATGGCGCCTTCGCTGCACGCGTGGTCGCCGTCGAGGTAGTGGGCGCCGGTTAGCACCCCTTTTTGTTCCGCTGACACGGCGAGTTACTCCTTAGTGACAGCGCTTGCTGCCTCACTCCATGGTACCCGGGCGCCGCAAATGGCAAAGTCCGGGCAATACATCCCGCAAAGGTCGCATCCGCTGCATTTCTCGGGATTGGCGAGTTCGGGGTAGTGGTAGCCCTTGGCGTTGTACCCTTCGGACATCTCCAGCGCGCCGGTCGGGCAAAAGGCGACGCAGAATCCGCACCCTTTACACCGTTCGCTGCTGATGCTGACTTGTCCGCGTGGTTTCTTGGGTTTGTTGTTGTGGTTTGATGGAGCGGTTGCCTTTTCCATTGTCGGCCTCTGAGGTTGCCTAAAAACGAAAGACTGGGGGTTCGCCATGCAAATGACGCGCCATCCGGTACACATTCGTCGATTTCATCAGACGCTTAGAGTATGGAGGCTCTATTAAAGCCGATTTGCTTGAGCGCTTTTCGATCACTGCTTGGCACAAAAGAGGTACATTGGATAACACCGGACGTGCTTTATGTGAAAGTTCTCGATTCTTTGCTTATATGACACACGTTGGTTTGCGAATTTCCGAGGGGGCATGATGCGTGTATCGATTCGGTAGCCAAAGGAATGCGGAGAACGGTGTTGGGGGGGGAGGGGAAGGGCGTAAGTCATACCAGAGCCGTGCGAGGGGGCCGTTGGGCATTTCCCCTCGCTCATTCGATTGTCGAACGTTTGTGGCGTAAAAACGAAACCCAAACGCGACTTGATTAACTGTGACCTCCACTCGGGGCGCGGAAAGCGGGAATCATGGCGTCGTGAATCCAGTCTTCGAGAATGCGTGTGAGATCCGCGACGTCGTTGACCATTACCACGACGTTGCACGTGCGTCCTTTGCGGTCCTTGGCCAGGTCGTGCAGGACGCTATTGCGTTTGAAGCCCGCGCCCGCCAGCATTTTGATTGAAAATTCCTCCTTCTCAATTACGTTTGCTCTGAGTTTTTCCAAACTGCGGAATTGCGCGATTTGCACCAACTCGCGGGTCATGAGTGTCCCTAAGCCGTTTCCTCGATGGCTAGGGGCGATGACGAGCCGGACACTGCCGACATGTTGCATCCACCCTTCCTTTTCGATGTGGAGGGTACCCTCGCCAATGATCGCATCCTCGTCGCAGGCGACCAGTGGCACGACGTGTTCGAAATCCTGATTGGCGGTCCACTTTTCGAGTAAGGCTTTGTCGGTCACGTCATGACGCAAAAAAATTCGCTCCTCTTCGGGTAAATCGAGGAAGAAGCGGTGCAAAGCATCGAGATCATCCTGCTTCAATTGGCGAATGGCGGCTTGTCTGCCATCTTTGAGTGTGACATCCTTGGGGTAGTTGGGCATGGTCATGATTGGACTCCATTCGTGTGGTGTACCTGATTTGTCGGATCGATAGCACGAACCGTACCAATGTATGTGAGTTGGCCGGGGGCGGCGGGCTTGGAATCATTCACCCGGCTCTCGAGCTTTGGGTGAGGTGTTAGCCCTCGGCGGTCAGCAGCCCCTATTGATCTTCCTACAGCGTACAGGCACGGCGTTAAGGAGACAAGCAGGTGCGGTTTCCGAATTCATGGAATTCGGCCGGTAACAATTGAAAATCGGGGTGAATGAAGTATGTTACCCGGTTTGGGCCAACACTACGCGAAGAATCACTACTACAATTCTCGTAAGCGGGGTATCGTGCCGCGTTTGCGAGAATTGGGTGTGTTTTCGGGCGTTTGATGATGTCGGTCTTGTGGAAACTGACGAGCCTGAGTGGTCGATACTATGGAATGGGCACCATCAAATGTTCAGCCAATTCGCGGTACAACCGCTGTTTCATTTAATAGTCCGATTACGCGACAGGCGTGCCGGGAACGAACCCGGCGCGTGCTATCGCTTTCTAAACTGGGGATACTTCGGGCATGCGAATCGATCAAAGGGACATAACTACGCTTGCCGGGCAGTTGTTATTCGATTCACGCACCGCGTGTTCCCAGCGTTGACGTTTAGGAGTTAGAGGACAAATGACTGTAACGAGTCCCGCCGCCAAAGTGGGCGAGCGGCCGGTGGAAGTCATCGACAGAGAGGGAATGGTCGTTCGCTTCTGTGGAGATTCCGGCGACGGTATGCAGCTTGCCGGTACGCAGATGACGAACACGTCCGCTGCTTTCGGGAACGACGTCAGTACGTTGCCGGATTTTCCTGCCGAGATTCGTGCTCCGGCGGGCAGTCTTGCGGGTGTGAGTGGCTTTCAACTCAATTTCAGTTCGAATCCGCTGCAAACACCCGGGGATGAAGTCAACGCGCTGATTGCAATGAACCCTGCCGCCCTCAAAGCCAACCTTGAAGATTTAGAAGAGGGTGGGATTCTGATCGTCAACGAAGATGCTTTCACGAAACAGAACCTTGCCAAGGCGAAATATGAGGAGAATCCTCTCGAAAACGACAGCCTCAAGTCGTACCGCCTTTTCAAGGTGCCAGTTGACAAATTGAATCTCGAGGCGACGAAGGACACCGGTCTAAGCGGTCGGGCGGCTTCGCGTTGCAGAAACTTCTTCGCGCTGGGGCTGACGTATTGGTTGTTTGGCCGTCCCCTGGATTCCACACTTAAGTGGATTACGGACAAGTTCGGTACCAAGCCTGCTGTCGCAGACGCCAACGCTAAGGCACTCAAAGCCGGTTACAACTTCGGCGATACGACCGAGATGTTCGGTGCGAAGTATTACATTCCGAAGGCCAAGCTCAAGTCCGGTACGTATCGCAAGCTTAGCGGCAATCAGGCGACCGCATTGGGTTTGATCGCTGCCGCCAAACTGGCGAATCAGCCGCTATTTTATGCGAGCTATCCGATTACGCCGGCGAGTGATATTTTGCATGAGCTCTCAAGGCATAAAAACTATAAGGTTCGGACGTTTCAGGCGGAAGATGAGATCTCCGCGATGACAGCGATCATTGGAGCATCGTTTGCCGGGAACATGGCCGTGACGGGCACGAGCGGTCCGGGTGTTGCTTTGAAGTCTGAAGGACTCGGTCTGGCGGTGATGGCCGAGTTGCCGATGGTGATTGTGAACGTGCAGCGTGGCGGACCGAGCACGGGTCTTCCCACAAAGACGGAGCAGGCGGACCTGAATCAAGCGATCCTGGGCCGAAACGGCGAGGCACCGATGTGTGTGCTAGCGGCGGCTACTCCAGCGGATTGCTTTGACATGGCTCTTGAAGCTTTCCGAATCGCAGTCGAGTACATGACGCCGGTCTTGCTTCTTACGGACGGTTATCTGGCCAACGGGTCCGAGCCTTGGCGCATTCCGGCGTCAAATGAGCTTCCCGCGATCAAAATCAACCATCCCAAGGCGGGCGATGAATTCAGGCCGTACGAGCGGGACGAAAAACTTTCCAGGCCTTGGGCGGTTCCCGGCACGCCGGGCCTACAGCACCGCATCGGCGGCTTGGAGAAGAAGGAAGTTACCGGAGAGGTTTGTTACGAGTCGGAAAATCACCAGCGCATGATCGATCTGCGCCGTAAGAAGATACAAGGTATTGTCAAAACGATTCCACTAGTCGAGGTGTATGGTGACCAGACGGATGATCTGCTGGTGCTCGGTTGGGGTAGCACGTATGGGGCGATTACCTCGGCGGTTGATCGCTGCCGGGCGAAGGGCATGAAGGTCTCCAGTGCACACCTGCGTTATCTCGATCCCATGCCGGGCAATTTGGGCGATGTGCTCAAGTCGTTCAAAAAAGTGCTGATTCCTGAGATGAACTGCGGTCAGTTGTTGCACCGCATTCGTTCGACATACCTGATTGACGCAGAAGGTTTCCACAAGGTTCAAGGTAAGCCGTTTATGATTTCTGAGATCGAGGCGAAGATTCGCGAAACACTCGAGGGGGGACTCTAAATGAGCGTCAAATCACAAGATACGCCGTTGACCGCGAAGGATTTCGGCAGCGATCAGGAAGTTCGCTGGTGCCCGGGCTGCGGCGATTATGCGATTTTGTCGGCAGTGAAGAAGGCGTTGCCGGAAACCGGCGCAACACTGGAAAACACGGTATTCGTTTCAGGAATCGGCTGTTCGAGCCGTTTCCCGTACTACATGGGCACGTACGGTTTGCACGGTATTCACGGTCGCGCGATGGCGATCGCAACGGGTGTCAAACTGGCCAATCCCGAATTGCAGGTTTGGGTCGTGACGGGCGATGGTGACGGGTTCTCGATCGGCGGTAATCACATGCTGCACGCCATTCGTCGCAATGTTGATATCAACATTCTGCTGTTCAATAACGAGATATACGGCCTGACCAAGGGGCAGTATTCACCAACCTCCCCCAAGGGGCAGCGAACGAAGTCCTCGCCATACGGCTCTATCGACTACCCGATTCACCCGATTTCGGTAGCAATTGGTGCTGAAGCTTCGTTTGTGGCTCGCACGGTCGATCGCAATCTCAAGCATATGGGTGAAGTACTCAAGCGTGCGGCGGAACACAAGGGAACCTCGTTTGTCGAAATATACCAGAACTGCCCAATCTTCAATGACGGCGCGTTTTCTTACGCGACGGAAAAGGAGACCAAGGACGATACGACTGTCTACCTCGAGCATAACAAGCCGTTGGTGTTCGGCCCGGACAACGCCCGCAAGGGTATTCGTCTCAATGGTCTGGATCCGGAGGTTGTTGACCTGGGCGATGGCGTGCGCGAAGACGATCTGCTCTTCCACGATGAAGCGGCAGAGCAGCCGAGCCTGGCGTACCTGCTTTCGCGCATGCACCACCCGCAGTTTCCCGAGCCGATCGGCGTATTCCGTGCGGTGGACCGCCCGACGTACGACGCGATGCTCTTCGAGCAGGAACGTCAAGCGTTCGAAAAACAGGGCGAAGGCACGTTGGAGAAGCTATTCGACGACGGCGAAACGTGGACGGTAACGGAGGAAGAAGCCCACTCGTAAGCGGATCGAGCTTCATCTGAGTACGGACCGCATTTCGGGTCGCAGGCGATCTTATCGTGGTGGAAAACCTATCGCCGCGCTCTTTTGTGTGAGGGCGCGGCGTTTCTTTAATTTTTGAGATCGCCGATTGGATTGAACTAAGGCGCAACAATCGGGCCCAAATATAGACCGTACTCGAAGTGTATGGCTCCCGTTATTTTGACCTCCGGATCGACCGTGAATACGGCTCGCCATGAATAGAATTCGTCGGGAAAGATTGCGGTTGGATTGCAGGTTGTGCAGCGCTTCGTGATTGTGGCCGCATAGCGTGTGTCCAATTCACCTTGGGCAAACACAAGGGGAATGATGGGGGCGGTTACGGGTTCGAAGTCTGTACGTGCCAGGTAGAGTTCTTCCTCCTCGACGACTGTTTCTCCAGCGAGGAGTTGAATCTGTACTCGCAAGTCACCGCCTGGTCCTATCTGGATGGGGCCTTTGCTATAGTAGATGACTTCGATTCTCGATTCCTGCCGTGGGTCGAGTGGGCCGGCGAAATCGCTGGTCGTGACCGTGGCTACGCCTCCTTCCGACGTAGAAGGGACAGCGACGTTGACATCCTGCGAAGCTGTGACCGCACCGATGATTCCCGCACAACCTGCCGGGATAAGCGTGATCATTGGGGCAAGGATGACAGCAGCGATTCGCGAAAACGATCGAACTTGATTCCGACGGCGCATGTGTATCTCCTTTGGGTGACTCGTGATCTTTCATGCACAATCGCCGAAGCAAAACGGCTTATGGTCATTTTAATCCAGCATTGCGTTCAAAAGCGTATGTTCCGCAATGGGATACGTGGTGCCGGACACTGCATCCGGCAAGAACTTGTTTTGGCACACGTCAAGGAAATCATCTTATGGTGTGTCACAATCTCAATACAAGCGTGATTTTTGAGAATGCGAAAGTGTGTGCAACTGATCACGGGCGGCCGGCTTTTGCGAATTCTCCAATCGGGCGGTGGTTTACGCAAAGGTGCCTTAAGGTCAAACCAGCGTTTTGTAGTACTCAATCGCCCTGCGAAGTCCTTCCTCGAACGTGACCACCGGTTCAAAGTCGAGAAGCTTTTTCGCAAGCGCGATCGAAGCGCAGGAATGGAGCACGTCGCCCGTACGCCGTGGTACGTATTCCGCTTCGACGTTGGTACCCAGTGCTTCATTAATCGCCTTGATGACCTGGTTGACGCTGATTTGTCCACCGCACGCGACGTTGACGGACTGGCCTGCCGTTTTCTCCACCTGCATGGCGAGGACGTTGCCGTGGACGACGTTGTCGATGTACGTGAAGTCGCGCGTTTGCTCGCCATCGCCGTAAATGACGGGCCTTTCGCCTTTAAGGATCTTTGTGACAAAGGCCGGGATGGCGGCAGCGTATTGGCTTTGGGGATCCTGTCGAGGCCCGAAAACGTTGAAGTAACGAATGGCGATGGTCTCAAGTCCAAAGCACTCGTAAAATGATCGACAGTAAGTTTCGCCGGCGTGTTTTTGTGATGCGTACGGACTTAGCGGATTGGTCTGCATCTTCTCGTGCTTTGGGGATTCTTCGGTGTTGCCGTACGCACTGCTGCTTGCCGCGTAGACAAAACGCTTGATTTTGCATTCGACTGCGGCTTGCAGGATGTTAAACGTGCCGTTGATATTGGCTTCGTGGCTGTCGCGTGGTTTGTCGACGGATTTCGGGACCGAGGGAATTGCGCCTTGGTGAAAAACGTAGTCTATTCCGTCGCAGGCTTTGAGGCAGTCTTCGTATTTGCGCAGATCCGACTCGAATAGATCGATGCTGTCCGCGATGTGATTAAGATTCGAACGATGGCCTGTCGCGAAGTTATCCATCACGCGTGTGCGGTGTCCCAGTTCGACCATTTTCGTTGTCAGGTGGGAGCCAATGAAACCGCCACCGCCCGTCACCAGTACATTCGCCATCCGGATTACTCCGCTGATAAGGTTCTTATTCGATTGGTTCGTTGCATCCAGCCTTGCGCGATGTCGTGCGTGTCAAAGCTTCTAGAATAGCTCGAACAACATCGCATCGCCCGGCCTGATGTCGATCGTGATTGAGAGTCCTTGTACTCCTGTACGATAGACTTTGCCGAGCGTTCGGTCGGGTGTTTTCGGGATTTCTACTGCCCGGCGTATCGACGGCTGGGCCAGTTTGTCTGGTAATATTACTTCGCCACGAATGTAGGCGTTTTCGGAGCTGTTGAACAGCAGTACGAATCTTCGGGCACCTCGCGAGAAAAGTTTCACCTCGAATGCTTCCGATGCGGGCGCGCTTAAGGGCGTCAGTTCGCTGCATGAGGCTCCCGCGACGCGCCGCCCCCAGTGTTTGGCTCTGCGACACACAGCCTCGAGCCCTGCTTCATCCGCGGTATTGGGGGCACGGTCACCCACGACGAAGCCGCCTTTTTCACCACTGATGGTTTTGTATCGGTCAAACGTGAAACCCGCTGTCGCGCCGGCGGCTAGGGCTTGGTGAAACCGGTGCAGCCAGACCTGGGCAGCAGGCCGTTTTCGATCGCCATTCGGATTTCCAGCTGACTTTAGCTCGCCGATTCGCGTCGGTTCTGCGATCGGAATTCCCTGACGAACCAGTGCGTTTCTGATCTTTTCGAATCGAGCGTCGGCTTCGATACCCATTCCAGGATGGAGGACCACCCCCGCGAACGAGGGATGCTCTGCGATGGGCTTTGGGAGATTCGTTTGAAAAGTGGAACTGCCTAGCAAACCAAGATTGATGTAGTCTTGCAGTTTTTGGTCGGGGACGGAGGCTCGTATACCCAGGTTAGCCGCCGTGTCCAGTAGGCGTTCTCTTTCACTATCGAGAAGGTAATGCACTTTAACTTCCGTAAAGCCCATCCGCGCTATCCTGCCCAAGTCGGTCTCGATTCTGCGCCAAGCGCGATCAGGTGACGCGTTGACCATCATTGGTTCGACGTCATATCTGATGGCAACTCGGTAGGATTGGGCGAATCGGTCCGTCGTTCGTTGAGGGGATTGACATCCGGCAAGTAGTGATGCCAGGACGCAAAAACTTGTCAATAGCGAAATCGCAAAAAGGTTGACGGTGCCAACGGGCGAGGGATACACTGCCCGCGTTAGGTTGGGGAGGAAAACGCGCTGCTTACTATCCATTTTCAAAGGTGCCTATCTCCCATGAAATTCCGTTCCAAGCTGATACCGTTGGGGATGCTTCTGCTTGTATCGTTCGGTTGTCACAGGCCGGGATCGCCCGTCGATGAGGACGCCCGCCAAGACGCATTGGCGCTGCTTATGCCCAACAAGATCGAAATCGTCAAGCCGTTCACACGAGTGAGAAGCTTTGACGACGACACAACTCCCGATGGTATCGAGCTTTTGCTACGCGCTGTCAACGCGCTGGACAATCCCGGACTCATGATCGTGGGTGATGTGCGGGTAGAGCTCTATGAATACACGCCCGCCAGCAGTGATCACAAAGGGCGGCAGTTCGATCGGTGGGAGATCGAACTGAGGACGGAAGATGAGCAGCGAACCTACTGGAACCAACTGACCCAGATGTATGAGTTCAAGCTCCAGATCAACCCGGATGAAGTTCCCCGTGCCGAAAAATACGTGCTCCAGGTGACCTACACCTCACCGCTTGGTGAGTACCTGACCGATGATTACGTGTTGGGTTACCGGAATCGCGTCGGTCCGCTGGGAGGTCCGCGTGGGTAATCCGGGATCATATCGAAATGAAAGGAGTCGATCGATGACGCTGATGCAGGCGAGATTCGGAATCATGCTGGCTGCGATTGCTGTTTTGTCTATCGTTTCAACCGGATGCGCGGACAAGTTGACATACAGCCGGTTCTCCGACATCCAGGTAAAGCACTCGAACAAGGCGGACGTGCGCTATCTTATTGGCCGACCGGATTTTAGAACTGACTACACGTGGGAATACAAGCGTACTGACCCGATTATTCAGGTGTTCATTGATTTCGACAGTGCTGGATTCGTTGAACGAAAGCAGTGGATCGATCCAGTGCGTTGGATCGATACCGAGGAGCCTGAAGAGAGCGATGATGGTGTCGTGTACGAATCCACGACGATACGTCAAATGCAGAGTTGACGCTTCCTTATCTCATCCCGAGTTTGATTTACTTTTTCCCTATCGCGCGAACCGCGTGACGCTACAATGCGTAGCGCATGGACATGGTTATTGCGGAGAATTTGGGCAAAGTCTTTCCTACCGCTGAAGGTGGCGAAAAGCGTGCGGTCGACGGGCTTAGCTTTGCGGTTGGCGCGGGGCAAATCTACGGACTTCTCGGCCCGAACGGCGCTGGGAAGACGACCACGTTGCGCATGTTGAGCGGGCTTATGGCGCCGACGTTCGGTCGCGCGAGCCTCGCGGGTTATGATGTGACTGAAGAGCCTTCCCAGGTACAGCGCGTGCTCGGCTTTCTCACGGCCAATACGGGTCTGTATCAGCGACTCACCGGTCGGGAACTCCTCGTGTATTTTGGTGAATTGCATGGAATGGACCGATCGACGGCACTGGCACGAGCGGATCATTTGATCGATTGGCTTGGCATGGCCGAGTTTGCGGAACTGCGATGCGGTACGCACTCCACGGGGCAAAAGCAACGCGTGAACATCGCGCGGGCGCTCATTGCCGACCCGCCTATTCTTATCATGGATGAGCCGACGCTAGGTTTGGATGTGCTTAGCAATCGCATTATTCTCGAATTCATCCGTCGCGAGCGCGACGAGGGGAAATCGATCATTTTGTCCACGCACTATCTGGATGAGGCGGAGTCGATGTGCGACAAGATGGGGCTGTTGCATGCGGGCCGGCTTGTTGCGGAAGGCGACTTGGTTTCGCTGCAGAAACACACGGGCGAACACCACCTCAGCGACATTTTCCTTAGCGTGATAGACGCCGAGAAAACAACGGGAGCGTTCGCCTGATGTTTTTACGCCGGCGAATGATCACGATTTACAAGAAGGAACTGACGGAGGTGCTGCGCGATCGGCGGACGCTGATCGCAATGATCGTCGTTCCGATTGCACTTTATCCGCTGCTTATGCTCGGTTCGATCCAGGCGGTGACGACGCAGGGCGCATCGCTCGAAGTGGAAGATTTTATCATCGGTGTCATTAGTGAACGTGATCAGCGATATGTGGGTTGGCAGATCATGCGGGACACGGAGTTTCTCGAGCGGCAGCAAAATGGGTCGTCCGAAAAGGAGCTCAAACAGTTTCCCAAGCCGCTCAAGAACTGGAAAGTAAGTCAATTTTTATCGGAGAAGAGGCTTCGGCAGGCAATACAAGATCGAGTGATTCAAGTGGGAGTGGTCATAGAGGAGGTTGCCCCGCTCGACGATCCATCCAGGCAATCGCGCATTGTGCTGTTCTCCGATCGGGAAGAAATCCGCAGTGTTACGGCGATGCAGCGACTCCGTTCGATGTTTGTGCGAATGGAAGAGCGAACGCGTGACGAGCGATTGCGTTTGAAAGGCCTGCCCGAGACGTTCGTTACGCCGTTTGAGATTTCGTCGGTCAATTTAGCGGCCCCCTCTTCGGTCCTCGGGCAAATCCTACCGCTTATCCTGATCTTGATGACCATTACCGGCGCGATTTACCCGGCGATCGATTTGACTGCGGGCGAGCGAGAGCGGAACACGCTCGAATCACTTATGGTCACTCCTGTCCCCGTGCTAGATATCATCGTTGGCAAGTTCCTCGTGGTGACGACGGTGGCGATCATGGGGGCGACGCTGAACCTGGGTAGCGTGACTGCGACGGTCTGGTTTGGTGGATTCAACGAGATTATTGCGGACGAAGGCGGTGGTGTACCCATCGGGAAGATGGGCGTCATTTTGCTTTGTCTGATTCCCTTCGCCGTGCTTATGTCCGCTATCATGATTGCGGTATCCAGTTACGCACGGACGTTCAAGGAAGCTCAGAATTATGTGACTCCCGTGATCCTTGCGGTGTTGATTCCGGGAGGCATTGCCGCCTTGCCTACCACTAGACTTGAAGGCGTGATGCTGGTGGTCCCGGTAGGCAATATGGTTCTTTTCGCAAAGGAAATGTTGCTGGGCGTGCCCATTCCGTGGTGGCAGACTGCGACAGTGTTGCTTTCGACTACGTTGTACGCAAGCGCTGCCGTGGCCGTGGCCGCAACCGTATTCGGGCAGGAATCCGTCGTGTTTGCAGACGCGGCCTCTTGGAAGTCGACACTATCACGGAAGTTCATCAAGCCGACCAAAAGGCCTGCGGTTTCGTTGGCGTTGCTGCTTGTGGCGTTGCTATTTCCGGTTTGGTTTTTCGTGCAAACAGCGATGCAGCCCGGACCGGATGAAGACGCGGCCGCCGTCTTGCGCGGAACGTCAACGTGGATGCCACTGTTGTTCGTGGTGTTGCCTTACCTGATCCTGCTGTATGCAAAAGTGGATCGAAAGGAGTCATTCCAACTGGGGTCTCCGCCATTGGGAGGAATGCTGGCCGCTTTGTTGATCGGTGTATCATCCTGGGTGATTGCTCACGAATTTAGCGTACTCCAAAGCATGGTGATCGCCGTACCGGAAGAACTGAAAGGGAGCAATGAGCGACTTGTTGAGGCGTTGCGTGCGCTGCCCATTTGGCAGGTTTTGATTGTACTAGCCGTGGTGCCTGCGTTTTGTGAGGAACTCCTTTTTCGCGGTTTTTTGATGAGCGGTCTCAAAGGAGCGGCGGGGAAGTGGACCTGCATTATTACGAGCGCGTTGGTGTTTGGTGTGTTCCATTTTATGTTCATCAAATTACCGGTGACGGCGTTTTTGGGTGTCGTGCTGGGCTATATTTGCTGGCAGTCGAGGTCCATTTGGCCTTCGATGCTTACGCACTTTCTGCATAATGGCTTGCTCGCCATGATCGCCATTCATCCGAAGCTGCTCGCCGTCGTGGGGGTAGATGTTGAGGCCGAGGCGACTCATCTACCCATCTACATTATCGTGGTCGGTGTGATGGTGTTTGCATTGGGTATCACGATCGCAATTCTCCTTAAACGTTCCAAGGCTTCCGCGCTGCGTCACGGACTCATTCCATCTACTTGATGCGACAAGTGTTGCTGTGGCTGAGGCATCTCCAAAACGAATCGCCATTGCTTACACCCGTTGCTCAAATGCTTTTGTTGTGGCTTTGGGCCGAACCCATCAAAAGTCAATGGGTAGAACCAGCAGTCGCAGTTTGCCACCCTCCATGACCAAATCGATAATGCGGAAGCGGCGTTTGCCGTTGGGCCAGATGAAGTGATTGGGGACAGTGATTCCGCGACGAAGGTCATCCGCATTGTTGACTCTGTTCATGGCGCGCAGGATCGTGTCTTCGAGCGTATTTCCTGATGCATCCCGCGCTTTCAGTCGTTTCAGCGCAGGTTGGAGAATGCGGTCCATCAGCATGTCAGGTGCGGTCAATGCCCCGCCGCGTACTTCGTCAAAACGAATCCGCAGTTGTTTGCTACCGTTTTCCAAAGCCACGCGCACTCGCACATTGAGAATCGTCTCGACTCCTCTATCACTGACATGCAGTCCGATCTTCACGACTCCTGGGTGAAACGATAGGAACGGATCGCGTCCGTTCATTGGCATATGATCCATGACCTCTGGCCAGGAGTGGGGGAGTGCGGCAAGCCATTCCGCGACGGACTGTTGATGAAGGACGATCTCGAACGGTTCGCCGGCGATCATCTTTTCGGTGATCCAATTGACCATGCGGGTTGAATCTGCCTGGGCCTGGCGAATGCCCTGCTTGTCCAACTCGATCGGCCTATACCATGCGGGTATTTTCTGGAACATCAGCCAAAGGACCACCGCCAACAACAAGAGCAGGGTTGCCAGCATTCCGGCGGTCTTTAAGGCGAGTTTGGGTGTGATGCTGTGATTCTTCATGAGTGGATGATAATCATCTTGACGCGACGGATGTCCGCTTTTGTCACGTACATTGACCACCTTTCGAATCCAAACGTACAATGAGTAACCCTTCGAGGGAAGAACCTATCTTTTTGGAATTGGGTGATTCGTGATGGGAAAGCTCGGTGGGATTTTGATTTTTTCGTTCTGGCTCGCCTCGATGAGTTGGCTTTTCATCCACGACGTGCTGCCCGGATGGACGGCTTTGGATGCGCCGAACTTGAAAGTTAACGATTGGATCAAGAATGAGGGTAGAGAAACCCAGGCGGGCATCTTCGACGCGACAGGCCGAATTGGCACGGTCTGGTCCACGTACATTATTGACGAGGCCACCGCGCAACGGGAAGACTTCGTTGCGATTGAACGCTTTCCGAAAGGTCTTGCGCCGATTTTCGTGATGGTGGATTCGTCGTTTACCGACGAGGGTTTGCTGGACGAATTTTCACTGGAGATGGTGGCGATAGAGGCGCATCTGGATTTGCACGGTGAGCGATTTCATTCTGATTTCTCTTTTCAATTGGAAGTGGGCAGCATGGATCGTACATTCCGCATTCCATTGACGGAAGCAGGGATGATTTCAGATGCGTTTCAGCCATTCAACCAGCTTTCTGATCTTGAGGTGGGGCAATCGTGGCGGATGCAGGTATTTAATCCGGTAGCAGCCATCACGGGTGTGGGAAGGCGGTTTTTGCCGATGGTCGTCAGTGTAACCGGTCGAGAATCGATCCCTACTCCGGATGGTGATAAGCTCTGCTTCGTGGTGGAATCTTCGGGCGCGAAAGCCTGGGTGGATGGTCGCGGTGTAGTGCATCGTCAGGAGATATCACTGCCGGTTGGCGGTCAAATGTGGCTGACACCCGAGTCGTTTGATCCATATGCGCGAGAAAACGCGCTTGATGGATTTCTGACCCTTAGGCGAGAGGTACGGTAATGAGCGTTGAAGACGGCCCCGCCATTCATTTGGAAGGCGTGAAGAAATCCTACGGTGATCATGTTGCGGTGCGCGAATTGAGTTTGACGATTCCGCGCGGTGAGCTTTTTGCGTTTCTAGGTCCCAACGGTGCGGGCAAAACGACGACGATCAAGATGATCGCCGGACTGCTCAGGCCCAATGAAGGTGGAGTGAGCGTATGCGGGCACCGGATCGGTTCGAATGGTCTTGCAGCCAAATCCAAGCTGGCGTATGTACCCGATCAGCCCTTTGTTTATGAAAAACTTACAGGCAGGGAATTTTTGCATTTCGTCGCGGAGATGTACGAAGTGACATCGCAACGCCGCAAAGAGATCATACCGCAGTTGATTGAGCGCCTGGACGTGGGCAGTTTTCTCGACCAATTGACCGAGAGCTACAGTCACGGTATGAAGCAGAGGCTTGTGCTTTGTGCTGCACTTCTACACGATCCTTCCGTGCTTGTTATCGACGAGCCCATGGTGGGATTGGATCCGCGCACGGTACGCACAGTAAAAGATCTGTTCCGCGAGCAGACCGATCGCGGCGGCACGGTCTTTATGAGCACGCACACGCTCGAAGTCGCGGAAGCGGTGGCGGATCGGATCGGCATCATCCACAAGGGCGATCTACTTGCTTTGGGGACGTTGGAAGAACTCCGGACGCAGATGCAGCGTAACGACCATTCGCTCGAAGAAATTTTTCTACAAATTACGCGGGAATCCGATGAGTAGCGGTCGTTCACCTATCATTGCAAAGCCTAAGTTGGAACTGTTGTTGCGAACGAAAGTTCGTTCGCTGCGCAATCAGATCGTGGAGGCGGCAGCGCGAGCGCCGATTCGCGTTTGGGCGACTCTGCTACTTATCGCCATCATTTGGGTCGGATTGTACTTCCTGTTCCTGGCGGTGTTCATGCAGTTTCGACGTACGCCGTTGGAGGCGACGGTCGCGATACCGCTTGTGTTCAATTTCTTCTTTCTTGCGTTGTTAGCTTTGCTTTCCTTTTCCAATGCGATCATCGCACACGGTGCGCTTTTTGCGAAGCGGGAGGCAGAGTACCTATTGGCCTCACCACTACGCCCACGCGACGTTGTTACGCTGAAATTCGTCGAGAGTTTGGCGTTGTCGAGTTGGTCTTTGATCCTGCTGGGGCTGCCTCTGATGTTTGCTATGGCCCAGTTAGCGGGTGACCGCGCGGTGAGCGGGTATTCCTTCTACATTATTTTCGTTGCATTCTTTTTGGTGTTTATCCCCATCCCGGGATCGTTGGGACTGCTGCTCGCGTGGGTATTTGCACGATTCTTCCCGCGCAAGGCGGTGCGTATCGCTACGATCATCGGTGGGACGGGACTGGCCATCTTTATGGTGTGGGGGCTCCAATCTCTCAAGCTGGGAAACACGGCTCCGGAAATCTGGCTACGGGCGTTTCTTGCGCGAATGAGTTTCGTCGAAGCGGCACTTTTTCCGAACAATTGGGTCACGAGCGGTATCGATGGCGCCTTGCACGGGAAATCGTGGGACTCGCTGTTGTACTTGTGCGTGACTCTGTCCAACTCGCTGTTTTTAAGTTGGTTGGCGGTCAACGTGGTGTCGCGGTATTTCGATCGTGCGTACGACCGGGCTATTGCGGGACGGGATGACGTTTACCGGGTTGCAGCCAATCCGGCGGGCGGGGTGAGCGGTAAACTTTTCTTTTATCTGCCGATGCCTCTTCGACTCATTGCCGCAAAAGATTTGCGTACGTTCTTTCGCGATCCGCTTCAATGGAGCCAGCTTGTCATCCTGTTCGGTCTGACGGTGTTGTATCTTGCGAATATGCCGACGTTACAGCATTACTTTCGCGAAACGACTTATTCGTTGCTGATTCCGTTTTTGAATTTGTGTGCGATCAGCTTTATCCTCGCGACGTTTACCTGTCGATTTGTCTTTCCGTTGATTTCGCTGGAAGGGCATCAATTATGGCTGATTGGTTTAGTTCCTATGAAGCGGGGACGAATTTTGTTTGCGAAGTTTTCGTTTGCGATGACTGTGACGATTTTGGTCACGGGGGCGTCGATGACATGGGCGATCGTGATGTTGGATATCGAGCCGATTTGGGCGTTGATTCATCTGGCGACGATTGTGTCGGTATGCTACGGTCTTTGCGGTCTTGCGGTGGGTCTTGGCGCGCGATTGCCTTCGTTCGATCAAACGAACGCGGCGCGTATCGCTAATGGCCTGGGTGGAACAGTGAATTTGCTTGCGTCCCTGTCGCTTATCGGCGTTGTTCTAATTGCCGTTGGCGTTGCGAGTTGGTATGCGGAATACCGCTCTGCTACCGGTATTCACAACGCCCGCGTTGTCGGTGCCATTGTCGGTGCGATTTTGCTTAGTTTGGCGGTGGGGTCCATTTCGTTGGCAATCGGTTCCCGGCACTTTGATCGGGTTGAAGCGTAAGAGCCGGATCATCAGCATGAAGCGGTCGGCGCTGAGCCCGCGCGCTCAATTCTGCCGGTGCCATCTAAGGGCGCTTGTGAATGTTCTGCAATGAACGAATCGACAATTAACCGGGTTTGTCCACGGTGCTCTGATTGGATGCCTTGCGGTGATTTACTTTCGCGAACCTTCGACCATCCGTCCATTTTCTTTTCTACCTGTCTGCACATTCCTGGTTGGCCAAATGTTGCGAGCTTGTTTATGCGGACTTGTGTTCAGTCCGAAAAAGCTTTCGTTTATGGTGCGTTGACGCAATGTGCTATGTGTGCAAAGCGGCATGCCTGTGACATTGTCGTTCACCTTGCCTACGATTGGCTAAATCGAGGAGGTGGAAAGCATGCGCGACGATTCGAACTGCGAAAGGGAAGTGTTCTCCCATGAGGCGACCTCATACGTTCCCAAGATTGCGAACGAGGATATTTTTCGTAAGCTTATTGAAGACGAGTTGCGTGCCGGACGATTGACGCCTTCACGTAGGCGTCGTATTGTGCGGTATGCAGCCCATCTGCATCTTTCCGCTGTGCAAATCGGCCAGATGATCGAATCCGCTCACCGCAAGGCTTTAAACAGCGAAGATGAGTCATTGCGCCATCACGCGCTCAAATTAATCCCGGCGGACGAGGGAATCATTCCCACACCTTGGAAGATCGCCGGTGTAATCGTCTTTGCGTTGATTGTCGATTTATTGCTGGTTTCTTGGATTGGGTTTTAAGCGTACTTTCGCAAGCACGCCGATCAAGCGCTCGCGCACGTTCGTATCCATTTTACGAGCCAAAAGGAAAAGATGGCCTGCATTTCACTTGAAACACAGGCCGTCTTCTCCATTGAGGCGTGGGCAATGTAAACCGAATCCTACTGCGACAAATCCGTTTGTTTATCAGTGGAATCGTGTATCGGAAATCCCGGAACGAGAAACGCATCGTTCGGGTTTTTCTGTGATTCAGTACCTTCGTACTTGCGGATTGAGCCTGCAAGCCAAATGTTGTCGAGTTTCGGACCCCACAGCGGCGAAGTCAGCCAGTAGACTTGGCCATCCAGCATGAGGACGTTTTGTCCTTTGCCTGCACCGTGCGTGAACGAATTCGTGTTATCGGGGTCGAGTTCGGCGTTGAATGCGCCACCCTCAAAAAGCGGATTCCGATCACTCATGTATGGAATCGCCAACGATGGGGAGACGGGTGGTTGGTCGCTGTTCATATTCAGTGTGTCGAAGCTCATATTATTGGCTGAGGGGAAATCGCGGTGGGCGGTGATTTCCTCGGCGCTCATCGCCGTCATGTCATCGTCCGCGGGGCAGGTGAACACGTTAGGATCGTGGATCGCCCGCACGCGAAGCAGGAGGTACGGATGCCTGCTGTTGGACGACTGGGGCCTGTCGTCCGCACCCGTGGGGAGCCAACGAGCGCCCGGTGTGTTGCCTGCATAGGGAAGCGCGCCGTCCGACATTTGCTGATACGTGGACAAACCTTGGAAAATATTGGTGAGGTTTGATCCACAGACATTGCGCCGCGATGAATCCCGTGCTCGCGAAAGCGAGGGCATCATCACACCGAAAAGGAGGACAATACAAGCAGCGGCTGCGAGCAATTCTCTCAAGGAGAAAATCCAGCCTCGCCGGTAATTGCCTTCATTGGGTTGCGTGGGCGCAACCGCACCGACCGCACGCAACGGTGGACGGTTGGCTGATGCGCCGTAATCTCGATTTTTGTTAGCTTCGACGTAGTCGAGGATTTTGTCCGGCAGGCCGGAAGGCATGGGCGGGATTGTCCAAGTATCCAGCGGCTGGAGCATTCGGCCGAGACAATCGCTCTTCGCACGCAGTTCGGCGCTGCGGAGCAATTCCGTTTCAATCCAGAGTTTTTCGTCTTCGCTCAGTCTTCCGAGATGGAGATCGAGGAGCAGGTCTTCCGGTTGTCTTTGTTCTTCCGTCAAGTCCAGTTTCCCCCGAGAGTTACGTTAGATTCTGCCGACGATAGGCCCGACCACGCCTATCGGGTCGACGCTAGCAGTACGGATCAGTCTCCGCCCAGGTTCGCGGAATTTTCCACTTTGGCTCGATATTTTTCCCCGAAATGAGTCACAGCGGCGTGGAGCCGACTTTTTACCGTACCCAAGGGGATGTCGAGCATGTCCGCCACGTCCCGATAAGGGAAGCGATGAAAGTAAGCCAAAACGAGTATTTCACGCAGGTGATCGGGCATTTCATCGATGACGTTCTTTACGCGGCGCCTGCGCTCCTCGATGCCCAGTTCTTCATCCGGCGGGGGCGTTTCGATTTCCAGCAGGCTTATGAGATTCTGTCCCTCGTCCTCATCGCGACTTAGTTTGCTTTCCATGGGGACTTCGCGCTTACGCTTACGACTACGCAGGTGATCCCTTGCCTTGTTGGCTGCGATGGTAAAAAGCCAGGGTTTGAACCGTCGTTTGAAATCGAATCGATCCGCTGAGGCGTAGAGTTGGAGGAAAGTCTCTTGAAGGACATCTTCCGTGGCGACAGCGCTGCGAGTGAACCGCAGAACAAACTGGTGGAGTTCTTGTGAATGCCTGCGCACAATCAACTCAAAGCTGCCCACATGGCCAGCCAGAAAATCCCTCAACAACGCTTCATCCGTTGGCGTTTCCATAGCTTCATTGTATGCTTACGAGCCTGGGTGGCTATGGTTCACTGTATTGGCATAATTCGCCATTTCCACTGTGGTGAACAAGGAGGGCAGGACGATATCTAGATTTAGCGAATCTGGCCTTTCCGGCATTAATGATTGCGAAACGAATTGGACTCGAACGTCGTGAATGGATTCTGTTTTAAACGATGCACGAGCACTGCGCTGTCGGTTGTGCTTTTTGGCATTTTGGTTTTGTTGGTGGCGACGGGGATGAGTAAAGCGATTGTGGGAAGCAGGGACATTCCCGAGCCGACCATTGCGCTGAACGACCCGCACGTTGTCGTGCTAAAAAGCAAACGAGTGATGCACCTCTTCGACGGTGAGGTGTTGGTTCGTACCTATGCCATTGATCTCGGCCGCTCGCCCGTTGGGCGAAAGCACCTCGAAGGCGATGGCAGGACACCCGAGGGTACGTTCTACATCGCTACCAAGAATCGGAAGAGCCGATTCCACTTATTTTTGGGTTTGAGCTACCCGGACATCGACGCAGCCGAATGGGGATATACTAAAGGATTTATCTCTGAAGGGGAAGCGCGCGGCATTTGTGAAGCGATTGAAGCTGGACATCGCCCGAATTGGCAAACAGCTCTTGGTGGAGCGATCGGAATCCATGGACATGGCGGACAGGGAAAGGATTGGACTGCCGGTTGTGTTGCAGTGACTAACGGGCAGGTCGAAGAGCTTTTCGCTGTCCTGCGGGTAGGAGATCGAGTTGAAATCCTGCCTTAAAAGTAGTCGAAAATTCAACATATTGAGACAGCCAAGGGGTCGTGTGGATTGACATTTTCCACGGGTAACGATCAAACCCATCTGAGATGGACGTTATTTGGGGTGGAAGATGGTCGTGTAGAAAGATATAGAGGCTTTTTTTGCAATTCCGTTCCGGTCGATAAACAATAGATCGATGGACCTTTCGTCACACGGATTCGCACCCGAGTCGCTTTCTGCATTGGCGGAGGCTTCGGCGGCAATCAATTCAACACTCGATTTGGTCGAAGTGTTGGATCGGATTGCGGGAAGTGCAGCATCCGTTATGCGCGCCGAAGCCAGCAGCGTACTGATTTACAACCCATTGCTCAACAAACTCGTATTTGCCGCTGCTGTTGGACCTCAAGGTTCCGTTTTGGCAGGTAAGGAGTTTGACGCGGAACTCGGTATCGCAGGACGGATGCTCAAGACGCGCAAGCCTGAAAATGTTTCCGATGTCACAAAGAACCCTGATTTCTTCAGTGGTATTGATGAGTTGTCCACGTTTCAGACACGCGGCTTGATGGGGGCGCCGATGATCTACCAGGATCAGGTTGTCGGTGTGGTGGAAGTGCTCAATCCAATTGGCGCGGACGCCTTCCAAGATAGCGATCTCGAACTCATGCGTGTATTTGCCAACTTGGCTGCGTCGGCTGTTCATAACGCACGCGTGCATGAAAACTTGCGTAAAGAAAACCGGGCTTTGCGCGATTCCGTATTGGCGGAAACGGAGATCATCGGTTCTTCGAAAGCGATCCGTGAAGTGCTCAAGCTTGCGGATCGCGTTGCGCCAACTAACGCCGGCGTATTGCTCCTTGGAGAAACAGGTACGGGCAAGGAGCTGCTTGCGAAGTACATTCACAAGGTTTCAGATCGGTCGGACCGGACGTTTGTGGCAGTGAATTGCGCTGCACTTACGGAGACATTGCTTGAGAGCGAACTTTTCGGCCACGAGAAGGGGGCGTTTACCGGAGCGATTTCACAGCATCTGGGACGATTTGAATTGGCGGATAACGGAACGCTCTTTCTGGATGAAATCGGTGACATCAGCCCGTCCACACAGGTGAAGCTCTTGCGATTGCTGCAGGAACACGCCTTCACCCGTGTGGGTGGCACAAAGACGATCAGTTGTGACGTGCGTATCATCGCGGCGACAAACCGGGATTTGAAGAAGGCGATCAAAGACGGGAAATTCCGCGACGATTTGTACTATCGGTTGAATGTGTTTCCGATCAAACTGCCCCCACTTCGCGAGCGGCGCGAGGACATTCTCGAGCTTGCGATGCATTTTGCCCACACCGCCTCCCGGAGCCTTGGCCAGTCGCCCAAATCTTTTACCGACGAAGCGCAAACGTTGCTGGTAGCGCACGATTGGCGGGGCAACATTCGAGAACTGTCGAATGTGATCGAGCGGGCGGTATTGATGGCGGACGGTTCGGCTATGGGTGTGGATCACCTTCCGCCGGAGATTGCGGGCGCGAGTGAAGGCGTTTTGGAAAATGCACGAACTGGCGCGAGGGCAGGTGCGAAACCGGGGGGGTTGCGAGATACGGAGCGGGCGATGATCGTTCGGGCGTTACGCGATTGCGGCTGGAATCAGTCCGCCGCGGCGCGCGACCTCGGCATCAGCCGGGACAATCTACGTTACCGCATTAAAAAATATGAAATAAAAAAGGGGGAGTAAGAATCCGAGACGTTACGAAGTGCGATTGAAGAAGCTCAACACTCAAGATCAATCATGATGTGGTGGACTATTGTGGCTTGCGTGGGTATTGGGCAGTTGCCAGGCTGCTGAGCGGGCTGATCGGATGTTTCTGACGTTCGGCTGATTCGCTCGATGGCATCCTCAATCAACCAGCGGACATTTTGGTTTTTTTCCTCGTCGAGACGTTGCTTGAGCCATGTGAGATCTTCGATAGTGCCGGTTTCTTGCGCAAACGCTCTGGCTGCTTCCTCTCGCACATAACCGCAGCGATCTTGAAGTCCCGCGCGAAGCAATGGGATGGCCTTGTGTGGCGCTAGCTCGTTCCACATCAGATAGCCTTCAAAGCGATACCGCGAATGTGGATGTGTCATAGCCTTGACGATGAGGCGATCGTATTCTGCATGGTCGCTACCAATGGCGTTGAGAATGTCGAACAAATCGAGCAAGGCGTTGGCAGCGGCCCAGTCATCCGGTTCCATCTCAGCGGCGCAGGCCATTTGCTTATCGGCCAACTTCACGAGCAATTCCACGGTGTCTTGCGGCGCATGATCTTTGAGAAAATCCACGGCGCCGAACTGCCATTTCGTACAGTCCATCAAGTGTTTGCGGACGATGCCTGGCACACGTGGGTCTGTGTGACCGTTCTTGGCCAGCGCGCTCATTGCCTCGCACAGGTCCACCCATTGGTAGTGCGCCTTACCCGGTGCGAGTTCGCAAAAACGGTCGAAGATATATTTGATGTTACCAGTAGTCAGCGGTTCCAGATCGTAATCGTCCGAACTTTCACAAACAGTCATTTCGTAGATCCAGGCAGAAGTGCCACGTTTCGGAGGTAGGTCGCGGCATTTTACGCAATTGCTCAAATCGCCGGTAAACCGACCGTTTTCGAGTGGGATTCGGTAAGTACAATCTTTTCTTTCGTACCTACGATGGAAGCAAAGTGTGTCGTCGATCTTCTTGATGGGAGAGCCGAGGATGTCGATGATGTACTTTTTGCTCATGCCGGTTTCTAAGAAGCCAAGCAGAGAGCTCAAGCCGTAAGTTGTTTCCAGATTTTTCATGAGGGCCTGCCGGTCGCAAGGTTTGCCTTTAAGGCACAAGCTTAGTGCTATGCGGTTATAGACATTTTGGTGAATCGGCAGGTGTGTCCATTCCAAAAAGACAGCGCATAGATTCCCATTGCGTATCTGGATCTTCTTGGTCTCGCCAGAGGCCAGAAACGAGAAGCGATATAGTGAATTATTGTGGAACCGGTAGGCATTGAACGCGATGGCCCCGCAGAAACAAATACCATCGTCAAAGCGGTCTGTACGTTCCAGTAGGATAGCACAATAAGCATGCTCCCCATGCATGATCCAGTAGGTTCTGATTGGTTTGTGATTGGATGTGCAGAGTGCTCCGCTCATTGCTGCAGGAGCATTTGGACTTTTGAAGACTTCTACGCGAATGTTTGGTGTATCCGGATAGAAGAAAGAAACGTACTCGTCCTCGAATTTGTTCCACTGTTTATAAAAAATGATCTCGCCCAGGGGTGACTTGTAGGCGGTGTGGCCGTCGTAGGTCTCCTTGAGTAGTGGGATCGTGCGGAGGGATGCAATAAATTCCCTTGTCTTTGTTTCTGTCAGTAACGGCGGACCGAGTTCGTTTGATGTGCATTTTTTGAGCGTTTCATTCGGTGGTACGGCTGCGACGCCTAACAGAGTTGTGCAGAACAGGAGGGTAGCAAGGAGGGCATTCATCGTTCGGTCTTTCGATAGGGTGCGGTATTCTCCAATATCCGGCGTTGTGTTTTATCTGACAATACGCGTGAGTATTGGCGAACTCAAGTGGTTACTCGTCAAAAGTGCGCTGAAGCATGTAACGATTCGTCGTTTACGCAGAAGGTTAATATATGTAATTCGAGTAATTGATCGCCGCGACCGATTGAGATGTTTGATCGCAGTGGCGTGGTGTATCGCAAATCGACAAGCGAAAAAGAGACTTGAACAATGCCTCGGATTCACATTTTCGCGGGAATGACGATGCTTAATTCGGTGGCAAAATGCTGCTTCGTTTCAGGCTTCAACGATAAGCTTCGCCGACCGGCCATGCACTCGAGTGTGCTTACTGCGAGATGTTCCTTGCCATAGTGAAAATCGGCAAAAGCAGAGCGACTGCAATGGCTCCGACAACCGAACCGACAATGAGGATCATCAGTGGTTCGATTAATTTGGTGGCGGAGGCGATGGCGTCCTTGACGTCTTTTTCCATCCAGTCACCAACCCGCTTCATCACGTCCCCCAGTTTTCCCGAGCGTTCGCCGGCCTCAATCATCTGCGTGAGCGGTCGTGGGAAAATTTTTGAATTGTAAAGCGGGGCGGAAAGTTGTTGACCTTTTTGCAGATCACGCAATGCTTGGTCCCACAATTCCTCGAAATACTTATTGCCAGCGAGGCGTCGAGTGATGCCCACGGCGTCGAGCACGGAGATTCCTGAATCAATAAGCGTGCCGAGCGTATGCAGGCTTCGTGTCAGGAGCGACTTGTGGACCATCTTGCCGGTTACGGGCATGTTGAGTACAAGCCAGTGGCTCGCGGTTATCCCACGCGGTGTACGTAAGAAGAAGTATATCCCCAAGGTAAGCAAAACGAGTCCGCTGGACCAGTAAGGCCAATAGTCGATCATCCACTGGCTGATGGCTACAACGATTTGTGTGGGAATCGGCAAGAGCGACTCTTTGCCTTTGTAGATGACGGTAAATTTAGGCAGCAAGTACGTCATCAGAAAAATGACAACACCCAGCCCCATGAGCGAGAGCAGTGCGGGATAGAGCATTGCCCGTCGTACTTTGCTGACGATCTCGTTTTGGGTGGTAAGGTAACCGGCAATGCGTTCCAGGGTTTCGGGCAGCCGTCCAGACATTTCGGCGGCGCGGACAAGTTGTACAATAAGCGATCCGAAAACTTTGGGATGTTGCGCGAGGGCGTCGGAGAGCGGATCACCTGCTTCGACTTTTCTTAAGGTATTATGGAGAACGCGGCGCAGTGCGCCGGGTTTTGTTTGGCGGATCATTCCGTCCAGCGCTTCGGCGATGGGTACACCTGCGTCGATCATGAGTGAGAGTTGCGTCAGGAAGAAAATGATTTCATGCCGTTTGACGCGTCGTGAACCGGCAGATTCGGCGATGCGTTGTGCAGTAGCTGCCTGGGTGAGTTCCTGCAATTTGACGACGAACTTTCCTTCGCCGCGCAGCATCTTTGTCGCCTCCGACGTGTTGGAAGCGGTTAGTTGACCGGATGAGGAAACGCCCGCCTGGTCTCGCGCTAAATATCGAAAAGTAGCCATCGATTACTACTCCCACGGTTTCGCGCTGGCTGCAACACTAGCGATCGAGTCAAGGGCGTCGCGACTTAGCAATCGTTCGAGTCGTTCCGGCTCGGCCGCCTTGGCGAGGGCAGCGTCTTTCGTGATGTGCCCGTTTTGGGCAAGTTCTACGATGGCTTGGTCCAAAGTCTGCATGCCACG
>JANQHN010000410.1 GCA_028282665.1 Phycisphaerae bacterium | reverse complement strand
CCGTCTGTCGAGCGGAAGAGGTCGCCAGAAAACGTGCCTGCGACTACCGTGTTGCTGTCTGTGCCGATCGCGGAAACTCCTGCAGTGACCAGCAATGACGAAGCGTATTCCCAGCTTTGACCAAAGTCGAGTGACCGGTAGATACCCGCAGTCGTGCCGGCAAAAGCGACATTATCAGTAGCGCCGTAGGCGAAGATGGTTCCTGCGGAGGGGCCGTTCGTGCCAACCCAGTCATCGCATGTCGCTTTACCCTCAAGCGAGCCGATCAATACTACAGCAATTCCTGCTAGGACCGGGACCAACCTGTAGTCAAAACGGAAGAAACTCACTTTTGAACATAGGCGTGCGGTTTTCATTTTTCACCCCAATCGTTAAGGCACCGCATGCCCTGACAGACGGAAACCGCCAGCACGACAGGGCAGTCTGGTAGTGTTTCGGGGTGAATCAAAGGACCAAAAGAGGATAGAAGGAGCTTTGTTTACAGTCAAGGACTTTCGTCGTCTTGTTCATGGCTACCGTTTTCGATCTCGCTGACGCCAGCCGATTGCAGGCTCTATTTGCAGAAGGGGATTAGCCGGATTCCCGTCGGGCCAATGTGGGCGACTTGTTCAATTGGTTATGTACCTATGCACAAGTCGACCGCGCAGGCGCGAAAAGTGCGCGCCGGCAAATCTTAGCGCGGTTCTCGTTAGAAGCTAATACGTTCATCAATATATCTCGTTACTATCTCGCTCTCGTGTCAAGAAGCGTGAGCGCGTTGTCTATCGTGCCGCTGCTTGCTGTGTGCTCACGAAGTGCCATGGAGGGACGTAGTAATGAGATTTTTAGTGGTTTTGTGTCTTGTGTTGCGAGTTGGTTGCGGCGTGTCCGCATTGGCCAATGTTGTGACGAGCTTGGATGAGAGCGAGTTGACTTCGGATTGGCGATTACCCCGCACGGCTCCTTCGATGCATTTCACCAGTACCGGCTTGGTGTACCGGACCACTATCGACGATAATTCTTCATCGTGGCCGCATGGCAACTCGCCTGCCACGCCTACCACTTCGCCAGCATCTTCTGTAGATCGTACAGGTTTCGCAACTCGCTCGGCGCTTGCACGCAACATCGCCGGCGCATCGTCTGACGTCTTGCTTGGGGAGACAATGACCAGCATGGATGATCGCGTTTTTTCGACCAGGGCGATACTCGTCAGCACGCCGATAGCTGAGGTCAAATTACTTGACCAAGACTTTTTTGAACTGAGAAATGCTATGGTTAAAGAAGTGTCCGCGGTTGTGATGAGGGATGAAGAGAGAGCAGGTGGAGTATCCGGTGTTGCGGGGTTCTATTTTTCTAACTACAGATCGCCGCAGCCGGTGTTGGATTTAACCATTGACAAAACCCCTTTGTTTGATTTGGTCGTTGAGAATGGTGAGACGTCGTCAAAAGGCATTTTATCGATGGATAGCCCGGGGAACGGGCAATAACGGCCGAATTGAAAACGCACTGCTTGCGCGGGTGTGTGTGCCGTGTGCGGTTGGCAACAGAGAATGTTTCTCGCCTGATAGTGGGCAGGACGTCTAAGAGCGATAAGTAGACCGTTTGAAAAGGCCGATTCCGGATAGGCCGATCAGGCCGAGTAATACTGCCCCGGGCGCAGGAATGACAAGTACATTGTCCACCCCGAGGATCGACTCGAAAACGCTATTGGCGTCGGACACGACGAACTCGAGTTCGTAGACCGTGGTTGCCGGCAAATTGAACGAAACGGTGGACCAGTCAACATTTGCGAAGTCATCGATTTCGTGACCAACCGTGTTATGCTCGAAGAGCACGTGGGTCTCACCGTTGTAATGCAGCTGTGCGACGGCCGTGTCGGGACCGAAGGCAAACACGTCACCAAAATCGAAGAAATAGTCAAAAGTTAAGACCTCGCCGGCGACCGCATTAAAACTTTGCGTTAGCGTGCTTTGGTCGGTTCCGTTACTATCGGTACTCCAAAGCGATGCGAAGTAATCGCCCTGGGTTGGCGTCCAATACTGAGGTTGACCGCCTCCAATGTCGCGATACAGTTCACTCGCCGTCACGATAGCTTCGCCCGAAGCCTGCCAACCCGTGAAGCCATTTTCAAATCCGAAATTGGTAACGCTTGCCACGCTACTTTTGTTGTTGTGCGGGAGGTGCTGTTTTTGGTTATGCAGGGGGGATGCAGCGGCGCTTAGATCCGCCGAAACCTGCGCAAGCGGTAAGGCGACACACAGTGATGATAAGATAAGGTAGGTCTTTTGCATTCCCTTTTCCATTCTTTCATGGAAAATTCGACTAAGGTACGACCTCGATCGCATCCTGGCCCGATAGAGGTGTGTTATCTAACAAGGACAATTTTATTGTAGCGAGAACATCCTCCAAAGAGAAGGCGCAATCGAAGGTTCGGAAACCGAATAACGCATCAGTATGGCCGTCCTCATCAATGTCGAAGAGGTACGGAGGGATTACCGGACTTGCTTCGGTACCTGTTGGGCCGAACCGAACCGTGTCAACGTCGATGGTCGTAGGATCAAAATTGAGACCACCGTACACGGCGACGTAGATCGTGTAATTCCTGTTTAGCACCACAACGTTCGGGAAAATGCCGGGATACACGTCCAAATCGAGCTGTGGTTCTTCACAGCCGCCTTCCGTCACAACGTTCACGACGCACTGATCGGACAGCCCGCAGTCGTCTGATGCAGTGAACGTGACCGAAGTTGTGCCGATTGAATAGAAGTCCTCAGGTCTGTCGTCCGTCAGCTCTACGTCCGGATCGCAATTGTCTATAACGGTGACGGGAAGTGGCACTTCATCTACAGGGATGCCGTTCGGCGAAGTGCATTGAACAGTCACCGTGTCAAGGCAGGTAAGGATGGGGGCTTCATTGTCGATCACCGTGATTGCCTGCATTTCCGTTTCTCCATTACCGCATGCGTCGGAGGCGGACCAATGGCGCACGATGGTCAACGATTGTGGGCAATCGCCGGGGACGATTTGATCTTCATAATTGATGAACGGTTCATCGTCGCAGTTATCCTGGGCCGTGGCGTACCCTGTTGCCTCCGGGGTTGATGGATCGTCGCACTCGATGACTATGTCTTGTGGAACGGATAACTGTGGAGCAGACCAGTCTGAAACTTCGATGGTCTGCTGTGTGGATGCCGTGTTCCCACACGCATCACCGGCCGACCAGAGTCGCAAAATGGTCCACTGATGAGGGCATTCGCCAAGTAGCACCGTATCGGCGTAATCCACTTCTACGGCTGAATCACATAGATCGTTTGCACTGGCTGCGCCAGTGTCAGCGGGGTCTGTCGAGCCTTCACACGAGATCATCCTATCAGGCGGTCCCGTCAAAGATGGCGCGGTTGTGTCGACGGCAGCAATCGATGTCGTGCACTCAGCCAAGTTGCCTGCATCGTCCATGGCGGAAAACGTGACGATGGTTGCATCGTTCGGGTCGCACGTTGTTGGATAAGTGTCAACCGGCCTGTCGTCCAGTACGTCGATTGACTGGTCGCAATTGTCCGACACTTTTGCCTCAAGTGGCACTTCTTCAACAGGTACGCCGGCTGGCCCGGTGCATTCGAACGTTGCATCCTGTGGGCAGGTTAACAGAGGGATCGTCGTATCATCCAGCGTGACCGTGGCTGAGCAGGATGAAGACTCACTTTGCATGTCGGTAATGGTCAAGGTAATCGTGTGTTCACCGGAGTCGCATACCTGAACGTCCTGCGTGCAATCCACGTCCTGGCCATCCACCTGCGTGATGCAAAGCGATGCAACATCATCCAGGCCGTCTGGGTCGAACGACCCATTGTCCACATCCTCGACACCGACGAGCACACAACAGAATTCATCCACCTGCAACGTCGCGTTGCGGCAGTTTGCGACGGGGGTTGCATTGCCCAAAGTGATCATGACGTCGTCCACGAACGCCGCAGTGTGCCAGCCGTTTGCGAAACCTGCGACGCCAAACTCCAGATGAACCGGGATAGTTTGCGTGAACGTGGAAACATCGAGAATGACTGTGTAAACACCTTCGTCATCCGGTCCTGCGAGTGATACATAGTCACTATTGAAATCGATCAGGCCTTCGTGGTCGGCGTGGAAAAAGTCATCAAAACCTTCGGGTGGTTCGCCCGGCGGCGGCAGTAGTCGTTCTAACGTTTGTGGGTCCAGGAGGAATGCGGAAAAACTGTCCGGTGGTAAATTGAGCGTGGAGCCGAGAGTGGGTTTTGTGTTTCGAACTTTGGGCACCCAATCGCTGTTGCGGTAGTACGGTGCAGGAAGGGTGATCGCCGGTGATCCCTTTGCGAAATTAGTGGCCTGTTTCGCATCAATACCATTCGGATCGTCAATAAGCCAAAGAGGGAGCGGCGATGCAGACCGAAACGAAAACAGGAGGTAACGAAACTGAAGAGTCTGCGCATCCGCGGGCAGATCGAAAACTTGAAAAAGCCGGCTCGTCGTTCCCCCAGTATTTTCCTGGATTACCGCGACGTCGTTGCCCTCGGTGATATTAACCGAAACGTCGCCGACTGCATGCCATCCAACGAGCCCGTTCTCGAAATCACCGTTGATCAATTCTTCAGCGAGGGTGATCGAAGCGCAGATCGCAAGCGCGAAGCAACAAACAAGAGGCTGGATGCGGTTCATCTTCTTTCTCCCTGGATGGAGTCCGCCTTTTTTGATCTGTCAAGTGAAGGGCGAACCCCTCAAAGCACGATCTTAGCAACTGGTCCGGCTGATTACCAGTCGAGGTTGGTCCGGCTGATAGGCATCAGTGCGCCTTCCCGAATTATGAGCTGTCATCTCAAAGCTTGCTTGAAGAACGAACCACAACGCTTGCGATGTTGCAATGACGGCACAGCCCGATAACTTTGCAAAGTGGCGTTACGCTTAAAGGGCGTTAACAATACCTTAATGGAGATATTTCTCCATTTAGATCAAATCATTGCAGGTGCTCGATTTTAATGTATACCAACTCCAGGTTTTGTTGTGTTGCCGTGTGCGACTTAGAAGTTTAGCCCCTTCCAGTTTGAACAACGGGGCAGAGAGCCAAATGGGTTGACTGATCGATCCGTGATTCGCTAACCTACTTATTATCGCCCGAATCCGTTCGGTACGGGATAGATGATACTAAGTCGAAGGGGCATCAGGCGGACAGGGAGCACACTCGAAACGCATCCAAAATCATTTCTGTATGCGTAATCCGGATGACTGCGAACAAGAGCCCGTCCGTCATTGTTTCTACTGTCTTGTTTAATGCGACGCAGTCGCTATCGGCCTCGATCTACGCTGCCCATTTAATTGCGGCGGCTGGGAGACTTACCATGCGTACGATACCCAGTGTCATGTCGCTCGTGCTTTTCGTCGGTCTGCTTACTTCGTTAGCCGCTTTGGGCACAGTAGACGCGACGCGTGATCTATCGCACACAGGTGCGGAGCAAGTCGTTCGCCATTCAAGCGATTTTAGCGGGGACAGTGTGCGCGGGGCATTCGTTTCCAAGCTCGCGTCTTCCAATCGAGAAAATGAAAAAAGGCGCGAAGGCGTGTCTTCGCCCGCCGTGACGGATGGTCCCGCGCCGGTGATGCCGACCGTGGATTCCGGGGTGAATGAACCTCACAATTCGAGTTTGCCCTCGACATCGAATGCGAGTGGGGCGCCCATCTCACCAGCACTAGAGCCCGCCACACCTAGCGATTTTGATGCGATTAAAACGGGGGCGGGTCCACTGGCCGATCCGGGAGGTCCGTACCAATCTTCCGCGGAACTGCGCCTCAATGGTGGATGGACGTTCACGTTCGATGGGACCGGTTCGACGCCCGATCCAAACGGCGCATTCCTAACGCAGTGGGTATGGATGTTGGATGCCGACACATTCGACGGTACCGCAATCAATCTTTTCAAGTGGAATGCTCAAGGTGCGCTCCAGGACGAGCAGGCTGTCCTTACCGGTGCGGGGAACTGGGGGAACCGTTTCGTGACGAATCACGAATTCGTCCGGGCAGCCGGTGCGAATGTGTACGCACGAGTGACGCCCGCCCAGTCGAATGCGTACAACTGTTGGGGACTTGTGAGACTGTCCGGCTTCAACGGTGACAACAGCCTGGAACATGGCTTTTATTTCCAAAACGACGGACAGGTGCGTATTTACGAAAACGGAGGGAATACGGGCGTTGCCCATGCTTACGAAGCCAACGTCCAATACGAGCTTCGCATCGAACTTAAGTCACCGGCCGGTGCGCGCTACTGGATTCGAGAGAGTGGTGAACCGACCTGGATTCTCCTTCGCGATTCCAATGGCGGCGACAATGCCTCAATGTACACCGGTATGCTTGCTTACAGTGGCACACTCGCCATGGACGATTTCATCGAATCGCCGGCAGGTGATATTGTGACCCATAAGGTCTACTCTTCCGGGACCGTTACGTTAACCGTTACTGATGGCGATGGGTTCAGCGATTCGGCTGTCGCACCCATTGACATCACTGGCGACGCGCTGCAAATCGACAATGGGGGACCGTACATGCTGGATGCCGTCGATCTGGTCGACCTGCATTGGCCAGTCACGTTCGACGTTTCAGCCACTCTTTCCACGACGGAGATTGTTCAAGCGGAGTGGGATTTTGGGTACGAGGCTTTTGACGGTACATGGATCAACACGGAACGATGGAACTATCAACACGCGACCCAATGGGACAAGATAGCCTTCCGAGGCCGGGGCAACTGGAGTTCGTACTTTGGCGACGCTTCGCCCATGCCTCGTGCCAACGGCCAGGTTATTGAAGCGACCTTCACTCCGCTGCAAACCAACGGTTACGGTTTTTTCGGCGTGAAAAGCGCTGCAGCCGCCTATCGGCCAAGCAGCTGTACGCACGGTTTCTACTTTCAAAACAACGGCCAGATTTACGTTATCGAAAATGGCGGTTTCACTCCGCTGCGGCCTTACGAAGCCGGCGTTGCTTACGATCTCCGCATCGTTTTGAAGGAAGGAGCGGGTGCCCGGTTTTACTTGAAAGAGAATGATGCTGTCGAATGGCAGTTAGTGGCCGATACCGGGACTGCGACGAGTTCCTCGCTGGAACGTGTTGTGGGTGTGTATAGCGGTTCTTTCTACCTGGATAACCTTAGGGATGTTTACCGAGGCCAGCCACTGGAACTAAACCGGTGGGGCGGAGGGCCGTTTATTGCTACAGTGTTCGATGCGGTTGGCTCGACCGATCTACAAAACGATGTCATCTCAACCAATCCCGCTTCCACGATCGCGAATGCGGGTGGACCGTACCTGCTTGTTGAATCCCTGGGGAGTCCGACCGGCGTGCCGGTGACGTGGGATGGCGCTTTGTCGACTAGCGGTGCGCCTATTGTCAGGTACGTTTGGGACCTCGGCGCGGACTTATTGCACGGTGTTCGGCTCGACGATCGTTACTGGGTGAGTCGCAACACCGTTCAAAACGAAATGCTCCAGTCCACCGGGACGGGCGCTTGGGGGCAGGCCTATTTTTACGAGCGTGAGCCTGTTGCCCGAGGCAACGGTGTAGAATTCCGCGCGAAGGTAAAGCCCGGTACGGGTTATGCGACATTCGGTTTCAAGGACGATTCCAACAATGCCGGCGCCGGCAACATGACGTATGGCATCTATTTTTCCAACGGTGAATTGCGAGTCTACGCAAACGGCAGCAATCAGGGGCCTTTCGGTGCTTACGATTTTGATGCCTGGTACGACGTACTTGTCGTAGCTCATGCGGAACGCGGCGCGGGGTACTGGATTCGCGAGTCCGGCGAGTCGGAGTGGCAGTTTGTCTATGCAACCACGGCCAACGGGGCAACGCAGTTACGCCGTGGCGGCCTTATCTACAGTGGGACACATCATGTCGATGACATCGAGTTCAACTACGAGGGCGCTAACCTCCCGCGCACCGTTCAGAATCAGGGTGAACTAACGCTGAAGGTTTTCGCAACGGATGGCGCTACTGTGACCGATGTTACGCAGATGTCATCTAATGGCGCTCCCCCGGTCGCTTCCACCGGCGGCCCCATTCTGCTTGAGGAGTCCGCCGCGAACGATGGTGCCTGGGAAGCGACACTCGATGGCACCGCCTCTGCCGATGACTTTCAAATTGTCCACCACATATGGGATATGGGTGTAGACGATTTCGGCACAGGCTTGTTCGACCCGGAAGTGTGGACCCTGAACCACTGCTCGAAGTACGATCGCATACTCCTTTCCGGAGCCTCCAGTTGGGGGGCGGGGTATTACGTAGACAACAGGCCGTTAACAAGGCAGCGAGGCGCGTATCTTCAGGCAACGGTTACGCCATCCGATCAACTGGCGATGTGGGGCTTGCGTGCTTCGGATGCGACGGGTTACAACCATCCGACCCTTACGTATGCGATCTACTTCCGATACAACGAACTTCAAATTTACGAAGGTGGTAACGGGCGAGGCGCGGTCGGCGTGTATACGCCGGGACAACCGTACGAAATACGCATCGAACTTAAAGAGCCCGCCGGTGCGCGTTATTTAATTCGCGAATTGGGAACTGCCGAATGGGCGCCGCTGTATGAATCGCTCTTCGATGACGATGCCTACTTGCTTCCGTCTGTCATTATGCACAGCGGCACAATGATCGTGGATGACTATCGGCGTACGGCTAGTGGCGATCTGACGACCTACCGCGTGCAGCAGCCAGGTTCTATTTCTTTGACGGTTGTGGATGGCGCGTTCCAGCAAGATACCGTCATTTCGGAACTCGTCGACAGCGGTCAGCCGCCCACCGCGAACGCGGGTGATCCGTTGGTGATCGATGAGGCGGATATTCTCTATCAACCGTGGCAAAGAACACTTGACGCCGGCCTGTCGACTGACGATTTCGGTATCGAGCGATACATCTGGACCTTTGCAGTCGATTCGTTTGACGGTACCGAGATAGACATGGAACGGTACCACGTGTTGAATGCGACGCAAGGCGGGAGCGTTTCAGTCACCGGTTCCGGTGGTTGGGGTAGCGGGTACCTGTTCACGAAAGAGTCCGTTAAACGTCGAGAAGGTCTGACGTTCTCCTGTCGTGCGACCAGCGCAGGCGGTCGTGCCATGTACGGTTTTAAAAATACATCCACGTCCAATTTCAGCTTCAACCAAATGCCCTACGCGTTGTATTTCAGGTACAACGAATTGCAAGTGTACGAGAGTGGTTCGTTACGGGCTACAGTGGGCTATTTCGATCCCGAAGGAATTTATGACGTTCGTATCGTGCTGAAAGAAACGCAGGGCGCGATGTACTACATTAGTAAGGCCGGCGATCCGCGCTGGAAACTTCTTTATGATTCTGATCACTCGACGGCTACGGAGTTCCTGCGCGGTGTGACTGTTTACGACGGTACCCATTCGATTGACGATTTAAGCGACGAACTCCACGGCGCGACGGTGGACGTGATCATCGATCCGACCGTTGGCGTCGAGCTCGAGGTGATCGATGCAGCCTACCACACCGATTCGCTTGTTCTTGAACCTGTCGTTATCGGCGATCCGCCCATTGCCGTAGCGAACACACGCGATATCACTCCGCTGATGTCTTACGCCGTCTTCGACGCATCCGCATCAACGGATGACGTTGGCATCGTTGAATACGAGTGGGACTTTGGTGACGGTACCACTGGCTACGGTCGATACGCGTATCACATCTACGAACAAGCGGGCGAGAAAACGGTCACCTTGACGGTTCGTGATGCAGCGGGGCGCAGTTCTACGGATACGACTACCCTCACAGTCATGCCCATGGTTGTTGCGGTTCCCTGGGCGTACGATCCGACCGGTGGGCTGGAGATCCCTCATCAGATTATCGATGGTGTGCCGACAAGGCTTAAAGCTGTCGTTTTCACTGACACGCCGGCGGACCAGCTTACATACACCTGGACGTTCGGTGATGGAAGCCCGGCTCAAAGCGGGAGCGTGCAGAACAAACGCGTACTCGAAGCTTCGCATACGTATGCGGGGTTCCCCGGCACACCGATTACCGCGGCAATCACAGTCCACGATTCCGTGCACGGCGACCTTACCGACACTTATCCGATGGAAATCTTTCCAGCAGACCTTTCCGTCGAAACCAATATCGCGATCGATGAAGGGCTTTGGTGGCTTCACAAACAGCAGGAGGCGGATGGTGGATTCCCTTCGCACGGCACTTATCGCGCCGCTTCGACTGCATCCGTCATTCAAGCTATGCAAATCAATGGGCACTTACCTTCACGCGATGTTGCGATTGATCCATTTGTGGAAGATGTGATTCGCGGTTTCGGGAAAGTTTTTACGTTGCTTCAACCGCTTGAAATCTCCGTTCAGCCATCGGGTGATCCTGACTCTAACGGCAATGGGATTGGTATCCAGGTAGCTTCGAACCGGCCGATCTATGAGGGCGGTATGGTGATCGATGCACTTGCTGCTTCAGGTGAACCCGATCTCGCCGCGCACGAGGGCATGGATGGTGTATTCGGCCGATCTTATCACGAGATTACGCAAGATATGCTCGATGCCTACTCGTGGGGGCAGGTGGACGGCGGGAGTGATCGAGGTGGTTGGCGTTACGTTTGGAATTCAGACGCGGACAATTCCGCCGCGCAGTGGGCTGCTATCGGCTATTTGGGCGCTCAAGTATTCGGTTTGAATGCGCCCCAATGGGTCAAAGATGATAACCTTCTTTGGCTTACGTTCTCCCAGCGGGCCGACGGTCGATTCGGTTACGACAGTGCAGGCCATGGCGGATGCGACAGCTACCGTGCGACCACGCCTTCCGGCATGGTCCAGCTTTCTTGGCTTGGCATCACAACGACGGAGGAGTCATGGGTCATTGCGGAGAACTGGCTGGCGAACAACTGGGCGTGGTGGCGTAATTCCAACAACGTGTACGCGTGGTATGCATGGGTCAAGGCTGCGTTTACAGCCAATCCCGACCCGGTCGCGGTTTTGTCCAGTGGTCTGGATTGGTATTTCGATCCTGATCTCGGGCTTGCGCCCTACATTGTTTCACGGCAGAATGCGGACGGCAGTTGGCCTGACAACAATGTTGGATGCAACATTGTTTTGGGGCAGGGTTTCACCACGGCTTGGCAGATCATCATTCTTTCCTCCACCTTGTTTGAATTGCCACCGGTCGCAGTTGCGGGGCAGGATGTTGTGTGGGCGTGCGAACTGCCGCTCGTGTTCGACGGTTGTGCCTCATTCCATCCAAAGAGTGAACGAACGATAGTGCTGTATGAATGGGACTTCGACGGCGACGGCACCTATGATTACGCAGGTACGGAATGTGCCGCGGATTACACGTACCTTGAATGTCCGCCCGAAGGTGAGCAGGATACCTATGAAGCCTCATTTCGCGTTACGGACGATATCGGTTTGATCGACGTGGACACCCGGACGGTTATCATCGCACCGCCGCCACACGCGCCTTTCGCAGTCATCGGTCCGGAGCTTACCGCATTCGCCGGCGTACCGTTCACGCCGAATATGAGTGGTTCGTTCGACATCGATCCCGGCGATTACATTACGCGCGTAGAATGGGATTTTGATGGAAGCAATGGGTTCAATTTTGACAACCCTGATACCTTCGCTGATTGTCCCGCACCGCCCGGCGGTTGTCCCGAGCTTGCCTGGATTTTCGACTCACCTGGAACTTACACCATCGGTTTACGCATCTGGGACGCCGGCGTGTTGAATCCGGTCGGTTGCGAGATTGGGGTTGACTGTGTTCCGCTTGCGTCGCTTCCTGACTTTGCCACCGTAGTCGTTAACGAAAATCAACCACCTATCGCCGATGCGGGCGGCCCCTACGAGGGTAATGAGTGCCAGTCGATCCAACTCGACGGTTCGCTGAGTTTCGATCCCGATGGGTTGTCCCTCGAATGGGAATGGGATTTGGATAACGATGGCGAATACGATGATGCAACCGGTGTTGCGCCGACCTACACCTGGACCGCTGACGGTGTATACACGATAGGCTTGCGCGTGACGGACGGGTTGTTTGATGATGAGGCGACGGCCAGCGTGGCGGTTTATGATCTCGAACCATCCGTTGCGCTGAGCGGGCCCGTGGAAGCGGTTGCCGGTCAGGAGGTTTGCTTCACGGCGACACCAAGTTCGCCGTGCGATGATATTGTGGCTTTCGATTGGGACTTTGAGTACCTTGGCCCGCCGTTCGGTTTCGAGGTTTCCGGCGATACTGATCCACAAGCCTGTTACACGTACAACGAGCACGGTGGGTACACCGTGGCGGTGCGCGTGACCGACGAAGACGGCGATGAAGCCTTCGCCACCCTCGATGTGACGGTGATCCCTGACGAACAGGCAGTTCAACCGGCTACGAACGTTATCGAAGTGTTCTACACGAGGCACGGTTACCTCCCTGCGACGAATCAGCATTACGCTGAAGTCACGCTCAAAAACGTTAGTGCGGTCACTGTGCAGGGGCCGGTGGTTCTGGCATTCGACAACATCACTCCCGCAGGGTCGCATCTGATGGATCCCGACGGTCAGCTTCCTGATTCCGGGTTGGATTACGTTGATTTCACCGACCGGCTAGGCGGTGACGGCACGCTCGCTCCGGGCGAAGAGTCCGGCATGATCGTCATCTACTGGCAGATCGTGGGAGATCATGACGAATTTTCGTTTGAAGGCATTCCCTACGCGATCAACGGCGCTCCTGTGTTTGTATCCACTCCCGTCACCACAGCGACAGAAGGCGTGCCGTATCGCTATCAAGCCCAGGCGACCGATCCTGAAGACAACCCGCTGACCTTTGGCATTGAGGATGGCCCGGAAGGCATGGCCGTCAGTCCGGTTTCGGGTTTGGTTAGCTGGACGCCTGCACAGACGGACGCGGGTGTGATTCACATTACACTTTCCGTTTCCGATGGCTACGCCAACGGTGCGGCATTTCAGTCTTTCGACATTGTGGTTGGTGATTTGAACGTTCCTCCGATGTTCCAGTCAACACCGGACACGTTGGCGCCGATCGACCTGGAATGGACCTACGACATCGCGGTGTTCGACGCGGATGATGATCCGGTCGAATTGGCGTTGGCGGGCGGTCCGGAAGGAATGATTCTGGATCAACACCAAAGTCGTCTTATCTGGACGCCGACCGCGGCGGGGCGTTATTACGTGAGGCTTGTCGTTTCAGATTTCGTTTACACTACCGTGCAGGACTTTTTCCTTACAGTCGCCGCTTGCGCTGAGCCGCCGATTATTAACAGTGATCCCATGATTGCGGCCATCGAGGGCGAGCATTACGCCTACACGGTGACTGCGGTTCCGCCAGTCGGTGAAACGCTTACGTTTTCGCTCGACGTGGCGCCCGACGGAATGTCCATCGACCCTGCAACCGGCCTCATTTCGTGGATGCCTACACAGCAACAGGGGGGCGTGCGCGTGGTGAAAGTCGCTGCTGCTGTGGAGGGCGATCCGCTTTGCCGCGACGAGCAGATTTTCGAAATTGACGTGCAGCCGGTAAACGTTGCCCCGATCATTACCAGTACTGCGTTGACCATCGCAACGGAGGGCGTCCTTTATCAATACGCGGTTGTGGCGGTTGACCCGGACGATGACCCGGTCGAGTTTGCGCTCGGCGATGCTCCGGAAGGCATGACGATCGACGAAGACACAGGAGTGATTCATTGGATCCCGTCTCAGACGGCTGCATACGATTACCCGCAAGGTGCGAATGTGGAAGTTGCCGTTTTTGATCCGTCAGAGGCCTATGCCTACCAGAGTTTCGCCATCGATGTGACGCCGGTGGAGATCGCACCGCGCTTTGTATCCGGTCCGGTTTATGTCGCGATGGAAGGGGCGGAGTATATCTACGAGGTGGAAGTGGTTGATGACGATAAGGATGTCGTATCGATTTCACTCGAAATGATCCCTGACGACCCGAACGCCAACCCCATGACGATCGATGAGGACGGCGTCATTTACTGGACACCTTCTCAAACCGCCGCACAACGCAATCCGCATCGCGTACGGATTCTCGTCGAAGACGGACTGCATGAGGTTTATCAGGCATACGATATCTTCGTCGCAGCCGTGAACGTGCCACCGATCGTGACGCCGATTCCGAATCAACTCGTCAGTGAGGGCGAACTCTTGACCCTGCTTGTGGAGGCGAATGATCCGGACGAAAATCCATTGCGCTTCGCGCGAACTTCCGATTTTCCTAGTGGTTTGAACATCCACCCCGAGACGGGGCTTATCGAATGGAACGTCGGTTGTTCGGACGCCGGCATCTACGATCCCGTCATCATTGAAGTTAACGACGGTCATCCCAACGGTGTGGTCGAGGTCGAATTCCTCTTAAACGTTACCGAAACGAATTGCGTGCCGGTCATTACCTCCGATCCACCGCTTCTCGCAGTTGTCGACGCGTTGTACGCTTACGAACTAACTGCCTTCGATCCGGAAGGCAGCGACGCGACATGTTCCCTGGATGCCGGCCCTGCGGGCATGGTCGTTAGCGAAGACTGTCAAATCACCTGGACGCCGGACGAAACCGGCGATTTTCTCGTGCGTATCGCCGTTAACGATGACATCCCACGCGACTGTGCGGTTGATCCGGATGCCTGTCAGGAATTCAGCATCACCGTTCAGCCGTGCCTCGAGTACCCTAAAATTACCTCCGTGCCATCGCAAACCGCTGCGGTGAACAATGTCTATTCCTACCAGCTTGAAGCAGATACCGGCGGATCAATTTCGCCAACCTATGAATTGGTTGATGGCCCCGGCGGTATGAGCATCAACGCCGATACCGGCCTGTTGACGTGGGCACCGAGCACCGAACAAGTCGGCGTACAGCCCGTCACCGTCGCTGTATACGCCGGCTCGGTCGATTGCCGGGACGAACAGGACTACGCAATCAATGTCATTACCTGTTCCACACCGCCCGCGATTACATCCCTGCCTTCTGTCGTAGCGGATGAGGCGAGTGAATACGTCTACCAGGTCGTAGCGGACTTGGGTATGCCCGGCGATACATTGAATTACGAACTGCTCGATGCTCCCGGCGACATGACGATCGATTCGAATACAGGCCTTATCGTCTGGACGCCGCAAAGAGCGGATGTCGGTAGTCACCCGGTCCGTATTTTGGTAACCGCTGATCGAGAAGATTGCCGGGCGGAACAGGCGTATCGGCTCACCATAAACGCGGTGCAGATTGTTCCGGCAATCCAATCCGTATGCGAATTGGCCGCTTACGTTGGTGATATTTACACTTGCGAGGTGGAAGGCTTTGATGCGAACGGCGACGACATCGAATACTCCTTGCCGGTTTCCATAATCGAACCGGTCACGCCGCCCGATGGCATGGCCATCGACCCGGTGACAGGAGTGATCTCGTGGGCGCCGACCGTGATGGACCTCGGCATCAATCATGTTGTGGTTCGCGTATCGGAGGTCAACGGGCCAGGTTTTGCCGAGCAGGCGTTCGATATTGAGGTCATCGTCAACAGCATGCCGCAGTTCATTTCTACTCCGCTTTTGACTGCGGTAGTGGACGGCATTTACGAATACGACGTAGACGCAACCGATGCGGACCAGGATGCGCTATCGTATGACTTGCTCGAAGCTCCGCCGACGATGTTCATTGATGAGAACACCGGTGTGATTTCGTGGGCGCCGGTTGCCGGTGACGAAGGCGATCGTTTGGTGGTTGTTGTGGCGGACGACGGTCACGGGGGATCAGCCCAGCAGGCGTACACTTTGACGGTAGTTGCAGCGGGCACCAACATCGCTCCGAAAATCACCTCCACTCCGCTAACAGATGCGAGCGTGAATTGTTTGTACAGCTATGCAATCAAAGCTGGCGATGCAAATGAAGATGAATTGGCTTGCGAACTGATCACGGGGCCGGCGAGCATGACGTTCGATGACCTCACCTGCACGCTAAGTTGGACACCGGCGCTCGACGATTTGGGAGACAACAATCTCGTCGAAGTCCGTGTTGTCGAGGTCGATACGCTTGAACTGTTCGAAGACGTGCAATCGTTCACCATCACCGTGACGGAAAACAACGACCCTGTGTTCACGTCCACCCCCAAGGCGGTGGCGGTCCTGGGTGAGTTTTACATTTACGATGCCAACGCAGCCGATGAGGATGACGGCGCTCTTAGTTACGAATTGCTTGCCGGTCCTGAAGGCATGTCGATCAATCCGTCGACGGGCGTGGTAACGTGGCAAAGTGACGTAGATGATCTCGGTGGAGAAGGCGAGGCTTCCTTTGGGGTCGAGTTGCAGGTTCGCGATGAGCAATGCGGTGTATCTGTGCAGGCGTTTGATCTTTTCCTCTATGCGGACA
>JANQHN010000329.1 GCA_028282665.1 Phycisphaerae bacterium | reverse complement strand
GATCGGCGAGCATCGCGCCGATGTCCACACCGACTGAGACAACCCGCACAGGATCGGGGTATTTTTCGCCGAATACCGCACGCAGGGTGTTGATTTTCTTGGCGTCATCCAGCGGGACGACTTTGACGTTGACCGGGTACTTCGCGGCGACCTGCTCGTTGACCAGTTGCTCAACGCGGGCGGCCTCCCCATCCGTCATTGCTTTGGGGTGCGAGAAGTCAAACCGCGTCTTCTCGGGATCGACAAGCGAGCCTTTCTGCTGAATGTGATTGCCCAATACTTCGCGCAAAGCCCAGTTGAGCATGTGCGTGGCGGTGTGGTTTTTCATCGTGGCTGCGCGATCGTCGGAGACGCGCATCTTCACCTTGCATCTTTGGCCAGCCGTGACATTTCCGGTCCGCACTTTGCCTGTATGCAGCGCGCGATCCTTCACCATCTCGACTCTGCTCACGTCGATGATTGTGCCGTTACTTATCTCGACTGTTCCCGTGTCTGCGACCTGTCCGCCAGCCTCTGCGTAGAAGCAAGTTGTTTCAGTGATAAAGGTAACTGTATCACCTTGAACTGCAACGCCCTGATCGTAAGGGCTCGATGCACGCGACAATGCAGTGATCCATGTATCGCACTCAAGTTCACTGCCGTATTTCGAACTGTCATCAGTAGGGCCGGCATTATCTCTGTCAGCTATCCTTTGCGCTGCATTCTTGGCGTTCTGTAGCTCCGCGTCCTCAGTTTGTCCTCCACCACCTATCTTCGCTTTCTTGCGTGCCTCTTCCATCAGCCGCCTGTATTCGCCGATGTCGATAGTCAGTCCGTTCTCCTCCGCCATCTGTTCCGTCAGGTCGATGGGGAAGCCGTACGTGTCGTGCAGTTTGAACGCGTCCTCGCCACTGATTCGGCCGTGATGATGAGTTTTGGCGTGCTCGGCGGCTTCATCAAACAGCTTGATACCACGGTCGAGCGTTTTACCGAAGGACGCCTCCTCGTCGCGAATCATGTCTGCCACGAACTTTACGTTGTCTCGTGGATGTTTTTCATCCGGGCCACGACGCAGTTCGGGAAATGCTTCTTCCATATGGGTCGCCAGCGGTTCGACCAAATCGCAAATGAACGGCTCGCGCATATTCAGGTATTGCCGACCATAGCGCACCGCGCGTCGTAAAATACGCCGTAGTACGTACCCGCGACCTTCATTTGAAGGCACTGCACCGTCTGTCAACGCGAACGTGACGCACCGCACGTGATCCGCAATCACGCGGTAGCAGATGTCCACCATGATCTTGTCGCGAGATACATCCTTCGCGTTCGTCGGCATGGTGGCGGAGTAGGTCGGGGCGTTGGTGCGTTTCTGGATTGCGTCGAAGATCGGCGTCCAAACGTCCGTGTCGTAGTTGCTGCTTTTACCTTGCAGGACAGCGCACAAACGTTCGAACCCCATTCCTGTATCGACGTGCTTCGCCGGTAAGGGAGTGAGTTTGCTGTCGTTTCCGCGGTTGAACTGAATGAATACCAGGTTCCACAGTTCGATTACGCGCGGGTCGTCTTTGTTGACCAGTGCACCGCCGGATTTGTCGGGCGTGAGGTCGATGTGGATTTCGCTGCACGGTCCGCACGGACCGGTGTCACCCATCTCCCAGAAGTTATCTTTCTTATTGCCAGGGTGTACGCGATCGGGCGGCAAAATCTCCTCCCACAGCAACTTTGCCTCGCTGTCCGGTTCGAGGTTCTCTTCCGCGTCGCCTTCGAAGTACGTTACGTGAAGTCGTGTCGGATCGATCTTGTATACGTCAACCAGCAATTCCCACGCCCACGCCATCGCCTCTTTTTTGAAGTAATCGCCAAACGACCAGTTTCCGAGCATTTCGAAGAAAGTGTGGTGATACGTGTCCTGTCCCACGTCGTCGAGGTCGTTGTGTTTGCCGCCCGCGCGGATGCACTTCTGCGTGTCGGCAGCCCGATTGTACTCGCGCGAGCCCGTACCGAGAAAGACGTCCTTGAACTGGTTCATGCCTGCGTTGGCGAACATGAGCGTCGGGTCATCCAGCGGCACGACGGGTGAGGAGTCCACGATTGCGTGACCTTTGGATTTGAAGAAGTCAAAAAACTGCTGCCTGATTTCTTTGGATGTCATGGGTATCTACGGTTGGGTATGAGGTGTGTCGGTATTCAATTCGTCGGTTATATTTCGGATCCGTTCTTCCTGTCCTTGCGAGCAAAACAGACTCACTCCTCGTCGTCGAAATCCTCGAAGTCGAGGTCGGCATTGAGCATACCGCCCAGCCCGATCATGAACGCCTCCATCATGCTCAGTGCTCTCGTGCGAATGGGGTCTTTGTCCAAATCATCAAGCCATTCTAGCGAGCATCGTGTTGCGTACCCAAATTCGCCATCGGCGCCGGTATAACGCTCAACGGTCAATTCAATGCCATGCAACCCGGCCTCGCGAACTCCGATGTCGATTATGTCCGCGAAAGATCCTCCATTCTCCTCGCCTGCCGTTTCGATGTCGTCGTAAAGATCCTTGCTGGTTGTAATGAAAGCTGCACGGAGAATGTTCTTTGCCGGGATAACCGCGATCTCAAACCATTCATCTTTGCTGTTCTCGAATCTCATAGCGATGAGCGATTCATCATCCGATTCGATGCGCGAGGAAGAGCCGTATCGTTCATCGTGGCTTACGGTATCTTCAATGTAAGCAAAAAACGATCCAAGTATGTCCCTGTCTTCGGCGGATAAAGCCATCAATTGACTCCCATCGGTTCCTCTTCATCCACACGTCCGCGCTCTCCGTCGCCGTCCTTGGGGTCGATACGGTTCAGTATCCATCGCCGCAATTTCTTGGGTCCCATGACGATTCGATTGTGCAACCTGACGTACCAAGGCTTGGCGAATGAGGCGTCTTGCTGTTCTTTTGTCATCTGGTCAGGTCGGGTGCGGCGTTTTAACTTTAGTAGGTGATAGCGGTCGGCTCGCTGCAGACTGCGTCGAATCGCCGAAAAAGGCCATAGATCACCACCCCATTGGCGTGGTACGTACCAAGAAATCTGAAAATCAAAGAGGTAAGGTTCACCGTCGTCGCCAACCAGTACGTTTTCACATTTTTCAAGATCGACGTAGGCAATGTCTCGCTGGTGCATTTTGTCGATCAAGCCTGTGAGTTTTTCGTGAAAGTTATCGGGGACACGTTCACCCTTGCGCATCGCGTGTCCTTCAATAAACTCACGCACTAAGCCCGTGGAGCCATAACGCTCTACAAACCGCGGCACGCCGGGAATTCCTTCAAGCTTAGTGAAACAAGCGATTTCCCGGGCGGTCAGCAGTTTTCCTACCCAAGACATGGGTATTAGGAATAAAGATGCAACCCGGTTTACCTTTAAGATGACGCGCTTTTCATCGGATGATTCGTACATGGCGGTCACGGCGAAGAAGTCGTCTTTGTAGGTCTTGCGATGCGCGTAGATCAGTCCCGCGACCTTAATCCGCGCTGGGAGAGACTCTTTCCCCATCGCCTTTAAAAAACGTGGTGTTTTCTTCGCCACGCCGCATCTCACATACGAAGAATGCCCGTATTCCACTCCTCTTGGGATTGTACTGGCGCGGTCTACCCTGTCCAATGATCGGTGGATGACCTGCGTGGATAGGCTACAGGATCGGAGTGCGACCGGCTAGGCGGGATCAATTTTGTGAAAGGGCGAAAAAAGGCGTGTGAGTTACGTTCTCTGTTGAGCTTCTCGCAAGTGATGGTGCAAAGCTGCGAGCAGTTTGGGCTTGCCGATGGGTTTTGTCAAAAAGTCCGTGCAACCGGAAGCGAGGCACTGTTCCCGGTGTTCTGGCAGTGCGTGGGCGGTCAGAGCGATGATAGGTATTTGACTGCCTCCTTTTCGCAGAGCGATGGTTGCATCGTAGCCGTCCATGACGGGCATTTGAATGTCCATGAGCACTAAATCGAACGGCGTGCCTTTGTTGCGGGCGCGTTCATAGACTTCGACTGCTATCGCACCATTTTCTGCTACGGTGACATCCGCCCCAGCCTTTTTCAACATGAAAGAAATCAGGCGCTGGTTGTCAGGACCGTCCTCGGCCAGGAGGATGCGGCAGGGCAGCGGAATCGAATCCGGTTGTCTATCTGTTGCGGGATTGGTTATGTCGGGTGTGTCGTTGTTGGTAGCGTCGGGCTGGATCATCGCAACCTTGGTCAGGTCGCCGGGATTGATGGTGACGGTGAATTGACTGCCTCGGCCTTGTTCGGTTTGGACAGATATATCGCCACCGAGTATGCGTGCCAGCCTGCGGCTGATAATCAAGCCAAGCCCGCTTCCACCGAACCGCCTGGTGGTCGAGGTATCCGCCTGCGTGAAGGGCTGGAACAAATGACTGACCTGTTCCTGGGTCATGCCAATACCGCTGTCCACGACTTCAAATTGTAGTAGATCCGAATCGGAAGTTGATGCAGCGTTGCTGGATGATGCCATTCGCACGACTATTCGAACGCCACCAATTTCTGTGAACTTGATTGCATTACCCAAGAGATTAATGAGGATCTGCCGCAGTCGAGTAGGGTCACTTAGGACCTGCTCCGGAATCTCGCCTTCGAACTCGGCAGTCAGATCGAGCCCTTTGTCTTGTGCCCTGCCTCGCATGAGCGTGACGATTTCCATCGTCAGTTTCGTTGGCGAGAAGGTAAGGCGTTCGATGCTAAGTTTGCCCGCCTCGATTTTGGATAAGTCTAGGATGTCATTGATCAGCGCGAGCAGATGTTTACCGTTTCGCCTGATGATTTCGACGGCTTCGGCCGAGTTTGTGTCTAGATCGTTTTCTTCCAGGACGTCTGCGTATCCCAGGATGGCCGTGAGGGGAGTGCGAATTTCGTGACTCATGTTCGCGAGAAATTCGCTCTTCGCCTGTGCAGCCGCCTCTGCTTCTTTTGTGGCTGCACGCAGTTGTTGCATCGTTGCTTCAAGCTCAACGGACACCTGTTTTTCGCGTTGGAGACTTTGCGCCATTTGCTGGTGGCTATCGCGAAGCTGCAGTTCCGCCTGTTTACGTTCGGTAATATCTCTAATGAACGCTACGGTCATATGACCGTTTTGGCCCTCGTAACCGGACAACGAAATCTCGATAGGGAACTCCTCGCCACCTTTTCTTAATGCGGCAAGTTCGAGTGTCTTTCCGATGGCGGACGCACTACCTCGCTGTTGTTGGAATGCGGCTATACCTCGCTGTTTCGCTTCGTGGTAGAAGGCGGGTACGATTGTGTCGATCAGTGACTTGCCGACGATTTCGTCCTCGGAGTATCCGAAGATTTTCTTAGCGGAGGCATTCCAAAAAAGAACTCGCCCTTCCTTGTCGGTGGTAATGATCGCGTCAAGAGCGGTTTCGGAAATTGCGCGATGACGCTCTTCGGAAACACGCAAGATCTCTTCATGTTCGATGCGTTGCGTGATGTCCTCCACGAGTTCGACGAATCCGGTAGGCTGACCGTTTGGCCCCGGCATCGGATACGCTCGGACACGCAAGGTCATGGTTTTGCCGTTTTCGAGCGTTATGGTCTCTACCTCTTCTTCAAGCCGGTTGCTTTGGATGGCCAACATACCCGGGCATTCGTCGCAGGATGAATGTTGCCTATTGAAGGTCTCGTAACACTTTCTACCTACAAGCCGGTCCGGTGCGCAATCGGCGAGCTTGGCCAATGTCGAGTTGACCAGTTGGACTGTGCAATCCTTGCTGACCAACGCAACCCCAATATCCATGTATTCAACGAGCATTCGGTAGCGCAGCTCGCTTTCCGCCAAAGCAGCCCGTTCTGTGTTGATTGCTAGAATATGTTGCTGCTGTAAAGCTTCACGGGCTTTCGCTTCTTCCTCGCGGCGTTTGTTCGCCTCTTCGATCTGGTGTTCGATGTGCCCGATCGTGTAATTCAAAATGAGCAGCAGCACCAACCCGGCAAAAATCAATCCCGCCGCCGCATTGTAAATTAGCGTCCGGACAGCCGTCCATTTGTGTGTGAGGTCTTGAAATATCAGGATCGATCCGAACTGCCTGCCTGACGCCTCATTGAGTGGTATGACTCCGATTCCCAGATTGTTCGTCAAACCGATGAGCGCAGGATCAGGTCCGAGGAAGGCTTCTCGTTGCTTCGAAATGAGCGAAATGACTGCGTCAGGCAGTTCTCCTCCCGTCCAGCCCACAACGGCATGATCCTCGAACGTATCCCACCGGCACAGACCGCCGAGTTGGCCGAAACCCTTTGTCCACTGGTTTTTGTGTACGCTTGATTTGTCAACGATCGTCATCGTTTTCACGTCAGCAACATCATTGAGCGCAAGCAAGGCCGGCTTGAATGCCAGATCGATTTCCAGGTATCCGATGAGCTTTCCGTCAAGTACCCACGGTTCCGCCATATGAAGGAATAAACAGCCGCCCTCCGAAACTTCCAATCCCCTAGTCTGCGTACCTAGATGGATGGCCGTTTTGACTGTGGAGTAACTTAAATGGTTGCCGCATACTCCCTCCGTTTGACCGAATGTGACCAGTGGCGTGCCCGTGTTGTCGTATAGCGTGAGCCCTTCAATTCGGTGCCTTTCGTGGAGGACGTTATAGATGCCTTCTATTAGTCGATGCAGCTCTTCCCGATCTTTGTGGATACAAGCCTGCTGGATGCCTTTGTCGAGCTCTAACACTTCAAGGGCGGCGAACATGATTTCGCCATAATCTGTAATCTCGACATCGACGAGTTCGGAAACGGAGATAATGCGATTTCGCACATCGGTGCGCAATTCCTGTGTACGCCAGCTGCGCAATAGAAAAATCCCGCCAATCAGCGTCGGAATGCCGATTACGCAAATCGTAAGAAGGATCCGGGTTTTGATACTTAGGTTGCCCATCAGTATGTTGCGGCTGCCCTATCAGGCTGGACAGCCGCATATGACGACTCCAATCGAAGACGCAGTTGAGACTGCATCAAACTTCAATCTCCGGTTCTTAGCTGGCGGTGGTTATGCACTGCTTGCCCAAAGCAGGACGCCATGGTTGAATTTCGAAAGCGTTGATGACCAATTGCCCTGTGCATAATCTCAAGCAAGGAATTGGGCATTCACGCAGCCGACTCACCGATCGAGATAGGACTTTCAGGGTTCAGTCGTGCGTGCATTGAAAATTTGAAATGCTCGCTCGGTAATAATCGACCTATCGTGCCGTATTCATGCACGACATCCCAAAAACGCTTAAAACTCAGGGGTACTACTACGAGAAACGGGGGGAAATCCGTAGTTGCGGAGCCTTATCGGACTGGTTTATACCATATATATTATCGGATTGTAACGCAATTGCACCGTATGTCTTTGAATGACTCAGTCACTTGAGTCACCCTATCTATTTTAGAGGTCGCTTGTGATGAGTGAATATCTGGTTGCAGTCCTCATTCATTCGCCAACTGGGCAGCGACCTCATCAGGGATATCGGCATTCGAATAGACTGCGTCGACATCGTCGTGATCTTCCAAAGCCTCGATGAGCTTCATGATTTTGCGGCCCGTCTCAAGATCCAGCATGATTGTGTTGGATGCGATACGCGAAATATCCGCCGACTGAATCTCCAAGCCGGCCGCCTCCATCGCATCTTTCACTGTCTGGAACTCGGTAGGAACGGTTGTTATTTCGTGGCAGACTTCCGAAGAGGAGACGTCCTCTGCACCGGCTTCCAGCGAGACCTCCATGATCTGCTCTTCTGTAGCTTTGCTGGCATCCACAAGGATGACACCGCGTTGCGTAAACATATAGGCGACGGAGTTGGTCGCACCCAGGTTGCCGCCGCTGCGCTCGAAAATTTTCTTGATTTCCGGGCCTGTACGATTGCGATTGTCCGTCACCGCACTGCACATCACCGCCACGCCGTTTGGTCCATATCCTTCGTAAACGATTTCCTCCAGCGCTTCGGATTCGAGTTCGCCCGTACCCTTCTTAATTGCCTTTTCGATCGTATCTTTGGGCATGTTGGCGCCCTTGGCTTTATCCACCGCGAGCCTGAGCGAGGGGTTGTCCTCGGGGTTGCCACCGCTCCGTGCGGCGATAGTGATCGCGCGGGAAAGTTTGCTCCAGGCCTTGCCGCGCTTCGCGTCCAATGCGGCTTTCTTGTGCTTGATCGTCGACCATTTAGAGTGACCGGACACGGCATTGCTCCTCACATTCTACACATCGATCTGATCTGTCAGCGTTACTTAGGCGATCCAGGCGGAGAACCGCTACCTCACCGATACGTTATGGCGTTGCGACGAATCTTGTTCTCTTGCGGTTTGTTCTCTTCGTCGTCGGCCGGTCGGTTAAGGTTCTCGCTGCCCGCATCTTCCTGAACCGGATTTCCAAGCGGAGCCGTCGATGGCGCTTCGCCTGATTTTATCGCTTCAAGCTTCTCTTTCGCTACCTGCAGGACACGCTTTTCATCCGAATTTGCTGCCGGTTGACCGCGTTCCTCAAAAATCGCCAGCGACTTTTCCCATGCGCTTCGAGCCTGATTCACTTTATCAAGCCGCCAGTAAGCATCTCCTAAGTGATCCAGGATAACCGGATCGGGAGCAGCGGAAATCCCCAAGGCGCGCTCAAGCCAAACGACCGAATCGGAAAATTCACCCTTTTTGTACAATAGCCAACCGTACGTGTCGAGGTAGGCGGGTTGATCGGGCGACTGCCCCAGTGCGAATCGGATCATTGGCCCAGCTTCGTCAAGTCGTATGCCTTGGTCGATCCATCCGTAAGCGATATCATTGTTCATCATGATGCTGTTGGGCTGCAAAGCCAAAGCTTGCTGCTTGGTGGCCAGCGCCGCCTCTGTTGCAAACTGAAGATCTTGGCTGCTGGCGAGTAGGGTGAGGAATCGGAAACGAGCTTGAAGGGAAGGCGTTTCTTCGATCCACCGTGTTAGCATTTGCTCCGCTTCGAAAAATTTCTCATCCGCAATAAGCAAACTGGCCATTAAGTCGCGAAGCGCCGTTATGTCGAGCGTCGCACGCGGTCCCATACGCGCCTGTTCTTCGATAATTTCCTCTAATAGTTCCGCCGATTCTTTATATCGCTCAGCGCGATTGAGAATCGACAAGAGCAATTGCTGTGCACCGCCTCGATCGAACGCGGCAGCCATATGATTGTGGGCCAACTCGATCGCGTCGTCGACACGTTCTGTTTGTTCGAGTACGGACGCCAACACGGCGACGTACCGGTCATTCTCTGGATCCTCATAAATAAGATCCAATGCGAGTTGTAGTGCGCGGTCAGGCTTGTTGGCTTGCACGTAGGCACTGGCGAGTAGTTCCGCGAAAAATGCGTTAAACTTTCCTTGTTCGTACACTTTTTCGAGAATCTCGATTGCTTTGCCGTGCTCGTTTGTTTCCTGGTGGATTTGTGCGAGACGCCTTGCCCAATAATGGACCGCGTCGTCCTCCGTTCGCCACGATTGAATCAGGTTTGCGATTTCTTCGTCGCGGTTGAGTTTTTGGAGAATGTCGATCAAAGCAACGCGATACCGTCGACGATCGGAAATATTCAATGTATCGTCGGCCAAGGCTGCGCTTGTTAGCGTGAGGGCTTTATCGTGATCCAGTACCAAGCGGTGGAATCGGATCAGCCGGAGCCGCCATTCCTGCCGGTTGGGGCGAATCGCGAGAAGCCTATCCCAGGTTTTAATCGCTTCCTCGAAATGGAGGCTGCTGACCTGCGCCTGCGCCAAGCCAATCAACGCCTTCTCATTAGCGGGCTCGAGTCTCGTAGCGTTCGTAAACGCCGCCTTAGCCTCGTCAGGCTGAAACGCAGAATAGCTGCCTCCAAGAAACAGCCAAGTGGCTGCATCCTCACCATGCTCCTGCATCGCTTCACGCAAGGTCTCGCGAAATCGTTCCGGATCTGTATTCGTTGCCTGATCGAGCAGGGCTGAACACCTAACCCTCACCAGCGGATCGGTCGTGACACGTTGCAACTGTTCGTATTGCAGGATCGCTTCATTGGAGCGGCCTTCCGTCAGGTAGCGATCAGCCAGAAGTTCCCGCGCCTCTGTGTTAGCAGGGCTATCTGTCACGATTGAGCGAAGTTCTTGAAGCGATTTGTTGTTATCTCCTCGCTCGATATAGATCCGGGCCAAACCCAGCCGGGCGTCGATCAATTGCCGATCCATGGTTCCAGCCGCGCGATAGTGGATTTCCGCTTCCTTCCATCGATCAAGGCGTTCGTACGCCTGTCCTAAGATTAATTCTAACGCAGCGGATTCTGGTTGCGCTTCGACCTTTCGACCGGCCAGGTCCAGGGCGGCTTGGTAGTTGAACTGATCGAAGTATACCTGCGCTAAGGCTTCACGAGTGGGCAGGAAGGTTGGGGCTTTTTTGTGGCTTTTCTCAAGAAGGGTGCGGGCGGCTTCCATTCGTTCCGCCTGTCGAGCGAGAACACCGACGACGAATGTGTCGGCTGTGTATCCGTTTTTTTGAGGATCCAATGCATTGGCGTCGGCTATCAACGCGTCGGTTTGTGCTTCACTGAGCGCTCGTGCATCCAGCAATTTCAGTATACGACCAGCCTGGGAAGGTGAAGCTGAAATCGTGCGGCTTGCTGTTTGAACGGCAAGCTTCCACTCCTGGTCTGCGACGTATAGCGCAACCAGTTTTGCCAATGCTTCGGGGGCGGGTGTGTGAGCCTGAGCGTAAGTGTTGAGGGTGGCGATCGCTTTGCTTCGCTGACCCGCCTCGAGTTCTGCATCCGCTAGTCGCTGAATTAAAGGCCAGGAGTCCGCACCCGCGTCACGGCGGCGTCGAAGTTCCACCACCAACTCCAATTCGCGATCAAGCTCTTTGTATACACTGATGAGCAAATCGATGGTTTCGTCGTCGTTCCCTTTGATGTCTTGCAATGCCTTCAAGGCTTCGTTTGGTTTCCCTGCACCGGCGAGCGCAATGGCGTATTGTTTTCGGTAGCCTAAATCCTGAGGAAATTTCACCGTCAGTTTAGCCAGCGATCGTACGGCCTCTTTGTGTCGGTTAAATTTCAAGAGTAAGGTCGCTCGGCGTTCGCTCGCAACTCTTTGCAATTGCGTTGTTGATGGTCCCGGAAGCTCGATTGTGTCCGATGAAGTTGATGCCTGATCGGCCTTTTCGTCACCGATTGCGTTTTGGCACTTCGCATAAGCTTCCAGAGCAGCCAGCGAGTAGCCCGCGTCAAAAAGAGCGTTTGCGAGCGCGAAATAAACACGCCCGGCAAGTGCAGGTTCCTGGACCGCATCGAGGATGACCGCGGTACGAAGCAGTTGTTCCAGGGAGGCTTCCGTGCCGGCGGACCGTTCGAGAATCAAGCCGAGCAAGTAGTGGGCGGCTACGTCAGCGGGTTGTTCCTCAAGGGCTTCGTTTGCGTGGTTTCCCGCGCGGATAAAGTTGCCAGACCGGTAATTCAAAATAGCCAGCGTTCGATGGATGGTGGGATGGTTGGGTTGATAACGCAACGCTCGTTCCAGCGCGATAGATGCTTCGGTGAATCGCTCCTGCTCGGCCAGTGTTTTTGCTTCCTCCAATTGCGTTTTTGCACGGCTCGACAACTCGGGGATGGGTTTGCCGGTAGATGGGATTTTTACGTTTTCCAAAAGCACATTAAGTGTCGTTTGAGTTCGCGAAGGTTCGGATGAAGAGCCGTGCGTTGAGAATTCGGATTCATTGGCGTGGGCGGAAAGAATGCCAATTCCGCAAACGCAGAGCGCAATGCCGACCACCCAGTGATAAAACATCGCCCTGCTAGGTTTCGTACTGTCGTACATGAGTACCTCGCTGGAAGGGGAGAGAATGAATTTGGTTCGATTATGTTCGTACTGCACGACTCAATACTTAAGGAATTGTATCGGGTAGTTCGAATGGAGTGAATCGGGGAGCAGTGGATTCATGTGTTACCGTTTACTGGATTTCGCACGTTTTTTGGCTGCTTTGCGTTTGGTGGTTGGTTTCTTCGATTTCGAAGATTTGCGGGCTTTGGTCGCCTTTGGGGCACTCTTTGCAGTCTTTGGTTTGGCGGTCGGGGGAGGCGTAAAAGTGCGCATAGCCAGACAAAATGTTCGTGCTTCCGCCGCCGCGATGTTACGCTCCAGAAAAGCCTGGATCTCAGCGCGGTCCGCTTCAGGATGAACCAAGTCCGCCTTTTGCAACGCCGCGAGCAGTTTGTCGTCGACTGGAATCGCATGCCCTCCCAACGCCCAAAGAATGACACTTGCTTGAACGAATTCGTTTACACCATCAAGTGTGTCCAGATAAGCCTTCGCTTCACGCCGCGGTGCAGAACTCAGTTTGGACAAGTCGAGCGTGTTTTCCCGGGCGTAAACAGCATCGAGCGCTCGGATCAAATGGGCGCTGGCGCTAGTTTTGGAGCCTTTGCGGAGCCCGGCCGAGGTGTGTACCTCATCGGGAGTGGAGACGCGAACTTCGTTCCAGTCAACCATGCTGGCCAGGAGGCGATCGACCGCCTTGCGGCCTGTCTGTTCGTCGGAAGATTGCGCGAAAATGGCGATTGCGAGTGTGTACAAAGGGTCTTCTAGCGTTTCATCATCGTTGATTTCCACGCTCTTGCGTACGCTCCCAAATGCGCTTTTGATCTTCGCGGAATATTTTGTTCCTTCTTTCATGGGCGAGGATCCTCGGTAGCGACATCGTCCAGCCCTGAATCATTCAAATTGGCCTGCGATTCGTCTGACGATGCTGCGTCGGTTTCGTCCTCCGTGAGCGGTTCACTAAGCGATGGGTTTTCGCGCTTGTTTGCTTCCA